>NZ_JAELTO010000378.1 GCF_016428875.1 Xylophilus sp. ASV27
TGGGCCCCGTGTGTGGGCCCCCCGGGGGCTGGGCACGCTGGCCCCATCCACGCTTACCCGGCTGAAGTCGAGCTTGTCGGCATTGCGCAACTCGCCCAGCAAAGCCAGATGCAGGTTGTGCCACACCTGTCTCTTATACACATCTCCGAGCCCACGAGACCGTACAGGAAATCGCGTATGCCGTCTTCTGCTTGAAAGGGGGGGGGGGGGGGGGGGGGGGGGGGGGGGGGGGGGGGGGGGGGGGGGGGGGGGGGGGGGGGGGGGGGGGGGGGGGGGGGGGGGGGGGGGGGGGGGGGGGGGG
>NZ_JAELTO010000379.1 GCF_016428875.1 Xylophilus sp. ASV27
CAGGCTGCTGGTGATGGCCAGCAGCACCGCCAGGTCGGCCGCCGGCTCGGTGATGCGCACGCCGCCGACGGCGTTGACGAACACGTCCTGGTCCATGCAGGCGATGCCGGCGTGCCGGTGCAGCACCTGTCTCTTATACACATCTCCGAGCCCACGAGACCGTACAGGAAATCGCGTATGCCGTCTTCTGCTTGAAAAGCGGGGGGGGGGGGGGGGGGGGGGGGGGGGGGGGGGGGGGGGGGGGGGGGGGGGGGGGGGGGGGGGGGGGGGGGGGGGGGGGGGGGGGGGGGGGGGGGGGGGG
>NZ_JAELTO010000380.1 GCF_016428875.1 Xylophilus sp. ASV27
CCCCCCCCCCCCCCCCCCCCCCCCCCCCCCCCCCCCCCCCCCCCCCCCCCCCCCCCCCCCCCCCCCCCCCCCCCCCCCCCCCCCCCCCCCCCCCCCCCCCCCCTTTTCAAGCAGACGACGGCATACGCGATTTCCTGTACGGTCTCGTGGGCTCGGAGATGTGTATAAGAGACAGGCCCTGCAGCGGGCCGCTGCGCACTGGCCGGGGCTGTGCAGCGTGGTGCAGGTCGTGCGCCAGCGTCAACGAACGGGCAAGCCCGCCAGCGAGGAGCTCAGCTACTACCTCAGCAGCCTGCCGGGG
>NZ_JAELTO010000381.1 GCF_016428875.1 Xylophilus sp. ASV27
AACAAAACAAAGGGAGGTTGCGAGCACAGATGACACAACAAGCCAGGGAAAGCAGCGCGACATGAATGTCGATGCGGCGCTCGAAGCGGGTTCGCAGCTTGCCGAACGCGGCCAGCCAAGCATGGGTGCGCTCGACCACCCACCGATGGCGCCCGAGCCTGTCATTGCGCTCGGTGCCTTTGCGAGCAATACGATCCTGGATACCGCGGCGCTTAAGGTGGACGCGGCACCGGGGGTAGTCATAGCCCTTGTCCGCATGCAGCTTGCCGGGCCGGCGGCGTGGCCTGCCGGGCTTGCCGCC
>NZ_JAELTO010000382.1 GCF_016428875.1 Xylophilus sp. ASV27
CGCCGGCCTTGAAGGCGTCGCGGAAGATGTTCTTGTATTCGATCAGTGACTCGTTGGTACGGTCGAACACCAGCGCCACTTTGCGAATGGGGGTTTTCTCCAGCAGGTACTTGGTGAGGATGGGGCCTGTCTCTTATACACATCTCCGAGCCCACGAGACCGTACAGGAAATCGCGTATGCCGTCTTCTGCTTGAAAAATGGGGGGGGGGGGGGGGGGGGGGGGGGGGGGGGGGGGGGGGGGGGGGGGGGGGGGGGGGGGGGGGGGGGGGGGGGGGGGGGGGGGGGGGGGGGGGGGGGGGG
>NZ_JAELTO010000383.1 GCF_016428875.1 Xylophilus sp. ASV27
CCCCCCCCCCCCCCCCCCCCCCCCCCCCCCCCCCCCCCCCCCCCCCCCCCCCCCCCCCCCCCCCCCCCCCCCCCCCCCCCCCCCCCCCCCCCCCCCCCCCCGTTTTTCAAGCAGAAGACGGCATACGCGATTTCCTGTACGGTCTCGTGGGCTCGGAGATGTGTATAAGAGACAGGCGCTACTGGCAGCACGGGCCGGCTGCCGCGCCGGCGCTGCCCGGGCACTAGCTCGGCCTGGAAATTGCTATCCTCCTCAGCCAGGAGATAGCCCGCTTATGCAGAAATTCGACGAGATGTACAGC
>NZ_JAELTO010000384.1 GCF_016428875.1 Xylophilus sp. ASV27
TCAAGCCTTTCTGAGCGCGGCGCGCCCCGTGAAACCCAGGCGCCCTTCGCAATTCACACTGGAAGACCGGCGGCCACCGCAACGCGCACGGTCCAGCTCCGCCTGGCCGCTGGCGCTGGCCTATGCCTGTCTCTTATACACATCTCCGAGCCCACGAGACCGTACAGGAAATCGCGTATGCCGTCTTCTGCTTGAAAATAGGGGGGGGGGGGGGGGGGGGGGGGGGGGGGGGGGGGGGGGGGGGGGGGGGGGGGGGGGGGGGGGGGGGGGGGGGGGGGGGGGGGGGGGGGGGGGGGGGGGG
>NZ_JAELTO010000053.1 GCF_016428875.1 Xylophilus sp. ASV27
CCCCCCCCCCCCCCCCCCCCCCCCCCCCCCCCCCCCCCCCCCCCCCCCCCCCCCCCCCCCCCCCCCCCCCCCCCCCCCCCCCCCCCCCCCCCCCCCCCCCCCCCCCCCCCCCCCCCCCCCCCCCCTTTTAGATGTGTATAAGAGACAGAGCTGGACGCGCTGACCGACACGGTGCTGCTCTACAACCCGGGCCTGCTCGCGGCCCAGCGTTCGCTCACCGCGGCCACGGCCGGCATCGTCAGCGCCGGCGCCCTGCCCAATCCGCGCCTGGAATACGGCCGCGGCGACCAGAGCGCGCGCTCGGCCGGCAGCCTGGGCGGCCGGGTGCAGAGCATCGGCGTGTCGCAGCTCATCGAGAACCCGGCGCTGCGCCGCGCCCGCGTCGACGCGGCGCGCTCCAACGCGCAGGGCAGCGCGGAACTGGTGGCCGTGTCCCGCAACGAACTGGTGGCGCAGGTGCGGCTGCGCGCCTACGACTACCTGCTGCGCCAGTACGAGGCAGCGGCCGCCGGCGAGTCGCTGGCGCTGCTGGAGCAGGTCAACGCCCGGGTGCGCGCCCGCGTGGACAGCGGCGAGGCGCCGCGCTACGAGCTGATCAAGGCCGAGGCGGAGATCATCAACGCGCGCTCGCTGCAGCAGACCGCGCTGCTGCAGGCCGAGCAGGCCGCCATCGCGCTCAACCGGCTGGCCGCCGGCGCCCTGCCGCCGCGCTGGCGGCTCGACGCCGCGCTGGAGGACGAACTCCCGCCGCCCGATCTGGCGCTGCTGCGCCAGCAGGCGGCAGACGCCAACCCCGAACTGCGGGTGCTGCGCGCCGAGGCCGAACGCGCCCGCGCCCAGCTCGATGCCGCCCGCGCCGGGCGCTGGCCGGGCGTGGAGCTGCGCTACACCCAGAGCCGCGAGCCCGACGTGAAGCAGAACATCCTCGGCGTGAGCCTGCAGATACCGCTGCTGGACCAGCGCAGCGGCCCGATCGCCGAGGCCAGCGCAGAGCTGGAACGCGCGCGCGGCCGGCTCGAAGGCCGCCAGGCCGAACTGGAGCAGCAACTGCGGCAGGCCGCCAAGTCGCTGGAGATGGCGCGGCTGCGCGTACAGGCCCTGAGCGAGGGCGCGGTGCGCGACGCCGAGGCCGCGCTGCGCGTGGCCGACGCCGCCTACCGCTTCGGCGAGCGCGGCATTCTCGACGTGCTCGATGCGCAGCGGGTGCTGCGCTCGGTGCGCGCCGACCTGCTCACCGCGCGCTACCAGGTGCAGGCCGCGCGCGTCGATCTCGACCTGCTGGCCGGCCGCTGGGCCGGCGCGCCGGCCGCCGCCCCCGTGCCCTACGCGCGCTGACCCCATCGCATCGCACACCGAGGACCCCGACATGTTTTCTTCCCTCTCCCTCCTTCCCCTGAGCCGCCTGAGCCGGATCGCGCAGGCCGCCCTGCTGCTGTCCGCGGCGCTGCTGCTGCCGGCCTGCGGCAAGTCCGACACGGCCGCCGCGCCCAAGGCGGCGGCCGCGCCGGCCGACCCGATGTTGGTGCAGGTGCCGCCGCAGATGGCGGACAACTTCAAGGTCGCGCCGCTGCGCAGCGCCGAGATCGCGCCGGTGCAGGAAGTGGCCGGCCGCATCGAGGCCAACGAGCGCATGGTCTCGCGCATCGGCGCCTCGGTCACCGGCCGCGTGACCGACGTGCTGGCCGAGCTGGGCGACAGCGTGCGCGCCGGCCAGGCGCTGGCGCGCGTGGCCAGCCCGGAGCTGACGCAGGCGCAACTGGCGGTGCTGCGCGCCAGCGCCTCGACCTCGCTGGCCAGCCGGGCGGTGGAGCGCGCGCGCCAGCTGATCCAGGCCGACGTGATCGGCTCGGCCGAGCTGCAGCGGCGCGAGTCCGAACTGGCGATTGCCCGCGCCGAGCTGCGCGCGGCCACCGACCAGTTGCGGCTGCTCGGCGTCTCCGCCGGCGAGGTGGAGCAGTTGCGCAACCAGGGCACGCTGATCACCGCGACCGTGGTCAGCGCGCCGCGCGCGGGCGTGGTGGTCGAGCGCACCGTGAGCCAGGGCCAGGTGGCCCAGCCCGGCGACCCGCTGTTCACCGTGGCCGACCTGAGCACCGTCTGGGTGGTGGGCGCGCTGCCCGAGCAGGCCGCCAGCACGGTGGAGGCCGGCCAGTCGGTGGAGATCGAGGTGCCCGCGCTCGGCGGCACGCGCCTGACCGGCAAGATCATCTACGTCGGCGCCACGGTGCAGCCGGAGACGCGCACCGTGGCCATCCGCACCCAGGTGGACAACGCCAGCCGCGCGCTCAAGCCGCAGATGCTGGCGACCATGCACATCTCGGGCACGCCGCGCATGGCGCTGGCGCTGCCGGCGGCGGCGGTGGTGCGCGAGAACGACCGCGACCACGTGTTCGTGCAGACCGGCGAGCGCCAGTACCGCCTGACGCCGGTGGAGCTGGGCCCGCAGAGCAATGGCCTGCGCCCGCTGCTGCAGGGCGTGAAGGAGGGCACGGAGGTCGTCGTCGAAGGCGCCTTCCACCTGAACAACGAGCGCAAGCGCGCGGAACTGGAATAAGCCCATGGTCGCCTCCCTTATCCGCGCCGCCCTGAGCCAGCGGCTCGTGGTGGTCGTGCTGGCGCTGGTGCTCTGCGGCTTCGGCCTGCGCGAGGCCACGCGCCTATCGGTCGACGCCTTCCCCGACGTGACCAATGTGCAGGTGCAGATCGCCACCGAAGCCCCGGGCCGCTCGCCCGAGGAGATCGAGCGCTTCGTCACCGTGCCGCTGGAAATCTCCATGACCGGCCTGCCCGGGCTGACCGAGATGCGCTCGCTCAACAAGAGCGGGCTGTCCATCATCACGCTGGTGTTCACCGACAAGACCGACGTGTACTTCGCGCGGCAGCTCGTCACCGAGCGGCTGATCGAGGTCACGCCGCGCATGCCCGCGGGCATCGTGCCGGTGCTGGGCCCGGTCTCCACCGGCCTGGGCGAGGTCTACCAATACACGCTGGACCACCCGGACGACGGCCAGCGCGCCCTCACGCCCGAGGAGCTGTCCGAGCGCCGCACCATCCAGGACTGGGTGGTGCGCCCGCTGCTGCGCTCGATCCCGGGCGTGGCCGAGATCAACTCGCAGGGCGGCTACGTGCGCCAGTACCAGGCGCTGGTGGACCCGGCGCGGCTGCGCCACTACGGGCTGTCGGTGCAGAAGGTGGTGGACGCCATCGCCGCCAACAACTCCAACGCCAGCGGCGGCATCCTGCCGATCGCCACCGAGCAGTTCCTGATCCAGGGCGTGGGCCTGATCCGCACGCTGGAGGACATCGGCAACATCGTGGTGAAGGAAGACAAGGGCGTGCCGGTGTTCGTGCGCGACCTGGCGCAGGTCAAGCTGGGCCACGAGGTGCGCCAGGGCGCGATCATCAAGGGCGGCTACACCGAATCGGTGTCGGGCATCGTGCTGATGATGCGCGGCGGCAACGCCAAGGAAGTGGTCACGCGCGTGAAGGCGCGGGTGGACGAGATCAACGCCAAGGGCATGCTGCCCGGCGGCCTGCAGATCAAGCCCTTCTACGACCGCACCGACCTGGTGGACTCGGCCCTGTGGACGGTCGGCAAGGTGCTGATCGAGGGCATCGTGCTGGTGGTGGTGGTGCTGTTCATCTTCCTGGGCGACGTGCGCTCCAGCCTGATCGTGGTGGCCACGCTGGTCATCACGCCGCTCACCACCTTCATCATGATGAACCGCTGGGGCATCTCGGCCAACCTGATGTCGCTCGGCGGCCTGGCGATCGCCATCGGCCTGATGGTGGACGCCACCGTGGTGGTGGTGGAGAACGTCTACCACCGGCTCGGCCAGATGAAGGAGGGCGGCGCCTCCAAGGTGCGCACCATCCTCAACGCCACCACCGAGGTGGCCACGCCCACCATCTTCGGCATCCTGATCATCGTGCTGGTGTTCCTGCCGCTGATGACGCTGCAGGGCATCGAGGGCAAGATGTTCGGCCCGCTGGCGCTGACCATCGCCATCTCGCTGTTCGTCTCGCTGCTGGTGTCGCTGTTCTTGTCGCCGGTGCTGTGCTCCTACTTCCTCAAGGGCGGCGCCGACCACGACACGCGCCTGATCGCCTTCATGAAGCGGCACTACCTGCGCCTGCTCGACGGCGCCAGCGCGCGCGGCCGGCTCACGCTGGCCTTGGCGGTGCTGCTGCTGCTGGGCTCGCTGGCGCTGTTCCCCTTCCTCGGCAAGTCCTTCATGCCGACCATGAAGGAAGGCGCGCTCACGCCGCAGATCAACCGCGTGCCCAGCATCTCGCTGGACGAGTCCATCCGCATGGAAATGGAAGCCATGAAGCTGGTGGCCTCGGTGCCGGGCGTGAAATCGGTGGTCTCCAAGCTCGGCCGCGGCGAGTCGCCGGCCGACCCGGCCGGCCCGAACGAGTCCGACCCGATCGTGCTGCTGGACCCGGACAGCCCGCGCACCCAGGACGAGATCGACGAGGAGATCCGCGAGAAGCTCTCCACCATCCCGGGCGTGCAGATCGTGCTGTCGCAGCCGATCTCCGAGCGGGTGGACGAGATGGTGACCGGCGTGCGCTCGCAGGTGGCGATCAAGGTCTTCGGCGACACGCTGCCCGAGCTCAAGCGCCTGTCCGAGCAGGTCGCGCGCATCCTCAAGGACGTCTCCGGCAGCCGCGACATCCGCATCGAACGGCTGTCCGGCCAGCAGGCGCTGATGGTGGACATCGACCGCAAGGCCATCGCCCGCCAGGGCCTGAACGTGGCCGACGTGCAGGCCATCATCGAGGCGGCCATCGGCGGCAAGGTGGTGACCACGCTCTACGAGGGCGAGCGCCGCTACGCCGTGGCGGTGCGCTTCCCCGAGGGCGCGCGCAACTCGGTCGAGGCCATCGGCAACACCCTGCTGCCCACGCCCGACGGCGCCCAGGTGCCCTTGTATGCGGTGGCGCGCATCCAGCTCATGGACGGCCCGGCGCAGATCAGCCGCGAAAGCGGCAAGCGCCGCGTGGTGGTGGGCGCCAACGTCGAGGGCCGCGACCTGGCCGGCTTCGTGGCCGAAGTGCAGCAGCGCATCGACCGCGAGGTGCAGTTGCCCGAGGGCTACTACTTCGTCTACGGCGGCCAGTTCGAGAACATGGAGCGCGCCATGGCCACGCTGTCCATCATCGTGCCGCTGACCATCGCCGCCATCTTCTTCCTGCTGTTCATGCTGTTCAACTCGGTCAAGCTGGCCGGGCTGATCATCCTGGTGCTGCCCTTTGCCTCCATCGGCGGGCTGGTGGGGCTGTTCGTCACCGGCGAGTACGTCAGCGTGCCGGCCTCGGTCGGCTTCATCGCGCTGTGGGGCATCGCGGTGCTCAACGGCGTGGTGCTGGTGAGCTGCATCCGCAAGCTGCGCGAGGACGGCATGGACGTGGCCACCGCCGTGCGCGAAGGCTGCGTGCAGCGCTTCCGCCCGGTGATGATGACCGCCACCGTCGCGCTGCTGGGCCTGGTGCCCTTCCTGTTCGCCACCGGCCCGGGCTCGGAAGTGCAGCGGCCGCTGGCCATCGTCGTGATCGGCGGGCTGATCTCCTCCACCCTGCTGACGCTGGTGGTGCTGCCCACGCTCTACCGCTGGTTCGATGAAAAGCCCCTGGAGGCTTGACCTCGGAGACACGCGTGGCGCTCCCCGGCGCCACGCGATCCATCGCTTACCTGGAGAAGACCATGAAGGAAATCCGCGCCATCGTGCGCCCCAGCCGCATCGAGCGCCTGCGCGATGCGCTGCGCGCCATCCCCAACTTTCCCGGCGTGACCCTGTTCAAGGCCGAAGGCTTCACCGCCCCGGCCGCCGTGGACAAGCGCACCGTCAAGCACGAGCTGACCGACTTCTCGGACAAGATCATGCTCAGCGTGCTCGCCGAGGACGACATGGTCCCGCTGATCCGCGAGGCCATCATCGAGAGCTGCCGCACCGGCACCATCGGCGACGGCCTGGTGTGGGTGGTGGACATCGGCGAGATGCACCGCATCCGCGACCGCAGCGTCTACGGCTGAAACCGAGGCGCGCGGCGGGGCGGCGCCGCCGATTGCTATCATATATATAGCAAAAAGCCCGGAATCCACCTGGGCTTCAGGCATTTTTTCCTCAAAACCCCGGCCCATGGGCACCCTGCACGGCACGCAGCGCCCCATCCATGCGGCGCGGGGCAGAATCGGCACTCCCCAACTCTCGCCACCGACATGTCGACACACGCCCCCGCCGCCCCCGCCGCCCCTGCCCACCTGTTCCGCCAACACGCCGTCGCCCACCGGCTGCAACCCGCGGTGCAGCAGTTCCACTTCCTGCGCCATGGGCAGACGGCCTGCAACGCGTCGCGCATCTTCCAGGGCCCCGAAGAACCGCTGGACCCCACCGGCCGGGCCCAGGCCGAGCGCGCCGGCCGCGTGCTGGCCGCCAGCGGCGCGCCGATTGCCACGATCGTGTTCAGCGACATGCTGCGCACGCGCCAGACCGCAGAACTGGTCGCCCGCAGCCTGCCCCACGCGGCGCAGTACGCCCTGCCCCAGCTGCGCGAGCGCAACTTCGGCGAGCTGCTGGGCACCTCCTCCGCGCACATGACCTGGGACTGCGACCCGGCGCAGGGAGAATCGCTCGCCGCCTTCGTAGAGCGCACCGCAGCCGGCCTGCAGCTCGCGCTGGAGCACCCAGGCCCGGTGCTGGTGGTGGCCCACGGCGGCATCCTGCACGCCCTGGCCGCCCTGCTACAGGTCGAAACCACCCCCGCCCTGTTCGCCAATGCGCACCCCCTGCGCCTGGACCGCACACCCCAAGGCTGGACCGCCACGCCGCTGGCCGCCACGGCGCAGGACCAGGCCAGCCACCTGTCCTGACCCGCACCGGGCTGCCTCCCGCTGGCGGCGCCACGCCCATCACCGGGCGCAGAACTTGACAGCGAACCAGCAGCGTCCGGCGTTCCCCCATAGCGGTTCGCACGCCGCCAAGCCGTTGATCTCCCTTGGTTTTGAAGCGGCCCGGCGGCGCTCCGGCGCAGCGGGGCTTGGCTTTCGGGTGCTTCGCGGAATACGGGGAAAAGGGCATGTACCGGCATTGGCTTATAACCACGCGGTCGCGCTCCTCGGGGGCGCGTGGATTGAAACAAGAGTGGGTGCGGCGCATGAAGCGCGAGTTGGGGTCGCGCTCCTCGGGGGCGCGTGGATTGAAACATCAGACCTTCTTGCCACCGGCTGCCGCCAGCTTGGTCGCGCTCCTCGGGGGCGCGTGGATTGAAACAACGCCCAGCGCCCCGACCACAAGCTGGAGCACCGTCGCGCTCCTCGGGGGCGCGTGGATTGAAACCTCGGAGGTCTGCGACCACGCCGAGGCCCTCTGCGTCGCGCTCCTCGGGGGCGCGTGGATTGAAACATGCCGCCGGCGCGGTAGTCCTCCATCTTGCGGGGTCGCGCTCCTCGGGGGCGCGTGGATTGAAACGTGTTCACCGGGCCATACTTCGCGCGCTCTGCGCAGGTCGCGCTCCTCGGGGGCGCGTGGATTGAAACTGGCCCGTCCGTGAGCGGCTGTTTGTGGAACACATGTCGCGCTCCTCGGGGGCGCGTGGATTGAAACTGGATATGGCCGTACTCCACCAGGTGGCCGTGCGGCGGTCGCGCTCCTCGGGGGCGCGTGGATTGAAACTTTCTGAGCGGGATGTTGCCGAGCGGCGAGCACAGGTCGCGCTCCTCGGGGGCGCGTGGATTGAAACAGCCCGGAGGTTGCCGCTGTCGTCGGCCCCTACGGGTCGCGCTCCTCGGGGGCGCGTGGATTGAAACAAGTGGGTGCGCTCTGCGCTGTCCTGACCACTGGTCGCGCTCCTCGGGGGCGCGTGGATTGAAACAACGGCATGAACGCATCATGCGGTCGACCAGTAATGTCGCGCTCCTCGGGGGCGCGTGGATTGAAACACGGCCGCTGAGGCGTGCGCAAATGCTGGCATAGCGTCGCGCTCCTCGGGGGCGCGTGGATTGAAACGACGCGCTGAAGACCAACATCGGCGAACTCTACGGTCGCGCTCCTCGGGGGCGCGTGGATTGAAACCCGCTGGGTCTATGTCTTGCGCTGTCACACGCTCGGTCGCGCTCCTCGGGGGCGCGTGGATTGAAACATCCCGCAACAGCACAGCACCGCGGCATTCTCGCCGGTCGCGCTCCTCGGGGGCGCGTGGATTGAAACCCGAGCGCGGCGCAGCGCACTGACGGCCTGTTCTGGTCGCGCTCCTCGGGGGCGCGTGGATTGAAACATCGGTGACAAGGCGCAGTTCCAGAACGGGTATGGCGTCGCGCTCCTCGGGGGCGCGTGGATTGAAACACCGGCTGCGCGCGGACTTCACCGAGCAGTTGGCCGTCGCGCTCCTCGGGGGCGCGTGGATTGAAACGCGCGCGCAGCGCCGAGCTGACCCAGGCCCTGCGCGTCGCGCTCCTCGGGGGCGCGTGGATTGAAACTGCACACCCAGCGCTCGGGCAGCGGCGTCTATGGGGGTCGCGCTCCTCGGGGGCGCGTGGATTGAAACAAGGAGCTGGGCTACGACAGCATGCCAACCTCGCGGTCGCGCTCCTCGGGGGCGCGTGGATTGAAACCTCGCGCATATTCCAGACCGAGGGCGCAGCAGGTGTCGCGCTCCTCGGGGGCGCGTGGATTGAAACGACAGCAACAGCATGCCCCCGGCAGACGACCAGGCGTCGCGCTCCTCGGGGGCGCGTGGATTGAAACTTGTCCGACTCCTCGGGCTCCTTGCGAACGGCCTGTCGCGCTCCTCGGGGGCGCGTGGATTGAAACAGCCAGGCCTCGATCTGCGCGGGCGACATGTTGGCGTCGCGCTCCTCGGGGGCGCGTGGATTGAAACGACACTGATCCCCAAGCAGAACGCGCGAGCGGGAAGCGTCGCGCTCCTCGGGGGCGCGTGGATTGAAACCCGCGTCACGATGCTCATGGGCCGCGGCTTGCTGTGTCGCGCTCCTCGGGGGCGCGTGGATTGAAACGGTCAATAGAGGCTGGGATGCTCCGTTCTTGACAGGTCGCGCTCCTCGGGGGCGCGTGGATTGAAACAACGTGTACACGGTCCAGCAGGCCGCCCTCCGCTCGCCGCGCCCTACGGGGCGCTACGCTTGAACGGTCCGTCTTTCGCGGCAGAGCTCAAGGGCGCAAAGGTCGCGCCCTACGTGCGCACGCGGGTTGAAACACCAACCAGCCAAGCCAACTCCGTGCTCGAACAAGCGGGACAACACCCCACCGTTTTCCGCTCTCAGAAGTTGTGCTTGATCCCTGCGTAGAGCATTCGCGTCCGGGCGCCTGCGTCGGCCACGGCCATTTGCAGGCCGCCGGTGAGGCTGCCGTTCCACAGGTTGTAGCGGCCGCTTCCCTGGTTGCGCAGTTCGATCACGGACACATCCAGTTGGGTGCGCTTGCTCAGCGTGTACTGGTAGCTGGCGGACAGCATCCTTGCGCCCGAGTTCTGCAGGGCCGCGCCGTTGACCTTGGTCGACTGGGCCTGGCCGTAGGTGGCCGAGACCAGGTGCTGGCCAAACGTGTAGCCCACGGGAATGGCAAATGCCAGACGGTGCTGCGACACGCCGCTCGTGGTGTCGGTGACCTTGTTGCGATCTGCGATCAGGCCGACGCGCCAGGTCTGGTCCAGATAACCCAGCGCGATTCTGTCTGCGTTCTGGTCGAGCGGCCCCACCGTCTGCCCAGGCAGAGCGCCCTGCGCGCGACGCGCCATATGGAAGTAGCCCGCTCGGAATGGCCCGTTGGTGTACATGGGATTCACGTACCAGGTCTTATTGCGCTTGTTGTCGGCGGACTCCGCATCGAACGTATACGACGCCATGCCCGAAAAGCCTCCGATGGTGGGGGCTTCGTAGCGGATCGTATTGTTCAGGAAGCCGCCGGAAAAGAAGGCGCCGTTGATCGTCCCCAGTACGTTGAGCGAGTTGGCCGCGTTGGGGGCGGCATCGAACGAGCCGTGGGAATCAATCACGAACCAGTGGTGGCTGAAGTACACGGACTGACGGCCGAGTTGCAGGCGCCCCAGGTCCTTGTTGCCCAGGCCCACGAAGAAGTTTCGCCCGGCCGCCAGCGCACCGGTATCGATACCGAAGTCCCACTCCAGGCGATAGTAGGCCTGGGCACCGCCTCCGAGATCCTCCCTGCCATCGAGGTACCAGAAGCTGGTGTTGTTGGTGACGCGGGTTGCGCTGGGATTGGCGCCACTGCCGCCGTTGACCGAAATGCGGTCGAGCCCCCCCTTGATCTGCCCGCCAAGCGTGACGTTCGATTGCGCAAGTACCGTCGTGGATGCGGCCATCAGGCCCACGGCCATCGTGATGAAAGTCGTTTTCACGTTGTCTCCTTCATTGATCGGTTCACCAATATTTCCTGCAATGAATTCCCATCAGGATTTCTTGTGCTGCCGTGGTTCGTCTCCTTTCAAAGTGAGCTTCGTATTCCATGTGAAGCAACGGCCGCTCATTTGCCGTCGGTTGGCTTGGAGAGCTGCACCCAGCGGCCACCCTTGATCTGGTCGATGGAAACCAGTTCTGGCATGGCGTGGTTGTTCTTCCAGGCCTGCCGCGTGTAGGTGGTGAAGTCCTCGTGCGGCACGCCCTGCATGGCCTTGGAGAATCTTTCGGCCGTCAGATCCGCGCCCGTGGCCTGTATGCCATCCAGGAACCAGCTCATGTAGGAGTAGGCATTGGCGGCGTTCTCATCCGCGTCGTGTCCAAAGCGCGCCTTGTAGCCGGTGAAGAATTCCCTGGCGGCGGGATCGGTGGTGGTGTTTGGGTCGTGCAGCTTCCAGCCGCCAATGCCGTAGAGGCCTTCCACCGTGTCCTTGCCCAGCGCGGCGACGACGCTGCTGCGGCCCGGCAGACCGGTCAGCACCTTCACGCTGGTCCAGTTGAGCTTTCTCACTTCGGCCATCACGCCGACGGTTTCACGGATCACCGTGCCCGCGAAGATCAGATCGACATTGGCCGCCTTCATCCTGGCGACCTGCGAAGAGAAGTCGATGTCGCCGACCTTGTACGCGGCCTCCGCCGCAAGCGTCAGGCCGGCCTGCTGCATGGCCGTATGGACGCCCGCACGTATCAGGTCGCCGAATGGCCCTTCCTGGTAGATCAGGCCGACGCGCTTGCCATCCCAGTTCCTGATGGCCCAGCCCAATCCGGTGGCCGTGGTGGAGTCGTAGTTCTGTACCGTGGTGAACAGCAGCGGGCTGTTGCCCGAGACTTTCTGGATCACCGACGATGCGGCCCAAGGAGCAAACACGATCACGCCCGCGTCCGTGGCCATCTTCACGGTGGCGGCATTGGTGCCGGAGCCGAAGGGATTGACGATGGCGAATACCTTGTCGCTGCGGATCATCTTCTGCACCGCGCGCACCGCCATTTGCGGCTGGCTGCCGTTGTCTTCGGTCACTAGCCTGATCTGGCGGCCATGAATGCCAGTGGCGTTGGCTTCGTCCAGACGCATCTGCATGGCGTTGCGCAGCATGACCGATCCGGTGGCCGTCGGGCCGGAAAGATCGAGGTGCGTGCCGAGCAGGATTTCCTTGTCGCTCACGCCCGCCGCATGGGCCGAGCCCAGCGTGAGCGCCGCGCAGAACAGCAGGCAGTGGCGACGATTGAATGAATGGCGCAAAGGCATGGTTGTCTCCTGGATTGATGGGCCTTGTCATGCGGGAGCGGGAGCCTGTCTGGCACCGCCGTACATGTCGTCGATGAGCAGTGCGTACTTGCGTGCGATCACCTTGCGCTTGAGCTTCATCGTGGGCGTGAGCTCTTCGTCTTCGGCGGTGAGCAGCGTGTCGATGATCCGGAAGTCCTTGATCTGTTCGACACGTGCCAGCTGGGGATTGATGCGCTCGATCTCCGCTCGGATCAGCGCGGCGATTTGCGGAGCGCGCGCCAGGCTGCGGTAGTCCGTGTAGGGGATCTGCCGCTCCTGCGCATGCCGCGCGACGTGCTCGTGATCGAGCATGACCAGGCAGGTCAGGTAGTGGCGGCCATCGCCGATCACCACGGCGTCGGTGATGTAGGGGCTGAACTTGAGCAGGCTCTCGATATGGCTCGGCGTGATGTTCTTGCCGCCCGATGTGATCAGGATGTCCTTGATGCGATCGCGGATCGAGAGATAGCCGCTCTCGTCGAGCTCGCCGCAATCGCCGGTGTGCAGCCAGCCGTCGGCGTCGAGCGTCTCGGCGGTCTGCCGCGGCAGATTCCAGTAGCCGGCGAACACGTTGGGGCCACGGATCAGGATTTCGCCATCCGCGCCAAGGCGGATCTCGGTGCCAGGGGCCTTGACGCCCGCCCAGCCCAGCCGGATGCCGCCCCTGGGCGTCGCCGCACAGAAGCCTGAGGTCTCGGTCATGCCGTAGGCCTCGCGCAGCTCGATGCCGCAGGCCAGGAACCAGCGAATGAGGTCTGCAGGCACCGGCGCAGCCCCGGTCAACGCGCAGCGCACGTTCTGCAGGCCCAGGAACACCTTCACGTTGCGCAGCGCGGCCCGGCGCAGCCATTGCGTGGCCCAGGCCTGCGCCGCAGGTGCCTGGCGCTGGAGCCGGGCGTCCACCATGGCCGCTGCGCTCCCCCGTGCCGTACCGTAGGCCCAGCGAGCGAGCGGGATGGCATCGCGCATGAACAGGTCTATCTGCGACACCATCTTTTCCCAGAAGCGCGGCGGCGCGAACAGCACCTGCGGCGCCACCTCGCGCAGATCGTTGAGGACCGTGCCCGGGTTCTCGGGGAAATGAACGACCAGCCCGACCGCGAGCGGATTGAACACCGATGCCATGCGCTCGGCGATATGGCACAAGGGCAGGAAGGACAAGGACTTGTCGCCGGGACCGGCGTCGAGATACTCCTTCACCTGCGTGAGCTGGAACATCACGTTGCGGTTGAGGATCATCGCGCCCTTGGGCGCGCCCGTGGTGCCGGACGTGTAGACCAGAAACGCGAGATCCTCGGCACGCCCGCGGTCGATCGCCGCCTCGAACACACTGCCATCGCGGGCGCCCAGGCGTATGCCTTCCCGCAGGAAGTCGTCGAAGAAGCTCACCTGCGGATCGGAGAATCCGCGCAGCCCGTCACGCTCCATCACCACGATCACGCGCAGCGCGGGGCAGCGGCCGCGCACGGCAAGAACCTTCTCCAACTGCTCCTGGTCCTGCACGAAGACGGCCTGTGCGCCGCTGTCTTGCAGGATGTGCAGCACCTGATCGGCCGACGACGTCGGGTAGATGCCGTTGCCCGCAAAGCCCATGCACTGCGCCGCCATGTCCACATACAGCCATTCGGGGCGGTTCTCGGCAAGCACGCAGACCACCGCGCCTCGCTGCAATCCGCTTGAGTCCAGTTGCATGCCGATGGCGCGCGCGTGGGCATAGTATTCGGCCCAGGTCACGCTCTCCCACAGGCCACGGCGCTTGGGGCGCAACGCCGGCTGCGCGGCCCATTGCCGGCAACGCAGACGGAACAGCCGCGCCGGCGTTTCCTGCTCCTGAAACCGGTGCAGGGTGGGAGGGGCTTGATTCAGCGCCATGTCTTCTTCCGCTTCCAGCGCTGCGCGGTGCCGCTCAGGCCCGTGTGTGCACCGCCGCCGAGATAGGAGGCCTGCACGTCGGCCTTGCTCGAGAGCGCCACGCAGCTGTCGGCCGCCACCACGCGACCCAGTTCCATGATGTAGCCGTCATCGGCATGTGCGAGCGCAATGGCCGCGTTCTGCTCGACCACCAGGATCGCGGTTCCCGTTTCATCGCGAATGCGACAGATGATGGAGAAGATCTCCTTGGTGAGAAGCGGCGAGAGGCCAAGCGATGGCTCATCGAACATCAGAAGCTGCGGCCGCGCCATGAAGGCGCGACCGATCGCCACCATTTGCTGCTCGCCGCCCGAGAGCAGGCCGGCGCTCTGCAGCACGCGCTCTTTCAGGCGTGGAAACCAGGCGTAGACACGCTCCAGATCGCGCGCCACGCCATCCGCGTCACGGCGCGTGTAAGCACCCATTGCCAGGTTGTCCTGCACGGTGAGAAACGGATACACCTGGCGGCCTTCTGGCACCAGCACCAGACCGCGGCGGCACATTTCGTCGGCATCGAGGCCGCTCACCGCCAGGCCCGCAAACCTCACCTCGCCCTTGAACGGATCGATCACGCCTGCAATGGTGTTGAGCAGCGTGGTCTTGCCCGCCCCATTGGCACCGAGCACCGCCACCATGCGGCCCGGATCGACCTGGATGTTGACGCCCTGCAGGGCCACGATGGGGCCGTACCAGGTCTCCAGGTTGTTCACTTCGAGCAATGCACCCATTGGAGGCCTCTCGGCTCAGATGCCAAGGTAGGCCGCGATCACGGCGGGGTCGCGCTGCACCTGCGCGGGTGTGCCTTCGGACAATACGGCTCCCTGGGCCATGCATATCACCCGATCGGCCACGGCGCTCACCAGCGACATGTCGTGCTCGACCATCACCACGGTGATGCCGAGGTCGCTGCGGATGTCGTCGATCCAGAAGGCCAGCTCGCGCGTCTCCTCGGGATTCAGGCCCGATGCAGGCTCGTCCAGGAACAGCAGTTCAGGCCGCGTGCACAGCGCCCGGCCCAGCTCCACCACCTTGCGCACACCATACGGCAGGCTCGCCACGGCAGCGTTGCGCCACGCCGAGAGATCGAGAAACTCGATGATCGCCTCCGCCTGGGCCCGCGCGTCTTCCTCCATGCGCGTCACGGCCGGCGTGCGCAGCACCTGTTGCCACCACCGCCCGTGCGCAAAGCGATGGCGGCCGAGCAGCAGGTTGTCCATGACCGAGGCGGCGTCGAACAGCTCGATGTTCTGGAACGTGCGTGCAATGCCATGCCTGGCAATGCGATGGCGCGGCACCCTGGCGAGGTCCTGCCCCTTGAACAGGATCTCGCCGCCAGACACGTCGAACACCCGCGTGATGGCATTGAGCATCGATGTCTTTCCGGCGCCATTCGGTCCGATGATGGCCAGCACCTCGCCCGCATGGACATCCAGGCTCAGGCCGGCAATGGCCCGCACGCCGCCGAAGGCCAGCGTGAGGTCCCGCACCCTCAAGAGGGAATCGGATCGCGGCATCGCGCTCATCGATGGCGCTCCGACTTCATGTAGCGCTTCTGGCGCTTGAAGGTGTCGCGCCGGTACAGCGGGAACGACTGCAGCAGCGCCCGCAGCTTGAGCCAGCGGCCATTGAGCCCATTCGGCTCGAACAACACGAAGAGCGCGAGGATGAGTCCGAAGACAAAGATCTCCAGGCCGAACTGCGTTGCCATGCGCTCAGGCATCAGCGGCTTCACGCGCGAGATCGCCGTCGGCAGCATGCTGATCAGAATCGCGCCCAGAATGGCGCCGCGCAGGCTGCCCAGCCCCCCGATCACCACCATCAGCACCAGTTCCAGCGAAAGCAGCAAGGTGAATCCGTCCGGGGTGAGGTATTGCAGGTGGTGTGCCATCAGTGCGCCGGCGACGCCGGTCACTCCGGCAGATACGGAAAACGCGGCCACCTTCGCCGCACGCACGTGGATGCCGAGCGAGTACGCTGCGGCCTCCGAGTCGCGCACCCCCATGAACGCGCGCCCTATCGAGGAGCGCAGCAGGTTGAGCAGCCCGAGGAACACCAGAACCAGTACCGCCAGGCACAGGTAGTAGAACGCCGCGGGACTGCCGAGCGACCAGTCGCCGATACGCGCCGGCGCAACCGCCAGCCCGGTGAAGCCGCCGGTGACCGAATTCCAGCGGCCGATGAGCTGCTCCACGATGATGGCAAACGCCATGGTCACCATCGCCAGATAGAGCCCGGAGACACGGATCGCAGGAATGCCCAGCAACAGCCCTGCGAAGCCGGCGATCAGCCCGGCAAGCGGCATCGACGCCGGCATCGGCACGCCCTTGCCCATGAGCCAGGCGTGGGCGTAGGCGCCTATCGCGACGAACGCGGCGTGTCCGAGGGAGACCTGTCCGGTATACCCTGTGAGCAGCATCAGTCCGAGGCTGGCGACGCACAGAATGAACACGTAGGACAGTTCGCCCGGCACAAAGGTACTGCCCACCAGCGGCAGGAGCAGCAGCGCCGCCATCAGCGCCCCGTACAGCACGCGCGCACTGGTGTGCGGCAGCAGTTTGAAGCTGTCGCGGTAGCGGGTGTGGTAGTCGAATCTCATGGATGGGGCCTTGATTCGCAGTGATCACACGCGGCGGCCATGCGCCTCGCCCAGCAGGCCGTGCGGCCGGACGATGAGCACCACGATCAACACCAGATAGGCCACGATGTCCTTGGTGCCTTGCGGTAGGTAGACACCGGCGTATTGCTCCACCAGCCCGATGAGCAGGCCGCCAACGATCGCACCGGGAATGCTGCCAAAGCCGCCCAGTACCAGTGCCGCCAGCGCCTTGAGCGTGACCAGCCAGAGCGTGGTGTCCACCAGCGTGATCGGGGCGAGCAGCACGCCGGCCAGCGCCGCGATCGCCCCCGCCAGCGCCCACACGAGAGAGTTCACGCGCTTGACGCGCACACCGTTGAGATAGGCCGCGAGCTGGTTCTGCGAAGCCGCCTGCATGGCAATGCCCAGCCGCGTGTGGCGGAAGAAAAGATACAGCGTCACGGTGGCGGCCAGCGACATGCACAGGATCACCAGTTGCAGATCGGCTATCTGCAAGCCGGCGATGCGGGTGGTGGAGTTCGTCCAAGGCGTCGCATAGTTGCGCGACTCGGGGCCGAACACCATGCTCACCAGCCCCCGCATCATGAAGGCCAGTGCAATGGTGAGCATCACTCCGGCAAACTGCGGCTGGCCGGCGATGCGGCGGATCACGCACGCATCGAGCGCATAGGCCATCGCCGCGGTGATGAGCACCGTGAGAAGAACCGCCAGCCAGAATGGCAGCCCGGCCACCGTGATCAGGCCCCACGCGGAAAACGCCGCGACGACGAGCAGATCGCCATGCGCAAAGTTCAGCACCTCGGTGGCCTTGTAGATCAGCACCAGGCCCAGCGCCACCAGCGCATAGATCGCGCCGACGGCAACGCCGTTGGCCGTGAGCTGAGCAAACACCTGAAGGCTCTCGCTCATGAGGCCTCTCCGTCGGGCCATTCGAAGGAGACTTCCCAGGGCTTGAGTGGCTGATGGCAATGGCTGCACGCGACCTTGGGGATGAACGGCTGCCCACAGGCCCTGTGCGCAGGGCGTATGGAACTTGGCTCACGGAAATGATGGGTGCCGGCCCAGTTGGCCAGACAGACGATGTAGCCGAACAGGCCACGGCTCGATGCGGTGAGCCGGTAGCGCCTGCGCCGGGCATCGCTGTGATCGGCCTCGCACACCAGCAGGCTGGAATCCACCATGCCCGCCAGGCGCTTGCTGAGCACGCCGGGCCCAATGCGCAGCACGAAGCTCAGTTGATCGAAGTAGTGGCAACCCAGCGTCACCGCCGCGACGATCAGCAGGCTCCAGCGGTCCACGCGCAGGCCCAGGCTGAAGTCGGTCTCCGAGTCGGCCCTCAATCGCGGCGTGCGTGTGGACTCGCCGCTGTCATGCGGCAGCTTCGGATTGGGCTCCAGCCTGTACTGGAGGTCGTGCATGCTCGCTCGCTCGCCACAGGCGCCGCAGATCAGCTCCGGGTGGAAGGCGTGTGCGCAGCCCTTGTGGATCAGTCGCCGGGGCAGGGATCTGGGCCGCTCGCCGTATTTCACTTCCCAGTCCCAGATCATCAGCACCGAGTCGTACAGGGCCATGCCCTTGGTGGTGAGGTGATAGGCGTAGCGCTCGGGCCGTTCCTGGTACATGCGGGGGCGCAGGATGTCCATCTGCACCAGGGCCTTGAGGCGCTCTGCCAGCGTGGGACGTGGAATATTGGTCCTGGCCAGCCAGTCGTCGAAGCGGCGTACGCCCAGGAAGGCCCCCACCACCACCTGAGCCGTTCGGTGGTCGCCAATGATCTTGAGCCCGTGGCTGAGCGTGCTGCTCGAGAGCGCCTCTCGCACCAGCGTCAGGTCGAAGTGGGCCGACGGATCGCTCATGTCGCGTCCGCACTCACCCGCTCGATCACCATGGCAACCGCCACGCCCGCAGCACCGCAAATCGCCACCACGGCGCGCCTGGCATCGCGCCGCTCCAGTTCGTCGAGCGCCATGCCCACCAGCGTGCTACCCGTCGAACCCATGGCATGGCCCAGCGCGATGGCGCCACCGTTTACGTTGAGCCTCTCATGCGGCACTTCCAGGTGCTTCATGTAATGCAGCATGAGCGCAGCGAACGATTCGTTCACTTCAAAGAGATCGACGTCGCCCGCCGACAGCCCGGCGCTCGCGAGTGCCTTGCGCGTGGCATCGGCCGCGCCCGTGAGCGCCATCACGTGGTCGGCCGATGCATCAGCCGCTGCAAGAATGCGGGCGCGCGGGGTGAGACCCAGCCGCTGCACGGCCGCCGTGCTGGCCACCAGCACCGCTGCCGCGCCGTCTGCCATCGCGGGTGAGTTCCCCGCATGCTGCACATGGTCCACACCGGCCAGCCCATACTGTTTGGCCAGCCACGCATCCACGCCGGACTTCACGCCCATCTCCGCGAACGCGGGCGCGAGTGAAGACAGGCTCTCCAGCGTCGTGCCGGCGCGCGGGGTTTCGTCCTGCTCTAGCAGCACTTCGCCGTCTTCGCCCTTGACCGGCACCACCGAGCGAAATCGCCCGTCCTGGCGCGCGGCCACGGCGCGTCGCTGCGACTCGAGCGCATAGGCATCGCACTGCTGGCGTGTGAAACCCTCGATGCTGGCAATGGCGTCCGCGGCTATGCCGATCGGCACCAGCCTGGTCTGGCGCTGCAAATCCGGATCGTGCGTGAGCGGACCCTTGTCGCTCGCCATGGGCACGCGCGACATCATCTCCACGCCGCCGGCCACGGCCACGCCATCGTTGACCAACGCCTGCGTAGCGGCGAACTGCACGGCGGTGAGGCCCGATGCGCAATAGCGGTTCAGCGTCATGCCCGATACCGCATCGCTCCAGCCCGCGCGCACCAGGGCGAGTTTGCCGATGTTCGATCCCTGCTCCGCGGTCTGTGTCACGCAGCCGAAAAGCCCGTCGCAGACCTGCGCGGTGTCGACCCCGGTGCGCGCCTGCAGCGCCACCAGTTGCTGCGCAAGCAGATCAACGGGCTTGACGCCCTTGAGCGCACCCTTGTCATTGCCACGCCCCCGGGGACTGCGGACCGCATCGATGATGAATGCCTGCGTCATGCTGCTCCCTTGCTCAGGAACCCGGATGCCCGAATTCCCTATGCTTATTGAACTTACAAGCCAAAAAAAGACCGCGCGAGGCGCGTCAGCGCTGGCGCGCAAGCGGGCCGTCACGCAGATCGCGGCCATCGGCCCAGCAGGAGTGCGTGCCACTGCACAGCTTGTGCGGTAGTTCGATACGGCAGACCGGGCCTTCGGCAAAGCGCTTGCAGTCGATCAGGATCACCTCGGAACGCTGGGTGTTCTCGTTGGTGATGAAGGAGACCAGATAGCCATCGTCCTCGTCCCGGGCGTTGATGCGGGGAGCGAAAGGCGCCTCGCTGGCGAACTGGCCCTCGGGCAGTCCGAGCTGCCAGGACTCGCCGGTCACCAAGTCGTGCTTCACATAGCCGTTGAAGAGGAACCGGCCCGGCACCTGCACGGCGCTGTAGGCATAGCGATAGGGTCTGGTGGCGTAGCGCTGGTTGAACATACCGAACTCCAGCACGCGATCATCGAGTCGCTGCTCGGTGGTCTTGCCCGTGCGCAGATGGAAGCGCCAGCGGTGCAGATGCGTGCCCATCTTGTACTGGTCGAGGTAGGACATCATTCGCTCGTATCCGACGGGCGCGCCTTCGAAGTTGCGCGGCATCGGCTCGTCCTGGAAGTAGCCGTCGAGCACGATGTCGTCGCCGTCCTCATACGCGTTGAGAAAGTGCAGCACGAAAGTGGGCGCCGCCTCGAACCAGCGGATGTCCTGCGGCGTTCCTCGGCGCGGAATGATCGCAAAGCGCGATGGCATGTCGGGGTGAAAGCGCACCACGTGCTTGCCCAGCGGGAGCAGATCAGGGTCCCAGAACAACGGGAAGTCGTTCAGGATGGCGAAGTCACGGGTGAACGCCATGTCGTGCGGCAGACGCGGGCCGGGCAGCGGCACGGGAACGTAGTGCACCAGCCTATCCTGGCGATCCACCACGCCGTAGTGCATGTAGGGCGCATGCTTGGAGTAGTTGAAGAACAGCAGTTCACCGCTGCGCTCGTCCACCTTGCAATGCGCCGAGATGCCGTCCAGCGGCGACCATGGCGCAATGCCCTGCTGCTCCAGCGTCTGCGGATCCAGCCGGTAGCCCTCGCCGCACTGGTAGTAGGTGGTGAGGGCCTGCCCGGCGTGCACCACCACGTCGGTGCTCGATGCATCCTTGATGCCGCCATGCGCGCCCCAGCCCGGCCGCCGGGACAACGCCGGGTCTTCCATCAACCCGGCCCACAGCCGCTCGCCGCGCTCCAGTTCGGCGTTGAGGCCCTTGGTGGCGATGAAGCGGTTGCGGTACTCCACCTCGCCATTGCGAAAGGACGCCATGTGCAACATGCCGTCTCCGTCGAACGGGTGGTAACGCCCAAGCGATGGCAACACCGGGTTCTGCGTGTTGCGCAGGTACACGCCATCCAGATCGCGCGGCACCGCGCCCTCGAGCACGCGCAACCCGGTCGCGTTCACCTCTTCGAGCAATGGAGTCCATGCGCCTTGAAGGTAGGGATGGTCACCTGCGTCAATGAGCCTGGGCAGTACACGAACAGTTTGCGTCGTCATACGTCTCCAAATTACTTCTTATATTGAACTAACTTAAAATCGTATCGGCACACCATTGCGAGTCAAGTAACCAAGGTGACAAACCGGCGGTAACCCCGATCAGGGGAAACACTCAGGCCCGCGATGCACCAGAGCTCCCGCTGCGGCCTCCAGCCTCAGGTCGCAAACGCATCCAACGCCAGGGGCGTAGCCTCCACGTCCCCCAGCCGCGCGCGGATGGCCATGATCTCGGCCTCGAGGTACTGCAGGAACATGCCCACCGCCACCGAGGTAGCCTGGCCGCTGCGCTGGAACAGGCAGCTGTGCGAGCGCGCGCCCGCGTCGGCCAGCGGGCGCCAGGCCAGGCGGCCGGCGGCCACGTCCTCGGCGACGTTCTCGGCGATGAGGAAGCCGACGCCCATGCCGCTGGCCACCAGCCGGCACACCATGGCCACGGAGCTGGTTTCCACGAGCGGGCGCGTGCTGCGGTGCTCGCGTGCGTCGATCTGGTCGATCATGGCGCGCAGTTCGGTGCCCTGCGCCATGAGGATCAGCGGCTGCTCCAGGCAGTCGCGCAGGCGCAGCGGTTTGCCGGCGGCCACGGCCAGCGGGTGGCCCGGCGCGGTCACCAGGCCCAGTTGCTGAGGCCAGGCGCGCCCCTCCTCCACGCCCGGCGGCGGCCGGCGGCGCAGGCAGAAGCCGATGTCGGATTCACCCGCGGCCACCCAGCGCAGGATCTGCTCTCCGCTGCCGGTGCGCACGCTGTAGGTCACGCCCGGGTAGCGCTGCATGGCCGCCTGCATGGCCTGCGGGATCAGGTGCTCCGCCGACGAGGGCGAGACGGCCAGGTGGATGTGGCCGCGCCGCAGCGCGCGCAGGTCCTGCACCTGCGACAGCGCGAGGTCCAGGTCGCGCTGGCCGCGCCGCACCGACGCCACCAGGATCTCCCCCGCTGCCGTGAGCTGCATGCCCTTGGCGAGTCGGTCGAACAGCGGCGTGCCGACCTGCGCCTCGAGGTTGAGCACCTGCTGGTGCACGGCGGCGGCGGTCAGGTGCAGGGTTTCGGCGGCCTTGCGCAGCGAGCCGCGGCGCGCCACTTCGTCGAAGCAGCGCAGGGATTGGGACAGCAGTGGCATCGGCGGACTGTAAGACTTTTCCATACACGCCATCAAGAACAAACCGATATTCCGAACGCAGCGGAATGCCTAGAGTGCGCCCTTGGCCGCCGAACGAGTGTGGCGGCCCCTCTTTCCAGCAAGGATCACCGCATGCCCACCACCGTCGACCAGATCACCATCCGCCGCCGCGGCGTGGGGCTGATCGCCTACGACCCGGCGCTCAGCGCCGGTGGCTACACCCTGATCGCGCCACAGACCGCGCGCGGCCACGTCTACCTGGTGGACATCCACGGCGCCGTGGCGCACCAGTGGAAGATGCCGCTGCGCGCCGGGCGCCACGCGGTGATCCTGCCCAACGGCAACCTGGGCTACAACGGCAACCACGCCGATTCGCCCGACCGCTACCCTGCCTGGTCGATGTGGCATGGCGGCGATTTCTCCGAGGTCACGCCCGCGGGCGAGGTGGTCTGGCACTACGAAGACCCGGCCCACCACCACGACGCCCAGTGGCTGCCCAACGGCAACCTGCTCTACGCCGCCTGCGCGCCCGTGCCGCAGGGCTTTGCCGCGCGCGTGCCCGGCGGCACCGCGCACGGCGACGACGGGACGATGGTCGGAGACGTGATCCGCGAGGTGAACCGCGCCGGCGAACTGGTCTGGGAATGGAAGGCCTGGGAGCACCTGGCGCCGGAGGATTTCCCCATCCACCCCGGCTTTGGCCGCTATCACTGGCCGCTGGTCAACGGACTGGGCGTGATGGCCGACGGCACGGTGCTGATGAGCCTGCGCACCACCGCCGGCATCATCGGCGTGGACAAGGCCAGCGGCCGCGTGCGGCTGCACATACCGCCCAGCGTGGTGTCGCACCAGCACGCCCCGGTGCCGCTGGACAACGGCCGCATCCTGGCCTTCGACAACGGCAACTTCCGCAGCGGCAGCCATGTGGCGTTCTCGCGCGTGGTGGAGATCGACCCGGCCACGAACGACGTCGTGTGGTCGTACGCCGACGAGATGGTCAATTCCTTCTACACCGCCTTCATGGGCAATGCCCAGCGCCTGCCCAACGGCAATACCCACATCACGGAATCTGCCACCGGCCGGCTGTTCGAGGTGACGCCCGCAGGCGAAGTGGTGTGGGAATACGTCATTCCCTGGTTCGACGAATACCCCGACGAGGCCGCGCGCAAGACGGGCCCAGGGCGGCTCAACAGCGTGTTCCAGACCTTCCGCT
The DNA here is from genome assembly GCF_016428875.1 of Xylophilus sp. ASV27. Classification (GTDB taxonomy): domain Bacteria; phylum Pseudomonadota; class Gammaproteobacteria; order Burkholderiales; family Burkholderiaceae_C; genus Xylophilus. The sequence continues at coordinate 23,178 of NZ_JAELTO010000053.1, forward strand.
ATTTCGACCACCAGTTGCCCTGGCTCACGCGCTGAAGTGAAACACCCCCAGGCTACGCGCTTCGCGTCTTCGCCAACCCCCTTGCAGGGGGCTGAGCCCGTACACGAAAGGTCCAGTGGACCTTTCGAGACTGGCGAAGGGCCGGGCCACTGGCCCGGCGCGGCCTGCAAGGCCTCTCCAGCGACCTGGCAAAGCCAGTTCCGCGGATGTCCCGGCCTGGCCTGTTCCACGGCCTTCTGCGCCTTGGGCTGTCGGCGCTGCAGGTGGCGCTGAGCGCCTGGGACGACTCATACGGCACGATTTTTGAAAGGACCCACTCCATGACGACCATCACCCGGCGCCTCGCCCTTGCGCTGCTCGCAGCCCTGTCCACGGCGGCCTTCGCCCAGGACGGCAAACCGGTGCGCATCCTCACCAACTGGTTCGCGCAGCCCGACCAGGCCGGCTACTGGCAGGCGCAGGAAGACCAGCTCGGCAAGGACGCGGGCCTGAAGATCACGGTGCTGCAGGGCGGCCCCAAGATCCAGACCATTCCGCAGGTGGCCTCGGGGCAGGCCGAGTTCGGCATCGGCAACGCCGACGACGTGCTGCTGGCGCGCCTGCGCGGCGCGCCGGTCAAGGCCGTGTTCGCGCACCTGGACTACGTGCCCTATGCCTTCGTCTACCACCGCGACCCGGCCGTGAAGGGCATCGCCGATTTGCAGGGCCGCAGCTTTGCCGTCAACATCGGCAGCGCCTACTGGGAATGGACCAAGAAACAGTACAAGCTGGCCAGCGTGCGCGAGCTGCCGGTGAGCGGCGACCTGAGCCTGTTCCGCAACGACCCGAAGATAGTGCAGCAGGGCTACTCGCTCTACCTGCCCGCGCGCATGGTCGAGGCCGGCATCGACGTGCAGCAGATCAGCGTGGCCTCGCTCGGCTACCGGCCGTACAACGTGCTGTTCACCACGGATGAAATGATCCAGAAGAACCCGGCCTTGGTGAAGGCCACCATCGCCGCGGTGCAGAAGGGCTGGAGCAACTATGTGCGCAACCCGGGCGGACTGAAGCCGCTGCTGACCGGCATGAACAAGCAGATCTCGCCCGCCATCTACGACGCGGCCAACAAGGACATGATCGAGAACCTGATCTCGCACGACCTGGGCCGGATCGGCTGCATGCAGGACGCGCGCTGGAAGGAACTGGCGGGCCAGCTCAGGAGCGTGGGCTTCCTGCCCGCGAGCTTCGACGAGAAGCAGGCCTACGAGCGCGGCCTGGTCACGGGATGCGCGCCGTGACCGGCCGCCCTGTTGCGCGCGGCGCCAGCATGGCGCTGCGCGGCGTCTCCAAGACCTACGCCACCGGCCTGCAGGCCCTCGCGCCGACCGATCTCACACTCGCGGCGGGCGAATTCGTCACCATCGTCGGGCCCTCGGGCTGCGGCAAGTCGACCCTGCTGCGCATCCTGGCGGGCCTGGTCGAACCCAGCGGCGGCACCGTCGACCGGCCAGGCGCTACCGCCACTGGCTTCGTGTTCCAGGAGGCCGCTCTGCTGCCCTGGCGCACGGTGCTGCGCAATGCCGAGCTGCTGATGGAACTGGAAGGCTGCCGCGGCCCCGACTGCACGCCCCGCGCGCGCGAGGCGCTGCAACTGGTGGGCCTGGCCGGCTTCGAGGCCAGCTATCCGCACCAGCTCTCGGGCGGCATGCGCATGCGGCTGTCGCTGGCCCGCGCGCTGGCGCTGCGGCCCGCGCTGCTGCTGCTCGACGAGCCGCTGGCGGCCGTGGACGAACTCACGCGCGACGTGCTGCAGGAAGAGCTGTCCGCGCTCTGGCAGCAGTCGGGCTTCACCGGCGCCATGGTCACGCATAACGTGCACGAGGCGGCGTTCCTGTCCACCCGCATCGTGGTGATGTCGGCGCGGCCCGGGCGCATCGTCGAGGTGGTGGACGTGCCCTTCGCCTTCCCGCGCGCGCCCGAGCTGCGCGCCACGCCGGAGTTCGCGGAGCTGACCGGCCGCGTCACCGCCGCGCTGCGGCGCAAGGCCGTTGCGGAGGCCGCGGCATGAGCACCTCCACACCCTCCTCACGCCTGCGCGGCAGCGCCCTGGCCGCGCTGCCGGTGCTGGCGGTGGCCCTGCTGGGCATCGCCGCCTGGTGGCTGCTGTCGGCCACCGTCTACGCCGGCAAGGGCTACCTGCTGCCCGGCCCGCAGGAAGTCGCCGCGGCCGTGGCCGAGAACGCCGGCACGCTGCTGCTGGCGACGCTGGCCACGCTCAAGGAAGCAACGCTGGGCTACCTGCTGGCCATCGTCTGCGGCATTGCGCTGGCGGCGCTGCTGAGCCAGTCCAGGCTGCTGGAGCGCAGCATCTACCCCTACGCGGTGCTGCTGCAGACGGTGCCGGTGGTGGCGATCGCACCGCTGATCGTGCTCTGGTTCGGCTACAACGAGCTGTCGGTGGTGATCATCAGCTTCATCATGTCGCTGTTCCCCATCGTCAACAACACGCTGCTGGGGCTGCGCTCCACTTCGCGCACGCTGGTGGAGCTGTTCACGCTGCACAGCAAGAGCCGCGTCACCACCTTCTGGAAGCTGCGCCTGCCCGGCGCCCTGCCCAGCATCATGGCCGGGCTGCGCATCTCTGCCGGTCTGTCGGTGATCGGCGCCATCGTGGGCGAATTCATCATCGGCTCGGGCAACGCGCAGGGCGGGCTGGGCGTGCAGATCGTGTTCGCGCAGGGCCGCATGTACACCGCGCTGCTGTTCGCCGAGGTGATCGCCGCCACGCTGCTGGGCTTCCTGTTCTTCCTGGTGGTGAGCGCCATCGGACGCCAGTTGCTGCAACACTGGCATGAGTCCGAGGCGGGCGGCTGAGGCGGGGGGACAATCGGGCCCATGCACGATATCCCCATCATCGACATCGCCGCCCTCGCCTCCCCTGACGCCGCCGCGCGGCAACAGGTGGCGGCGCAGATCGGCGCGGCCTGCCGCGGCACCGGCTTCTTCCTGATCACCGGCCACGGCGTGCCCGCCGCGCGGGTGGCCGATACCTTTGCCGCCGCGCACGAACTGTTCGCGCTGCCGGCCGAGGCCAAGCGCGCGCTGGCGATCGCCCGGCACGGCCACAACCGCGGCTACGTCGGCCTGGGCGTGGAGGCGCTGGACGAGAAGACCGCGCCCGACCTGAAAGAGGCCTTCAACCTGATCTGGACCGACGGCGCCACGCGCCCGCCCAACGTCTGGCCACCCCTGCCGGGCTGGGAGGCGCGCGTGCAGGCCTACTTCGACGCCGTGCTGGCCGTGGGCCAGCGCCTGCACACCGCCTTTGCCACCGACCTGGGGCTGCCCGAGGACTTCTTCGCCGACAAGGTGGACCGCCCGCTGGCCACGCTGCGCCTGCTGCGCTACCCCACGCTGCTGGACGGCGCGCCGCCCGGCCAGGCCGGCGCCGGCACGCACACCGACTACGGCAACGTGACCCTGCTGGCCACCGACGGCGTGGCCGGCCTGCAGGTACGCCGCCGCGACGGCCAGTGGCTGGACGCGCCCTCGGTGCCGGGTGCCTTCATCTGCAACATCGGCGACTGCCTGATGCGCTGGACCCATGATGTCTACGTGTCCACCCCGCACCGCGTGGTGCGGCCGCCGCAGGAGCGCTATTCGATCGCCTTCTTCCTGGACCCGAACCCCGAGGCGCTGGTGCAGGCCATCCCGTCCTGCGTGCCGGCCGGCCAGGCGCCGCGCTACGCGCCGGTGACGGCCCAGGCGTACCTGCAGCAGCGCTTCGATTCGACCTACGGCAAGACATGATTTTGGATAAAAAAGGCCTGAAGCCCAGTTACCACCTGGGCTTTATGCTACATATTTCATAGCAATTCAGCGCGCGGCCAGTGGCTGGCGCCTGCCGCGCGTCAGCGCCTGCCGACCTCGCCGGCATCGAGGAACTCCTGCACCACCTTGGCGGAGCGCGCCGCCGCTTCCTCCTGCGGCAGGTGGCCGGTGCCGGCGATCGACACCAGCCGCGCGTCCGCGAGGGCCGCCAGATAGTCCTGCGCATTGGCGATCGGGATCATCGCGTCCTGCTCGCCCCACAGCAGCAGCGTGGGCGCCCGAACGCGCCGCAGCAGCGGCACCGGATCGACGAGCACGGTCTGCTCCATGCGATCGAGCAGGGCCTGCCGGGCACCGGGCGCGAGCAGGTAGTCGTGGTAGCGGTCGAGCAGGTCCTGCGTGACCATCGCCGGATCGGCATAGGCCGGCTCCAGCGAAGAGCGCAGCAGCGCCTTGGGCAGCGCGTAGCGCATCAGCGTGAACATCGACGGCACCTTGGGCGCCTCGCCATAGCGAAAGCCCGGGCTGGCGAAGCCATCGGGCGCGATCAGCACCAGCCGGGTGACCCGCTCCGGATGCAGCGCCGCCAGGGTCCATGCGATGCGCCCCCCGATCGAATGCCCGACGACGCTGCTGGCGCGCAGGCCCAGCCGGTCCTGCAATGCGAGGACCAGCTCGATGCTGCGCGCGTCGGTGTAATTGCGGCTCGGGTCGGGCGGGCTCAGGCCGTTGCCCGGCAGGTCGAAACGGATCACGCGGTGCGTGGCCTCGAGCGCCCGGGCCAGGGCGTCCCAGGTATCGAGGCTGGATGCAAAGCCGTGGATCATGAGGACCGCCGGCGCGTCCCTGGGGCCGCTGTCGCGCACGTGGAGCATGGCGCCCGAGACCTCCAGCATGTCCGCCGGCGACGCCAGGTAGCGGCGCTCCAGCCAAGCACGGTCCTTGTCGGGCGTCCACAGCCAGAACAGCGCCGCCAGCAGCAGCACGGCCAGCACGAGCGCGCCGAGGGGAAGGATCGATTTCAAGGCGTCTCCATCGTCAGCGCGCGGGCTTGCGCAGGTGGATCATGCGCGCCGGGCGACACCCTGCAGGCAGATGCGGTGCACGTCGAGCACCCAGGCCGCGACGCGCACCGGCATCTCCTCATGCGCGAGGTGGCCCGCCCCCTCCAGCAGCGCCAGGCTCGCGCCCGGCACCAGGCGCTGCACCCGCTGCGCCTGCGACGGCGGAACGGCACGGTCCAGCGCGCCGGCCATCAGGTGCAGCCGTTCGCCCAATGCGGGCAGGCGCGCCAGAAGCGGCGCCACGTTCCAGCGCGCCATCATGCCAAGCGCCGCCGCCACATGCACCGGGTTGCCCACCAGCCGCGCGTAGAGCGCCTCGCCGCGGGCGTCGAGCGTGGAGCCGGTGCTGGCGATCAGCCGGCGCACGGACGCCGCGTCGGAGGCGCCCCAGGCGAAGAGCCGTGCGGCCACCGAGTTGAGCGCCATCGCGCGCGCCGCCTGCGGCAGCACCAGCCCGGCCAGGCCGGCGAACGGCAGGAAGGCGCCGTTGAGCGCGAGCACCGCATCGGCGTCGATGTGCTCGCGCAGGCACAGTTGCGCGGCAATGGCGGCGCCGGCCGAATGGCCGACGATCAGCGCCGGCCTCACCTGGAGCCGGGCCAGCAGTGCCGTCAGCGCACGGGCCATGCCATCGAGGGACATGTGCATGCCGTGCGGTGCCGAGGTGAAGCCATGGCCGGGCAGATCCAGCGCGACGCAGGTGAACTCCTGCGCCAGCAGCGGCATGAGGTCGCGCCAAGAATGGCTGGCGGCACCGGTCCCGTGGAGCAGCAGCAGCACCGGCCCGCTGCCCATGCGCTGCACATGCCAGCGGATGCCCGCGGCCTGGACGAAGCTGCTGTGCTGACGGTGCGGCCAGTCGAGCCCGGCGACGTCCCAATCGAGCGCACGGCTCATGAGGCCGCCCGGTCCATGGCGGCGGCGCGCACCACGCGCGACATCTGGGCCGCGTCGGCATAGGGCAGCGGCAGGTAGACGGCGCCCATTTCCTCGGCCAGCCGGCGTGCCTGCGCCTGCGGGTGCGGCGAGGTGTCGAGCACCAGCGTGCGGATGCCCGAGGCCCGCAGCAGGCGTGCCGATTGCAGCGCGTCGAGCCCGGCGCGCTCGCGGCCGCCGGTGCCGTCGAGGGCGACGTTGGCGCAGCCGTCGGTGAGCAGCACCGCCACCGGCGTGCGGCCGTGGCGCCGCGTCGACTCCGCCAAGGCAAGCGTGGCGTCGATGGCGGTGGCCAGCGGCGTACCGCCGCCGCCCGCGAGGCCGGCCAAGCTGCGCCGCGCCCGCACCAGCGAGCGCGTGGGCGGCAGCAGCACCTGGGCCGAGCGCCCGCGGAAGGCGATCAGCGACACGCTGTCGCGGCGCACGTAGCAATCGGCCAGCAGCAGTTCGACCGCGCCCTTGGCCTCGGCCAGGCGATGCAGGGCGGACGAGCCGGAGGCATCGACGGCGAACACGGTGGTGGTCTCGCTGCGCTGCTTGAAACGCGTGACGCGGAAGTCCTCGCGCCGTACCCGCACGGCAATGCGGGCTGCATCTGGCGAGGGATCGCTGCGGCGGCGCAGTGCCTGCCAGGGCGCCGCGGCGCGCAAGGTGTCGATCAGGCTCAGCCGCGCGCCGCCGCGCGCGGGGCCGGGCAGCACGCCGTCCGGGCGGCCGCGCAAGCCTCCGGTCACGGGCGTTCCCGCGCGGCCCTCGCCGTGCCTGTCTCTTATACACATCTCCGAGCCCACGAGACCGTACAGGAAATCGCGTATGCCGTCTTCTGCTTGAAAAGGGGGGGGGGGGGGGGGGGGGGGGGGGGGGGGGGGGGGGGGGGGGGGGGGGGG
>NZ_JAELTO010000385.1 GCF_016428875.1 Xylophilus sp. ASV27
GCTTCGAGCGCGCGCATGGCGGCACGCTGCTGCTCGACGAGCTGGGCGAGCTGCCACTGCCCGCGCAGGCCAAGCTGCTGCGCGTGCTGCAGCAGGGCGAGGTCGAGCGCCTGGGCGGCACCGAACCTGTCTCTTATACACATCTCCGAGCCCACGAGACCGTACAGGAAATCGCGTATGCCGTCTTGTGCTTGAAAAGGGGGGGGGGGGGGGGGGGGGGGGGGGGGGGGGGGGGGGGGGGGGGGGGGGGGGGGGGGGGGGGGGGGGGGGGGGGGGGGGGGGGGGGGGGGGGGGGGGGGGG
>NZ_JAELTO010000386.1 GCF_016428875.1 Xylophilus sp. ASV27
GGGCGCCTCCCCCACCACCTGCGCCACGCGCTCGGCACTGGCCGGCCGCAGCCCGAGGCGGCGCGCCGCGCCGGCCAGGCGCGCAGCCAGGCGCTGCCGCCAGCGCCCCGGCATCCAGTACCAGACCTGTCTCTTATACACATCTCCGAGCCCACGAGACCGTACAGGAAATCTCGTATGCCGTCTTCGGCGTGAAAAGGGGGGGGGGGGGGGGGGGGGGGGGGGGGGGGGGGGGGGGGGGGGGGGGGGGGGGGGGGGGGGGGGGGGGGGGGGGGGGGGGGGGGGGGGGGGGGGGGGGGGG
>NZ_JAELTO010000387.1 GCF_016428875.1 Xylophilus sp. ASV27
GGCTGGGACGGCCGCGCCAGCACCCTGCACGAGCAGGCGGCCATCCCGCTGCTGGCCGCGCACGAGATGGCCAACGCCAGCCCCGCCGCCGTCGTCGCCAGGCTGCGCGCCGCGCCCTATGCAGCGCCTGTCTCTTATACACATCTGACGCTGCCGACGAAGAGAACCTAGTGTAGGTGGGGGGGGGGGGGGGGGGGGGGGGGGGGGGGGGGGGGGGGGGGGGGGGGGGGGGGGGGGGGGGGGGGGGGGGGGGGGGGGGGGGGGGGGGGGGGGGGGGGGGGGGGGGGGGGGGGGGGGGGGG
>NZ_JAELTO010000388.1 GCF_016428875.1 Xylophilus sp. ASV27
CCCCCCCCCCCCCCCCCCCCCCCCCCCCCCCCCCCCCCCCCCCCCCCCCCCCCCCCCCCCCCCCCCCCCCCCCCCCCCCCCCCCCCCCCCCCCCCCCCCCCCTTTTTCAAGCAGAAGCCGGCATACGAGATTTCCTGTACGGTCTCGTGGGCTCGGAGATGTGTATAAGAGACAGGCCCAGCGCGTCCTGCAGCGGCACGGTGACGGCGCGGGCGATCTGGTCGGCCGCGCCGCCGGGCGGGAAGTTGACGATGACCTTGACCTGCTTGTTCGGGTGCGCCTGGGCGAGCGCCGCCAGCGG
>NZ_JAELTO010000389.1 GCF_016428875.1 Xylophilus sp. ASV27
TGTACGCCGTGGGGGGCGGGCGGGTCTGGCCGGTCATGTCTGCGGTGGTCCCCGGCCGCCAGGAGCGTGCGCGGTAGCCCTCGCGCAAAGCGGCAAGCGGTGCCCAGCCATGGGGCTTGCTACATACCTGTCTCTTATACACATCTGACGCTGCCGACGAAGAGAACCTAGTGTGGGTGTGGGGGGGGGGGGGGGGGGGGGGGGGGGGGGGGGGGGGGGGGGGGGGGGGGGGGGGGGGGGGGGGGGGGGGGGGGGGGGGGGGGGGGGGGGGGGGGGGGGGGGGGGGGGGGGGGGGGGGGGG
>NZ_JAELTO010000390.1 GCF_016428875.1 Xylophilus sp. ASV27
GCTCATGGCGCACCCGGACTTCAGCCTGAAGAACCCGAACCGCGCGCGCAGCGTCATCTTCAGCTTCTGCAGCGCCAACCCCGGCGCCTTCCACCGCGCCGACGGCGCCGGCTACGCCTTCTGGGCCTGTCTCTTATACACATCTCCGAGCCCACGAGACCGTACAGGAAATCGCGTATGCCGTCTTCTGCTTGAAACAGGGGGGGGGGGGGGGGGGGGGGGGGGGGGGGGGGGGGGGGGGGGGGGGGGGGGGGGGGGGGGGGGGGGGGGGGGGGGGGGGGGGGGGGGGGGGGGGGGGGGG
>NZ_JAELTO010000391.1 GCF_016428875.1 Xylophilus sp. ASV27
ATGGGCCGCACGGGCCGCAACGGCCAAGACCCACACCCGCGCAGGCTCCCGGCTGACGCCGTCGCCTGCGCAGCTCCGCCATGCTGGGCTCCCCTCCCACTTGACAGCGAACGGAGTTCCCATGACCTGTCTCTTATACACATCTCCGAGCCCACGAGACCGTACAGGAAATCGCGGATGCCGTCTTCTGCTTGAAAAGGGGGGGGGGGGGGGGGGGGGGGGGGGGGGGGGGGGGGGGGGGGGGGGGGGGGGGGGGGGGGGGGGGGGGGGGGGGGGGGGGGGGGGGGGGGGGGGGGGGGGG
>NZ_JAELTO010000392.1 GCF_016428875.1 Xylophilus sp. ASV27
AAAAGTAGACCGTCGCCTCCTGCTGGTTATTCAGGGCGAAGGCGAACAGCGTAAAAAAAATGGCTGCCTTGAGCAGCCACGAGAGATATTTCATCGTCTCCTCGTGCGTGACGAGGAGATTTTAGGGCTGTCTCTTATACACATCTGACGCTGCCGACGAAGAGAACCTAGTGGAGGTGGGGGGGGGGGGGGGGGGGGGGGGGGGGGGGGGGGGGGGGGGGGGGGGGGGGGGGGGGGGGGGGGGGGGGGGGGGGGGGGGGGGGGGGGGGGGGGGGGGGGGGGGGGGGGGGGGGGGGGGGGG
>NZ_JAELTO010000054.1 GCF_016428875.1 Xylophilus sp. ASV27
CTTCATCGTGAACCGGCCCTCCCGGGAGCCCGGCTTTCGCCTGGTGCGCACCGAGGCGCCGGGGCGCACCATCCGCTACGGCATCGAGAGCTATGCGGTACAGGCCCGCCCCGAGGGCGAGCGATACTGAGAGGCTCGGAGCCGCAAGACGGAGCGCGCCGCCATTCCCACGCCACGAGCTTTCACCAGAGGCGGCTGGAGGAGGGCGCGGACGGCCCGCAGGCCGGCGCCATCGCGTGAAGCCCCGAATTCCCGCTCCGAAAGACCACCATGCGCACGCCCCAACGCTCCACCCTGACGCAGTTCCTGATCGAAGAGCGGCGCCGCTTCCCGCACGCCAGCGGCGACTTCAATGCGCTGATCCTCGGCGTGGCGCTGGCCTGCAAGTCCATCGCGCGTGCCGTGGCCCAGGGCGAACTCGCCGGCATGCTCGGCAACCACGCTGCCGATGCTGCAGGGGCCGGCGGCAGCATCAACGTGCAGGGCGAGGTGCAGAAGAAGCTCGACGTCTACAGCAACGAGGCCTTCGTGCGCTTCAACGAATGGGGCGGCCACCTGGCCGGCATGGCCTCGGAGGAGATGGAGCAGCCCTACCAGATCCCGGCCCAGTTCCCGCGTGGCAAGTACCTGCTGGTGTTCGACCCGCTGGACGGCTCGTCGAACATCGACGTGAACGTGTCGGTGGGCAGCATCTTCTCGGTGCTGCGCGCGCCGTCGGCGGGCGAGGGCGCGGCACGCGACGTGACCGAGGCCGACTTCCTGCAGCCCGGCGCGCAGCAGGTCGCCGCGGGTTACGCGCTGTACGGCCCGGCCACCATGCTGGTGCTGAGCGTGGGCACCGGCGTGCACGGCTTCACGCTCGACGCCGACCTGGGCGAATTCATGCTGACCCACCCCAAGCTGCAGGTGCCGGCCGACACGCAGGAGTTCGCCATCAACGCCTCCAACAGCCGCTTCTGGGAGCCGCCGGTCAAGCGCTACGTGGACGAGTGCCTGGCCGGGCGCACCGGCGAGCGCGGCAAGGACTTCAACATGCGCTGGATCGCCTCGATGGTGGCCGAGGCGCATCGCATCCTGATGCGCGGCGGCGTGTTCCTGTACCCGCGCGACAGCAAGGATCCGCGCCAGCCCGGGCGGCTGCGCCTGCTGTACGAGGCGAACCCGGTGGGCTTCCTGATCGAGCAGGCCGGAGGGCGCGCCAGCACCGGGCGCCAGCCGGTGCTGGGCCTGGCGCCGAGCGCGCTGCACCAGCGCGTGGGCCTGGTGTTCGGCTCGCGCCACGAGGTCGAGCGCATCGAGCGCTACCACGCCGAGCCCATGCCCTGCGATGACGCCAGCCCGCTGTTCGCCGAACGCAGCCTGTTCCGGACCTGAGTGCCTATTGCTATGATTTTCATAGCATATAACCAAGGTATTACATGGGCTTCAGGCGCTTTTCACTTGAATCCAGGCGGTGCCGAGCGGTTTGTCAATTCCAGGAGACTCTCCCATGTCCGAACGCCATCCCATCATCTCCATCACCGGCTCGTCCGGCGCCGGCACCACCTCGGTCACGCGCACCTTCGAGAACATCTTCCGGCGCGAAGGGGTGCAGGCCGCGGTGATCGAGGGTGATAGCTTCCACCGCTACGACCGCGCCGAGATGAAGCTCCGGGCGGCCGAGGCCGAGGCCGCGGGCAACGCCCACTTCAGCCATTTCGGCCCGGAGAACAACCTGTTTGCCGAACTGGAGCAACTGTTCCGCTCCTACGCCGAAACCGGCAACGGCATGCGCCGCAAGTATCTGCACGACAGCGACGAGGCCGCGCCCTACCAGCAGCCGCCCGGCACCTTCACGCCCTGGGAGCCGCTGCCCGACGGCACCGACCTGCTGTTCTACGAGGGCCTGCACGGCGGCGTGGTCACCGACACCGTCAACGTCGCGCGCCACCCCGACCTGCTGATCGGCGTGGTGCCCGTGATCAACCTCGAATGGATCCAGAAGCTCTGGCGCGACAAGTCCAAGCGCGGCTACTCCACCGAGGCGGTGACCGACACCATCCTGCGCCGCATGCCCGACTACGTGCACTACATCTGCCCGCAGTTCGCCCACACCCACGTCAACTTCCAGCGCGTGCCTATGGTGGACACCTCCAACCCCTTCATCGCCCGCGAAATCCCAGCGCCGGACGAGAGCATGGTGGTGATCCGCTTCGGCCAGCCCAAGGGCATCGACTTTCCGTATCTGCTCAACATGGTGCACGACTCCTTCATGTCGCGCGCCAACACCATCGTCGTGCCCGGCGGCAAGATGGAACTGGCCATGCAGCTCATCTTCACGCCCTTCATCTGGCGCATGATGGAGCGCCGCCGGCGTGCGCTGGGCGCCCTCTGAGGCCTGCAATACGCAGCTGGGCAAGGCATGACCCCCATGGATACCCCCACCCCGACTCCCGCGGCGCGCCGCTTCGACCTGGTGATGTTCGACCTGGACGGCACGCTGGTCGCGACCGCGCCGGAGATCGCCGATGCGGTGAACGACACCCTGCGCCGCTTCGCGCTGCCCCCGGTGGGCGAGGCGCAGGCCACGCTGTGGATCGGCCACGGCAGCCACCGACTGCTGGCCCAGGCGGTGGCCTCGGCCAGCGGCACCGACGTAGCCGTGGTACGCGCCGCGCCGACCTGGGCGCTGATCGCGGAGGCATTCGACACCTTCTACCGCCAGCGCTGCGGCACGCGCAGCGCGCCGTATCCGCAGGTGCGGCAGACGCTGGACGCCCTGCTCTCCCAGGGCGTGAAGCTGGCCGTGGTCACCAACAAGGAACACCGCCATGCGCAGACCGTGCTGGCCGCACACCATCTGGATGGCCTGTTCGACCTGGTGCTGGGCGGCGACACCGCGCCCGCGCCCAAGCCCGACCCGGGCGGCATCCTGCACTGCCTCGACGTATTCGGCGTGCGCCCCGCACGGGCGCTGTTCGTGGGCGACTCCAGCATCGACGTGGCCGCCGCGCGCAACGCACGGGTGCCGGTCTGGGCGCTGTCCTATGGCTACAACGGCGGCCAGCCGATCCACGCCAGCCGGCCCGAGCGGGTGATCGACGGCCTGGCAGCCCTGCTCGAACCCGGCGCGGACGCCAACCGCATCACACGCGAACCCCCATGACCCTCGAGATCGGCATCAACGGCTTCTTGCGGGCGGCCGTCGCCCTATGAGCACAACGTCGAGGCGGCACGCCCCATCCGCGAGACGGCGCATGCACGGCCGCCAGCGGCATCTGCGATAGCCATGCGGGCTCCAGCGGCCGCTTTCACCATCGGGAGCAACGTATTCCTGCCGTGGGGTCTGCTGGACCGCAGCGACGCGGTTAGCAAGGGCAGCGGAGGGCAACGCATCGTTCCCGTGGTGCGTACGCGATCGAAGGCAGGTTACTGCTTCGCGTACTCGAACTTGGGCAGCGCCTTCAGTGCATCCTTGGTGGCGCCAGGGAGCGTGATCTTGTTCTTCTCGACATGGAACTGATTCACGGGGATGGCAACATCATGCTTGCCCATCCCCAGGAATCCGCCGGCGCCGATGATGGCGTACGACACGGCCTTGTCGGGTGCGACGATGACGTCATCGATCTTCCCCACCGCCTTGCCTTCGTCGTTGTACACGCTCTTTCCCAGAACGGACTTCTTGAGGCTCCAGCCGGTTGCGACGGCCTGGATCTCCGTCGTCGTCACGCCCAAGGTGGTAGCGCCAGCGACAGGCTGCGCCCAGCCCGTCGATGCGAAGCCTGCGACCAGCGCGGTGCCGATCAAACCCATCGTCAATGTCTTGAGACCATGCATAAGAAACCCCAGGTTGTGATTGAAGAAAAAATTCTGTGCCGAAGAAACGCCTCGGCTTGTCAGAGAAGCACCCGACTGTGTCTAGGTCCCAGGCGCGTTACGGCGGCGTTTCCGGCGGTGATCCGGCGCGCGTTGAAATCCCCGAAAGCCTGCGCGAACGTCGTGTGCCGCCCGCGTCCTGGAGAGGGGGGCCTGTAGTGCTTTTTCGGAGTAGCACGCGCCGCCCTGAATCCTCACTCGATGTTCTGCACCTGCTCGCGCATCTGTTCGATCAGCACCTTCATGTCGACCGAGATGCGGGTCAATTCCAGGGCTGCGGACTTGGAGCCCAGGGTGTTGGCTTCGCGGTGCAGTTCCTGGATCAGAAAGTCCAGCCGCTTGCCGGCTTCTCCGCCCTTGGCCAGCAGGCGGTCGATTTCGTCCAGGTGCGAATCCAGGCGGGTGATTTCCTCGGCCACGTCGATGCGGATGGCGAAGGCGGTAGCCTCCGACAGGGCCCGGTCCTGTGCGGCTTCGGGCAGGGTGGCGCCTTCGGCGAGTGCCATGGCCTCGCGCCAGCGCTCCATGAAGCGCTGGCGCTGTTGTTCGACGAGTTGCGGCACCAGCGGCGTGGCCTGCCTGGCGAGGGCGCGCAGTTGCGCCACGCGGTCCTGGAGCATGCTGGCCAGGCGTTCGCCCTCGCGCTGCCGGGCGGACAGCAGGGCCGCGATCGCGCGGTCGGCCAGGGGCAGCAGGGCTTCGGCCCAGTCGCCTTCGGGTGCTTGTTCCGATGCGCCCAGCCGCAGGGCATCGGCCACCGATAGCGGCGCGGCGCTGGGCAGCCAGGCGCGCACCGTGTCCTGCAGCGAGTTCAGGCGCTGCAACAGGCGCACCGAGGGCTCGGGCAGTGTGCCGCTGTCCTGCTCCAGGGCCACGCGCAGTTCGATCTTGCCGCGCTTGAGGCGGGCGGTGAGACGCTCGCGCAGGGCCGGCTCGAACTGGCGCAGTTCGTCCGGCAGCCGGAAGGCGAGGTCGAGAAAGCGGCTGTTGACCGCGCGGATTTCCAGCCCCAGGCGGCGCGCCGCGGCGTGGCGGCCAGTACCCTCGGCCTCGCTGGCGGGGGCGCCATGCTGCACGCTGGCGTAACCGGTCATGCTGTAAACTGGCATGTCGTTCATTGATCGTTGGAAGACTCCCGAGAATACCTGGGGATTGCCCGCGCCCGCGAAACGCTCTGGCCGCTTTTGCATCCTCCCTCCTGCTCCCCGCATGACCAAGACCAAGCCGGCGCCGTTGCCGCCCGATTCGGTGATCGGCGGATACCGCGTGGTACGCCGCCTTTCGGCGGGGGGATTCGGCATTGTCTACCTTGCGCGCGACGGCGAGGGCCAGCAGGTGGCGATCAAGGAGTACCTGCCCGCGTCGCTCGCCACGCGGGCCGCGGATGACCTGCTGCCCAAGGTGCCCGCCGAGAAACTCTCGCTCTACCGCCTGGGCCTGAAGAGCTTCTTCGAAGAGGGGCGGGCCCTGGCGCAGATCGCGCATCCGTCGGTGGTGAGCGTTCTCAACTTCTTCCGCGAGAACGAGACCGTCTACATGGTGATGAACTACCTGGAGGGCGACACGCTGCAGGATTTCATCATCACCGCGCGCGAGCAGAAGTTGCCCAAGGTGTTCCGCGAATCCACCATCCGCTCGCTGTTCGACGAGGTGCTGCGGGGGCTGCGCATCGTCCACCAGCACAAGATGCTGCACCTGGACATCAAGCCGGCCAACATCTTCATCACCGACGACAACAAGGCCGTGCTGATCGACTTCGGCGCGGCGCGCGAGGTGCTCAGCAAAGAGAACCACTTCGTGCGTCCGATGTACACGCCCGGTTTTGCGGCGCCCGAGATGTACAAGCGCGATGCGGCGCTCGGCCCCTGGACCGACATCTACGCGGTCGGCGCCTGCATCTACGCCTGCATGCAGGGCTATCCGCCCAACGACGTGCCGCAGCGCCAGGACAAGGACCGCCTTGCGCTGGCCCTTTCGCGGTTGCGCGGGGTCTATTCCGACCATCTGATCGAGATGGTCCGTTGGTGCATGGCGCTGGACCCGACGGCGCGGCCCCAGTCGGTGTTTGCATTGCAGAAGGAACTCGGCCGCCCGGTGGAGCGGCGCTACACGCGCCTGTCGGTGGGTGAGCGGGTCAGGCTGCGGCTCGATGCCCTGGTGTCCGATGGGCGCAAGCGGGCCGTGCTGCGCAAGCCGCCACGCGGCAGTGGTTTCGAGGCGCCGGTGCAATGAAGTTCTCCGTCTTCCAGGTCAGCCGCAAGGGCGGCCGCGAGCTCAACGAAGACCGCATGGGCTACTGCTATACGCGGCAGGCCGGGCTGTTCGTGCTGGCCGACGGCATGGGCGGGCATCCCGAGGGCGAGGTGGCCGCGCAACTGGCGCTGCAGACGGTGTCTGCGCTGTTCCAGCGCCATGCCAAGCCGGGGCTGGCCGACGTGCCGGGCTTTCTGGCCGACGCGGTGATGGCCGCGCACCGGCAACTGATGCGCTATGCCTCGTCCAAGGGGCTGCTGGATTCGCCGCGCACCACGCTGGTGGTGGCCGTGCTGCAGGACCGGCAGGCCACCTGGGTCCACTGCGGCGACTCGCGCCTGTACCTGGTGCGCAATGGCAGCTTGGTGACGCGCACGCGCGACCACTCGTACACCGAGCGCCAGGAACTCACCTCGTTCCTCCCGCAGCAGTCCAACCGCAACGTGCTGTTCACCTGCCTGGGCTCGCCCACCCGGCCCCTGTTCGACGTGTCGGAGCCCCTGCCGCTGCACGGCGGCGACCGCATTCTGCTGTGCTCCGACGGGCTCTGGGACATGCTGAGCGATGACGAGATCGTCGGCGTGCTCGGCGCGCACCCGGTGGCCTCGGCCGTGCCCGAGCTGGTCGAGCGCGCGCTGCGCAATGCCGGGCCGAGCAGCGACAACGTCACCGCCGTGGCGCTCGAGTGGGAGGCGCCCGACTTCGAGCCCACGCGCGGCATTTCCACCGACACCATCGGCGATGGCGTCTTCGCCTCGACCATCCAGGCCGGCGTGCCCGACGGCTCGGCCGACGATCTGGACGATGCCGCCATCGAGCGCTCCATCGCCGAGATCAACGAGGCCATACGCCGCTCGGCGCAGCGGCGGCTCTGAACCTTTGCACTTTCCTCTCCGGACCACCATGAGCGACTCCACGGGCAGCACGGCTGCCGCCTCCCCCTATGTCCGCAGCGGCCGCGCCGCCGATGCCCTGCGCCCGGTGCGCATCACACGCGGCTACACCATCCATGCCGAAGGCTCGGTGCTGATCGAATTCGGCAACACCCGCGTGCTGTGCACCGCCTCGGTCGAGGAAAAGGTGCCGCCGCACAAGCGCGGCTCCGGCGAAGGCTGGGTCACGGCGGAATACGGCATGCTGCCGCGCTCCACCCACACCCGCAGCGACCGCGAGGCCGCGCGCGGCAAGCAGAGCGGCCGCACGCAGGAGATCCAGCGCCTGATCGGCCGCTCGCTGCGCGCCGTGTTCGACCTGAAGGCGCTGGGCGAGCGCACCATCCACCTCGACTGCGACGTGCTGCAGGCCGACGGCGGCACGCGCACCGCGGCCATCACCGGCGCCTTCGTTGCGGCGCAGGACGCCGTCGACAAGCTCATGGCGCAAAGCCTGCTGTCGGCCTCGCCGATCCGCGAGCACGTGGCCGCGATCTCGGTCGGCATCGTCGATGGCGTGCCGCTGCTCGATCTGGAATACGTCGAAGACGCCGGCTGCGACACCGACATGAACGTCGTCATGACCGGCGCCGGCCGCTACATCGAGGTGCAGGGCACGGCCGAGGGCGCGGCCTTCACCCGCGCCGAGATGGACCGCCTGCTCGCGCTGGCCGAAAAGGGCATCGCCGAACTGGTGCTGCTGCAACGGCAATCGCTATCTAATTAATAGCTAATAGCCCAGGTACTACCTGGGCTACAGCCATTTTTTACCATGAAAATCGTACTTGCATCCAACAACCGGGGCAAACTGGCGGAACTGCAGGAGTTGTTCGCGCCGCTGGGCGTGGAGCTGCTGCGCCAGGGCGACCTGTCCATTCCCGAGGCCGACGAGCCGCACCGCACCTTCGTCGAGAACGCGCTGGCCAAGGCCCGCCACGCCGCGCACGTCAGCGGCCTGCCGGCCATTGCCGACGACGCCGGCCTGTGCGTCGAGGCCTTTGGCGGCCTGCCCGGCGTGGACACCGCCTTCTACGCCATGCAGTTCGGCTACCCCAAGAGCGACCAGAACAACGTGCGCGCCCTGCTCGAACAGATGGCCGGCGTGGACGACCGCCGCGCCGCCATGGTCAGCACCCTGGTGGGCGTGCGCCGCGTGGACGATCCGGAGCCCCTGATCGCCTCCGGCCGCGTGACCGGCGAGATCACGCGCGAGCCGATGGGGGAGGGCGGTTTCGGCTTCGATCCGGTGATGTTCCTCCCCTGCTTCGGCAAGACCTTTGCCCAACTCCCGGCCGAGGTCAAGAACGCCAACAGCCACCGTGGCATCGCCGCGCGGCAGATGCTCGCCCTGGTGCGCGAACGCTGGATGGCATGACGTTCTTCCCCTGGCCTGCCCATGGCGTGTGGGCGGAGCGGCCACAGTGACGCACCCGCCCTCCATCCCTATCGCGCCGGCAGCCGCGCCAGCGCCCAGAAGCCTGCCGGATCTGCAGCACTACATGCGCCCCGGCACCTTGCAACTGGGCGCGCTGCCGCCGCTGTCGCTCTACGTGCACCTGCCCTGGTGCCTCAGGAAGTGCCCCTACTGCGACTTCAACTCGCACGAACTGCGCGAGGGCGGCCGTGCCGTGCCCGAGCAGCGCTATGTCGACGCGCTCGTGGCCGACCTGGAGAGCGCGCTGCCGCTGATCTGGGGCCGCACGGTGCACAGCGTGTTCTTTGGCGGCGGCACGCCCAGCCTGTTCTCGCCCGAGGCCATCGAACGCCTGATCAGCGCCATCCGCGCGCGGCTGCGCCTGGCGGCCGATGCCGAGATCACGCTCGAGGCCAACCCTGGCACCTTCGAGCGTGACCGCTTCCGCGCCTTCCGTGCCGCCGGCGTCACGCGCCTGTCGGTCGGCGTACAAAGCTTCCACGACGCCCACCTGCAGGCCCTGGGCCGCGTGCACGACCGCGCCCAGGCCCTGGCCGCGGTGGAAGAGGCCGCGGCATCGTTCGACACCTTCAACCTCGACCTGATGTACGCGCTGCCGGGCCAGAGCATGGCTCAGTTGGAGGACGACGTGGCCACCGCCCTGGCGCTCGGGCCGCCGCACATCTCGATCTACCACCTCAGCATCGAGCCCAACACCTACTTCGCCAAGTTCCCGCCCGTGGTGCCCGAGGACGACACCGCCTACGCCATGCTCGACCACATCACCGAGATGACCGCGGCGGCCGGCCTGGCGCGCTACGAGATATCGGCCTACGCCCGGCCCGGCCACGGCTGCCTGCACAACCTCAACTACTGGCAGTTCGGCGACTACCTGGGCATTGGCGCCGGCGCGCACGGCAAGCTCAGCTTTGCCCACCGCGTCGTGCGCCAGGTGCGCGTGCGCGAGCCGGCCTTGTACATGGAGCGCGCCCTGGCCGGCAACGCCCTCGCGCAGGAGCACGAGGTCAAGCGCGCCGAACTGCCGTTCGAATTCATGCTCAACGCCCTGCGCCTGCGCGAAGGCTTCCTGCTGCAGGACTTCACCGAGCGCACCGGCCTGTCCCTGGCCGCTATCGGCCCCGCGCTGGAAGAGGCCGAGCGCCGCGGCCTGCTGCAGCGTGACCTGCGGCGCGCCTGGCCTACCGAGCGCGGCTTTGATTTCCTCAACGACCTGCAGTCGCTGTTCCTGGCCGATTGAGGGCCGGCGCGGGCCGTTAGAATCGACCGCTCCTCTTCCGGAAGCGTGGCAGAGCGGTTGAATGCACCGGTCTTGAAAACCGGCGATGTTTTACGACATCCGTGAGTTCGAATCTCACCGCTTCCGCCAGTAGGCGCATGAACAAGCGCCAGATCAGGTGCCGGCGGTTTTCCCGTCTGCCGATGGCTCACATTCAGAGCCCGTTGCTTCATCCAACTTCGCTCTGATGGTTGGCACGGTGCAACTTCTCCCCGACTCACCTCGCCAGCGTGGATGCGACCTATGGCGACGCTGAACAAGTCCCCGCGTTGGCGCGCGCCCTGGTGTGGGATGGGATGCAAGGCGCACACCGCAGCCATGGTGAGGATTTGCAACGCCGCAGACCGCCCGCAGCAGGAATGCGCGACATGCGAGGGTCTGGTTCAGCGTTGCCCTATGGTGCCCTGCGTCGCCTTTTCAGCGGCTGCGAGCGGATCGCCGGATCGATCAGAACTTGTGCGTGATGCCCAGGCCAAAGCCGGAAGCGGTCTGCCCGGCTGCCATGCCCGGAATGCTGTTGGCCGACAGGTTGTACGTGGCCGTCTTGCCGTTGGAAATGCGGGTGTAGGCGGCCCACAGGTCCGTGCGCTTGGACATGTTGTACACATAGCCCAGCGATATCTGCTTTGCGCCCGAGTCCGTGCCTGGGATGCCAATGCCGCCCAGCGGTTTGTCATAGTTGCCGCTGGCGGAGTGCGCCTTCACGAAGGAAGCCATCAAGCCGTGCCGCTCGGTGAGCTTGTGCGTCACGGCGATCTGCCAAGCATTGCGGTTGAGCGTTCGGCCCGGTGCGGGCTCGTAGCTCAGGCGCTCGAAGCTGCCGCGAACGCGCGTTGGCCCGAAGGAGTAGGCCAGGCCGAGGCGGTGCGCCTCATCCAGGCTCCCGCCGTAGAAGTAGGACCGGTGCTGTTCATAGCCCCATGCGGCGTAGAGCGGGCCGTCCGTGTAGGTCAGCAATCCGCTGAACATGCGCGGGTTCGCGGTGGCGGTTTTCTCCTCCGGCATCTCGAATGCAAGGCGGACTTCGAAGTTGTTCAGCATGGGCGACCAATACTGCAGCAGGTTGGGTGCGCGACGGTCGAAAGAGGTAGGTGAAACCGCGTTCGGGGCCGTCGCGAAGCCGTTGCCCATGATGGAGTTGGAAGCAAAGATCCCTGCCGTGAACGGGTCGATTGCATACACGGACACGAAGCGCAGCGGTGTCTCCCACTGGCCCATCACGATCTGCCCCGCGCTGGTCTTCAGGCCAATGCCGGTATTGCGCCCGCCCCATGGACCGTCGCCAGTGTCGACCCGGACGTTGGTTTCGATCTGCGCCCACACTGACGTTCCACCACCCAGGTCTTCACGGACACGAAAGCCCAGGACCGACAGATTGTTCGACAGCCGGTTGATCGAAGAGCCGGGCGGCTGCACGCCGGAGCCGCCACTGAGGCGCACGCGCTCCACGTCCGCCTTGAGAAAGCCGTAGATCGTGGCGGAGTTTCCGCTGCCGTTGGTCTGCGCCTGGGCGCTGGCGGCCATGGGCAGAGCGGCAGCGCACGACATGCCGGCTGCCAGCAGAGTGGCGCGCGGGGTAGTTCTCATGAGATCTCCTGATCATGAATTGGAAATAAATACATACTACATTTTTGGTATACCAAAAATATTAAGTAAATTCATTTATTGATTTATGAATACATAAGATGTATTGGAGGCCTTGGGTCCTGGAGCCTCAGCGCAGGCCGTGCAGCCAGGCTAAGCACGGCGCCTGGAGCCGCCGGTCCCGCTCAATAGCCCTCGTGCTGCGGGAAGGGCTTGGAAGCGGGGCCCAGGATGGGTTCGCCCAGCAGCGGCGAAGACAGCGCGTACGCACCGTTTTCGGTGAACGCCCACATGATGTTGCGGTCGTACTCGGTGTACATGGCGAGCACGCCCTTGCCCAGCGTGTACTTGGGCAACTGAGTTTCGTCCGCGAGCGGCGGCACGAAATAGCCGGCGATCTTCGGATGGGCCGGGTCGGTCACGTCAAACATCTGCACGCCGGCGTTGTAGAAGGAGTACGGGATGATCTTCTGGCGCCACTTTCCCGGCTGGCCGATTGCATTGGAGCGCTTGGGGCCGAAGTTGCCGCCGCGCTGGCAGAAATCGGTGTAGGGCGCGCCTTCGGGCGGCGTGGGGCGCGGCAGCGTGGTCACGACCTTCATCTTCGCTGGGTCCTTCGCATTGACCACGAAGATGTCCTTGTAGGGCTCGTAGCAATCACGGTTCATCGGATAGCCGCTGGTGAACACGTAGCCTGTGCGCTCGTACTGGCTTACGTCGGCATTGTCGTACTCGGTGCCCGCGAACGAGGGGGGCGTGTTCACGCTGCCCAGGATCTTGGGCGCGGCGGGGTTGGACAGGTCGAATGACCAGAGGCCCAGCCCCCCCATCGCGCCAAAGCCGATCTTGCCGCCGTTCTCAAGAGGCTTGGGCAGGAAGATCGGAATGCGTGCACCCATCCAAGAGGTGCGATTGCCTGCACGTGGGTTCTGCAGGTACGCAAAGACGCTGTCCTTGTCGTCTACCACCTGGCCGGGCACGGTGATCTGCGAGACAAACTTGGGATCCGCCGGATCCGACATATCCCACACTTGATAGCCGGGCGAATATAGGTAGTTCGGGTACTCGGTGAGCGCATAGCTGTCGTTGGGAGCGGCGGCCAGGAGCATGTACTTGCCGCCATAGTATTCCGGCGCGTCGAGCGAACCAGAGCCTTGCTGCTGGCCGATGGGCGCGTCAGGGTGCTCATAGTCGGTGGTGCGTGTGGCCAGCAGTTTCCAGTCGCTCGGCAGCGGGCCGTTCATCTCGAAAACCTTGAAGCCCTTGAGCGAGTTGTAGCTGCGCTGCGCGGCCACCTTGTCGGGCTGCTCCATCTTCTGCGTCATCAGGCCATAGCGGCCGATTTCGTAGGAGGCCACCATCACCGGCTTGTTCAGCTTCTTGCTCCACGCGATGGTTGCGCCACCCAGGTAGTCCGTGACGGTGTTGGCGTCCCAGCGCTCGCTGCCGCCCTTGGGGCCCCACACGGCACCTTTGGAGTAGACCACCTTGGCTTGTGCGGGATCGGTCACGTCCATGATGCGCAGGTAATCGCGGTCATGGATGTAGAGGTAGCGCTTGCCTCCGAAGTCGATGATGTTGTTCCAGGCATGGAATGGCGAGCCCACGCCTTCATAGAAAGCCAGCACCTTCACGTTCTTGGTGAAGGTGGATTTGTCCCAGTGGTCGAGCATGCCGGGGAAGGGCTGGCCCTTGTGGACTTCGGGCGTGGCCTTGGGCCAGATGAACTCGCCCGTCTTGGGGTTCATGCCGTAGTCGATGCCGGCCTTGAGGTCCTTGGGTGTGCGGTCGGGCGTGGCGGTGAGCCACTTGGCCAGCCAGGGGTCCTTCACACTGGGCGTGCCGGGGATGTGCTGGCTGTCCGCCGACGGTTGGGCTCCGGCCGCGGCGGAGCTGCCCTGCGCAAATGCCGCGGAGCTCAGCGCGGCGGCGAGCACGGCGGCAATGGCGATGCGGGTGCGTGGTTGTTGGAAACTCATGATGCAATACCCTTTCGAAAAATGAAACACTCAGGCGTCAGAACGCATGACGGATGCCGAACGCGATGCCCGTGGGGCTCTGGCCGGCCGAAGGGGAGGCGGTCCAGGTCACGGGGTAGGCGAGCTTGACGTCCTTCTTGTTCTTCACGTGGGATGCGAGCAGATACAGGTCGGTTCGCTTGGACAAACCATAGGTGTAGCCCAGCGTCAGACCGTTTGCGGTGCCGATGTCCTTGTTGTTGTCGTCCTCGCGGTGCACGAAGCTGGCATGCACGCGGTTCCTGCTGTCGATGGCCCAGCGCACGCCAAGCTGGGCGTCCCAGCCCTTGGAGGTGAAGCCCACATACGGGGGGTAGGCGTAGTAGCCGTCGTATGTGTGGAAGATGAATGTGGGCTCTATGCCGCCGATGCGATAGACGGCGGAGAGATAGTTGTCGCGCGAGTCATGGATTGCCGTCTTGTTGAAGACGTCGCGCGTGTAGGCCTTTTCGCTCGCAAAGCCCAGGAATAGCGGGCCGTTGCGGTATTCGACGGCGGCGCTGATGAAGCGGCCATCCTTGGTCGCGTCCTCCTTGCCGAACGAGTACATCAGGCGGCCGGTGACGCCGCCGAAGCTGGGCGTCTTGTACTGAACGGCATTGTCCACGCGGTAGGACGCATAGAAGAACTCCATGCTGTTGACCATGCTGTAAGACGATGCCCAGTTGGGATCCGCGTAGCCGGCTACCCAGAATGAAGGCGTGAACTGGCGACCCAGGGTCACGTCGCCCCAGTCGCCGCGCATGCCGACGAACGATTGGCGGAACTGCGAGTTCAGCGTGCCGGTGTCGGCGGAGAACATCGGCTCGATCGTGAAGTAGGCTTTGTTCGCACCGCCCAAGTCTTCCTGGCCGCTGATGTTGAATCGCGAGTTGTTCAGGCCGCCGCTGCTGATGCGCTTGAGGGATCCGTTGGTGCCCGAATTCTTGAGGTATTCGAGGTTCAGGTCGACGAAGCCCGAGAGCTTCACCTCGGATGCGGCGAAGGCTGTGCCTCCCCCGAGCAGCAGCGCCGCTGCGGCAGTGGTTCTGATTTTCATGAAAAGTCTCCGGTGGGTTGCGGGTTCTATGCGTGTGTTCTGTGTTCTCGGAAGACGCTAGGCGTCTCCTTCTTCATCGCTTCTTCGAAGTGTCTCGGGCGCTTTGCAATGCCCTCGATCCTTGGGCCTCTTCCTCCTCTTGGGTGCATTCATTCGCCTGCCGCAGGGGCACATGGCTCGCTGCCGGCCTCAGAGCATCGTGAATTCGGTGTGTGATCAATCGAATACTCCAATATCTATAGGTGTACCAAAAAAATATATGGTGTACAACAATATATGCAATGCAGGCGCCAGAAACTAGTGGAAACGAGGGGGCAAGAAGCAACTGGTCCTGGCCGCGAGCGGCATGAGCGCCACGCGACATACGGCTCGATTGGGGCCTCGCGCGGAGCTTCAAGCGACGCCGCGACACATTGCAGCAGTTGCGCAGCGCTCGATCGAGTGCTTTGGGGTGGGGTCTTGAAGACGCGCCAGAGTTTTACGTAAGCGCGCTTCTGGTGTACCGGGATGGTTCAGGCGCGTGAAGAAGCGCCGGCCAGAACAGCATCACCCTCCCCGGTGATGCGGTCCTGCTGGTCGGCAATGGAGGCGGTCAGCTAGTCTTACTGCGTTTTTGACACGGTAAGACTAGTCAAGAAATCAGTCTGCGAGCTTGAAGAACCTGCGGGCATTGCTGTGGAGAATGGCGCTTCGCTGCGCGGTGCCGAGGAAGGGAGCGTCCTGCACCAGCGAGCCTATGCGCTGCTCGCCCAGGGGGTAGGGATAGTCCGAGCCCAGCATGACGTTGTCGGTGCTCATGACGTCCACCAGCAGCCTCAGCGCGCCCGGGTCGAACACGGCGGAGTCCACGTGCAGGCGGCGTGCATACTCGGAGGGCGGGCGAGGGCAATCCTTGCGCACGATGTCGCGGTTTTTCCAGGCGTTGTCGGCGCGGCCGAGCAGATAGGCGAAGCTGCCGCCGCCATGCGCGAAGCAGATCCTGAGCGACTCGGGGATGCGCTCCAGTGCGCCGGAGAGAATCAGCGACAGCATGCTGAGCTGCGTCTCGGCGGCCATGGTCACGAGCCAGGGCAACATCCATTGCTGCATACGGCCTGGGCTGCCCATCATGTCCCAGGGGTGTTCCAGGACCGGAATGTTGTTCTCGGCGCAATGGATCAGGAAGTTCACGATGTCGGGATGGTCCATGTCCTTGTCGCCGACGTGGTTGCCTATCTGCACACCGATGCAACCCATCTTCACCGCACGTGAGGCTTCCGCGCAGGCAAGTTCGAGGTCTTGCAGCGGCACCTGCGCCAGCGCCTTGAAGCGCGTGGGATGCGCAGCACAAAAGGCCACCGCCTTCTCATTCATCTGCGCGGACCAGTCCGCAGCCTTGCGGGCATCCCATGAGTATCCGAACATGACAGGCGTGGCGCAGACGATCTGCAGGTCGATGCCCTGCTGGTCCAGTTCCTTCAGGCGGAAGTCAGGGTCCCACAACGCCTGGTAGACGGGGCGGAACGATCTGTCGCCGACCATGATCTGGCCCTCGCAGGCACCGGGCTCCACCGCGAGCCATGGGGCGATTTCGGGGTCGAAGGATGCAGCCTCCTTTCGCGTGATGCGCGGAAAGAAGTGCGAGTGCATGTCGATCATGCGGCTACCCTTTGCGCACTATTGACTTTGGATGTCGCCAGTTGCCGGTGCCAAGCCTTGTAGTCGCGCCCGGGGTGCACGGTGCCGCAGTTCGTGCAGGTGCGCTCCTGGTCGCTCGTGGCATAGAAGCGCTCGTAAACGGGTGGCAGATCGTTCACGATGCTCTGCAGCACGACCTCGCTGCGCTTGATGAGGTTGGCGCAGCAGGCGCAGTTCCATTGGAAAGCATCCTGCTCGCCATGAGCCCGAACGTGCTCGATCACAAGGCACAGGCTGCCCGCCTCGGGGCGCTGCGGCGAGTGCAGCACGTGCTTGGGAAGCAGGAAAACGTCGCCTTCGCGCAGGTCCACGCGTTCGTACTGGCCACGGTCGAGAATCACGAGATGCGCGTTGCCCTTGAACTGATAGAAGAACTCCTCGATGGGGTCGTCGTGGAAGTCCGAGCGGCCGTTGGGGCCGCCTACGATGGTGACCATGAAGTCCCCATCCTTCCACACCTGTGCGTTGTTGACCGGCGGCTTGAGCAGATGCTTGTTGTCATCGATCCAGCGCTGGAAATTCAGTGCGCGTCCGTACTTGAGCATGATGGTTGTCTCCTTGTTCAACTGTCGGCCAGCGGCTTGTAGGCGACTGCCTTGATCTCGATGAGCAGGTGCGGGTGAGGCAGCTGATGCACCGCCACCGTCGTGCGCGTGGGGCCGTTGAAGTCAAAGTACTCGGCCCAGATTTCGTTGTAGCCGCCGAAGTCGTTCATGTTCACGAGGAACACGCCGGCTTCCACGAGATCGCCGAGATCCGCATCCGCGTCTCTCAGGATGTCGCGGATGTTCTCGATCACTGCGCGGGTCTGCGCGCGGATGTCGAGGTTGGTCACCCCCATGGGGTCGACCTGCGCGCCTTCAAAGGTGTTGTCTTTGCGGCGTGAACTGGTGCCCGAGATGAAAAGAAAGTCTCCAGCGCGCTTGATGTGTGGGAACCTGCCCCGTGGCGTCGCCTTGCCTTCGACTACTGCCGCTTTGATTTTCCGTGTGGGGGACATGATGCCTCCTCGTCTTTCTCCCGAGCTCAGGCAGCCGCAGCCGTGTGAAACATCGCAGAGCCCAGCGCGGTGCTGCCGCTGCCGATGTGGCATTCCACAGTCGTTCCGGGGCGCAGGGCTTCGGCGGCCGTGGCTGCGCCGGCCATGATGAGCGAGCCCGCGGGAAGGCCCATCTCGGCAGCGGACAAAAGCCGCGACACCTGCACGATGGAACGCAACGGCTGGCCCAGGATGGCTGCGGTAGAGCCGACCTGTGCATTGCGCCCGTCGATCTGCATGCGGACTCCGGCGTTGGTCAGCGCATCGAAGTTGCGCGACCATGCGCCCACTACCAGGCCCGCGGAGGAGCAGTTGTCGGCGATCACGTCTTCGAGCGTGAACTTGAAGTTGCGGTAGCGCGAATCGATGATCTCCATCGCAGGCGCCACGGCCTCGATGTGCTCCACGGCCTCGAGCGCCGTGAGCGGCCCGTCGATGGTCCTCTTGGTGATGAAGCAAACTTCGGGTTCCACGCGCGGGTGGATGAACCGCGAAAGCGAAACCACGGCGCCTTCTTCCTCCAGCATGTCATCGGTAAGCAGGCCCCAGATGAGGCTGTCCACACCCATCTGGATCATTTTCGCGCGGCTGGTGAAGCCGAGCTTGATGCCCACCATCTCCTCGCCCCGCGAGACGCGGCGCGCGATGGAGGCGCGCTGGATCTCATAGGCCTCGGGCAAGGTGAAGTGCCCTGCCGGGAACTGATCGACCGCGCGCGCCTGATGAGCTGCCGTGTCCAGTGTCTTGGCCACTATTGCCAGTCTGCTGTTGCTTTCGCTCATGCGGCCTCCTTCTGGGTGCCGGATGCGCTGGAAGCACCGGCATCGCGCTGCCTGAGCATGTCGAGCGCAACGTCCACGATCATGTCCTCCTGCCCACCCACCATGCGGCGGCGGCCCAGTTCGGCCAGTATGTCGAAGGCCGGGAGGCCATAGCGTTTCGCGGCCGCCTCACTGTGCAGCAGGAAGCTCGAATACACGCCGGCATAGCCGAGTGCGAGCGTCTCGCGGTCCACGCGCACCGGGCGTTGCTGCAGTGGGCGCACGATGTCTTCCGCGGCGTCAATGAGCCTGCGAACGTCGCAACCGTGATTCAGGCCCATGCGGTCCACTGCGGCGATGAAAACTTCGAGCGGTGCATTGCCCGCGCCCGCGCCCATGCCCGTGAGGCTGGCGTCAATGCGGTCGCAGCCGTGTTCGAGCGCGACGATGGAATTGGCCACGCCCATGCTCAGGTTGTGATGGGCATGCATGCCTGTCTGCGTCTCCGGCCTGAGCACCTGCTTGAAGGCCATGAAGCGCTCCGCAATGTCGTACATGTTCATCGCGCCGCCCGAGTCCACCACGTAGACGCACTGCGCGCCGTAGTTCTCCATGAGCTGGGCCTGCACGGCGAGCTTCTCGGGCGCGTTCATGTGACTCATCATGAGGAAGCCCACCGCGTCCATGCCGATTTCGCGTGCGTACTCGATGTGCTGCTTCGAAATGTCGGCCTCTGTGCTGTGCGTGGCGATGCGCACCACGCGTGCGCCGGCATCGTAGGCCGCGCGCAGGTCGTGGATAGTGCCGATGCCCGGCAGGAGCAGCGTGGCGACCTTGGCGTGCTGGAGCTCGCCGGCCACGGCTTCGATCCACTCCAGGTCGGTGTGCGCGCCGAAACCGTAGTTGAAGCTCGCGCCGCGCAGGCCGTCACCGTGCGCCACCTCGATGCTGTCAACCTTTGCTGCATCGAGCGCGCGCGCGATGCGACGCACATCGCCGAGCGAATATTGGTGGCGGACGGCATGCATGCCGTCGCGCAGGGTGACGTCGGAGACGTAGATCTTCTTGCTATGGTCGAAAGAGGATGGAATTGGGGACATAGTGAAACTCTCTGTTCAAGCGGCCGCGGCAACTGGTTTTTCCTGCGATGCGAGCATGCGCTCCGCGATCCGTTCGGCGGTAGCCATTGCGGCGCTGGTCATGATGTCGAGGTTGCCTGCATACGCAGGCAGGTAGTGCGCAGCACCTTCCACCTCGAGCATGATGGTGACCTTGAGATCTTGCGTGGGGCCGATGCCGGGCACGTTGATGCTGCGTTGACCGTCGATGCGCTCGAATTGCACCTTCTGCTTCAGTCGGTATCCCGGCACGTAGGCACGTACCCTGGCCACCATGTTCTCCACCGATTCAGAGAGCGCTTCCTCACTGGCCGATAGCTCGGTGAGGCAGTACACCGTGTCGCGCATGATGAGCGGCGGCTCGGCCGGGTTCAAAACGATGATGGCCTTCCCGTGAGAGGCACCACCCACCAGTTCGATGGCCTTGGAGGTGGTTTCGGTGAACTCGTCGATATTGGCGCGCGTGCCGGGGCCGGCGGACTTGCTGGCAATGGAGGCGACGATCTCCGCATAGCGCACCTTGGCAACATTGGCGACGGCGCGCACCATCGGAATGGTAGCCTGGCCGCCGCAGGTCACCATGTTGACGTTGGGCTCGTCCAGGTGCTCGTCGATGTTCACCACCGGCACCACATAGGGGCCGATGGCTGCGGGCGTGAGATCGACCACGCGTTTGCCGTGGTCCCGCAGGATTTCGTTGTTCCGGACGTGTGCGCCTGCACTGGTCGCATCGAAGACGATTTCGATGTCCTTGAAGCAGGGCAACTTCACGAGGCCTTCGATGCCTTCAGCCGTGGTCGCCATGCCCAGGCGTGCCGCGCGAGCCAGCCCTTCGGAGGCGGGATCAATGCCGATCATGGCGGCCATGCTCAGATGCTTGCCGTGTCGCACTACCTTGATCATCAGGTCGGTGCCGATGTTGCCCGAGCCGATGATGGCGACGGGAATCCGGGAGTCAGAGTGGTTCATGGAAAATCCCGATAGCGTTGGCTTTCATCGGCCAAAGGCCGCCGTCACGCAGCCCAGGCCTTCGATTTGCGCGACGTAGACGTCGCCAGGCTTCACCGCAGCCATGGGGCCCAGTGCGCCGGTCATCACCACATCGCCGGCCTTGAGCGGCGAGCCTACGCTTGACATGGTGTTGGCCAGCCAGACGGCGGCGTTGAGCGGGTTGCCAAGGCATGCTGCGCCCACGCCCACCGAAACCGGTTCGCCGCGACAGTCCATGCGCATGCCGCAGCCGGCGAGATCGAGCGCGGAGAGCGCAACAGGCCGCGTGCCGAGCACGAAGAGCGACGAGGAAGCGTTGTCGGCGACGGTGTCGACGAGGCGGATGTCCCAGTTGGCTATGCGGCTACCCACCACCTCGATGGCGGCCACCGCGTAGGCTGTGGCGCCGATGATGTCGGCCACGGTGTGGCGCTCGTGGGGCAGGTCGCGCTCGAGCACCAGCGCTATTTCCGCCTCAACCTTGGGCTGCAGCAGTCGGCTCCAGGCGACTTCTTCTCCATCGCCCACCGCCATCTCGGCGAACAGTGCACCGAAGTCGGGCGAGTCCACCCCCAACTGATTCTGCACGGCGAGGGAGGTCAGGCCGATCTTGCGGCCCACGAAGCGATGACCCATCCTGACGCGGCGGGCGGTGTTGAACTGCTGCACCGCGTAGGCGGCCGCGATGGCGTCGCCGCCAAGGGCGGCGATCTCATCGCGCACCGGCGCAACCGGTCGGCCGGTCTGCTCGGCTTGCCAGAGGCGGTCGGCAATGCTCTGTAGTTGGGGTTGCACGGCGCAGCTCCTTTGTCATGTGTTCTGGGTCTGGTGAAAAATGAACTCGATCTCAACCAGTGCCGCCAGCGGCAGGGCGCTCACGCCCACCGAGGTGCGGGCGGGAGGCGCCGCGAGGGCGAACTGCTTTTCCCACACGGCGTTGATGCTGGGAAACTGGTCCATGCGCGTGGTGTAGATGCGGGCGAGCATCAAGTCCTGCATTCCGTAGCCGTAGTCCGGCAATGCGAGATGCAGGTTGTCGAAGATGCGCTGGGTCTGCGCGGCAACGTCGCCGTCGATGAGGTGACCCGTATCCGGGTCGAGCGCCACCATCCCGGAGACGACGCCCAGCGCGCCGCTCTTCACGCAGGGTGTGTAGAGGAATTTTGGCTGCGGGCCTCTGGACGATGTGATCCACTCTCGCATGGCGGTGCTGCTCACAGTGCCAGGCAGATGTTGGTGGTCTCGGAGTAGAAGTCCAGCGAATGGCGTCCACCCTCGCGGCCAATGCCCGAAAGCCTGGAGCCGCCGAAGGGCGTGCGCAGATCCCGCGAGAACCAGGTGTTCACCCATACGATGCCGACGTGGAGCTGGCGCGAGACGCGGTGCGCGCGCTGGAGATTGGTGGTCCACACGCAGCCCGCGAGGCCGTAGGCCGTGTCGTTCACACGGGTGATGACTTCCTCTTCCGTGTCGAACGGGCTGATGTGGCAGACCGGTCCGAACACTTCTTCGCGCATGCAGCGCGCTGAGTCGTGCAAACCGGTCCAGATCGTGGGCTGCACGAACGCGCCCTTGTCGCGCTCGTCGCCGAATGTCGGGACGCCGCCGCCGGTCACCACGGTGGCGCCTTCCTGCACCGCGAGCCGGTAGTAGGACAGCACCTTGTCGCGATGCTCATGCGAGATCAGCGGGCCCATGAACACGCTGCTCTCGTCGGGCCAGCCGATCTTGAGCTCCTTCGTCTTCACCTTCAGCGCGGCTACGAACTTGTCGAAGATGGGGCGCTCCACGTACACGCGCTCGGAGCAAAGGCACACCTGGCCCGAATTGGTGAAGCTCGACTTGACGATGCCTTCGACTGTCGCGTTGAAGTCGCAGTCGGCGAAGACCACGGCACCGTTCTTGCCTCCGAGTTCGAACGAAATGTCCTTCACACCTTCGGCCACGGCCTTCATGATGGCCGAGCCCGTCCGCGACTCGCCCGTGAAGGTCACCGCATCGATCCCGGGGTGTCTGGTCATGGCTTCGCCCGCTGAGTCGGGGCCAAAGCCATGAACGAGATTGAACACGCCTGGCGGTACACCCGCTTCGTCGAATGCTTCGGCAAGCAGCGTGGCTGAAGCGGGAGTTTCCTCCGAAGGCTTCACCACCATGGTGTTGCCGCAGATGAGCGCGGGCCCGGCCTTCCAGGTCATGGACAGCAGCGGCAGGTTCCATGGGCAGATGCTGGCGATGACGCCCAGCGGCTTGCGCACCGTGTAGTTCATCAGCTCCTGGCCGTTGGCGAGCCGGGTTTCGAAGTACTCGCCGTTGGCGACCTTGCCCAGATCGGCGAAAGTGCGCAGGTTGGCGATACCTCGATAGACGTCGAGGGTGCGCGCCTGCTCCAGCGGGCGCCCGGTGTCGGCGACTTCAGCGGCGACGAACTCATCGAAGCGTCGCTCGATCACGTCGGTCACTTTGTAGAGAAGCTGCGCGCGCTCCTGGACGCTCATCCGGCCCCACGGGCCTTCAAGGGCGTTGCGCGCAGCATTCACGGCGTGGTCCACGAGTTCGGGGTTGGCTTCATGGACCGTTCCGAGCACACGGCCGTCGAGTGGGCTCACGTCCTCGAAGGTTTTGCCAGTCTCTACAAACTGGCCGTCCACGTAGTTGCGCATGTTCCTGACGCTCTCCGGCAGCCGGAAGCGCGCTTGCGACTCTGTCATCACTGTCTCCATGCACTGGTTGAAGGTGGCTGTCTCCATTCCACGGAACGCACCGATGGAAGAGAAACGAATTCGAGGGACCGGGAAGGTTGTGCCAATGTGAAAGGACATCCCTGTCTGCCTTGTCCCGTGACTGGATGGCAATCTAAGGACTTGGCAGGGCGCTGGATAGCGAATTCGGGTGTGCAACGTATTCACTTTGGGAATAGTTGTGAAAAGCCTCTCCCTTGTACGGCTTTGCGCTTCATATTTCGTAGCGTTTGGCTGGCGCGAAAGCGAATTCAGGCGTGTGCTTCACTGCCCGGTTATCCTTGGGATCGGCGCAGTCCGAGCAACACGACAGGGGAAACACGGCAATGCCAGGCAGCGAGCACATTGCGGACCCGCATTCGAGGGCGGGTCATGGTTCGCCCCTCTCGCGGCGGCTGCGCCTGCAGCAGTTCGCCATCTTCATCAAGGTGATCGAGGCCGGATCTGTGCTCGCCGCGTCGCGGGAGCTGGCGATGACGCAACCTGCCATCAGCAAGTCGATCCAGGATCTGGAAGCTCAAGTTGGTACGCGGCTGTTCGAGCGCGGCAAGACCGGCATGCGAGTGACCGAGTCCGGCATGGTGTTCGAGAGCCATGCGCGGCTGATTCTTTCGCAGTTGCGCTATCTCTCGGAAGACCTGGACGCAATGAAGACCGGCATGTCAGGCCACCTGATCGTCGGCACGCTGATCGCGGCTTCGGCCACGCTGCTGCCCAATGCCATTGGCAACTTGCGTAGCTTCGCGCCCGACGTGGACGTAACGGTGAAGGTCGGCTCCAACTCCACGCTGCATCCACAGCTCATCAAAGGCGAGGTTGACATCGTGCTTGGCATCCTTCCCGAGGAGCTTGCCGTGGCAAGCAAGCACCACCACGACATATCGCTGCTCAAACACGTTCCGCTGTTCGACGAGGGCTTTGACGTGGTGATCTCGGCAAAGCACCCGCTAGCGGCACAAGAGCGTATCGGCATGCATGAACTGGGCGCCATGGGCTGGATCATCCCCACACGCGAATCCGCCAACTACCTGGCGGCGCAGCAGTTCTTCCATTCCAACGGGCAGAAGATGCCGCAAAGGGTGATCGAATCGGTTTCCATCCTTACCAACCTGGAACTCGTCATCCAATGGGGCATGGTGGCGATGATGCCAAAGTCGGCAGCGCGCCGTTTCGAAAGGCTCGGGCTCGTAAAGGCGCTGGAGTACGCCCGGATCGAGCGCATCACGCGTGTCGGCTACACCATTCGCGCAGACCGGGAAAACAGTGCGATCCTGCAGAACTTCATCGGTGCGCTGCACCAATCGCTGCGGGAGGGCGGCGGCGGGTAAGCGTGATGGCTCCGCATCTCAGGCAGACCGGGTCTTGCGGATCTTGTCCGACGCGGTAGATGCTTTGGGTCTGGCCTTCGTCGGGGTGGTCGGCCGTTCCGATGCGCGGGCGCGGAGTGCCGGCAGCTTTGTGGCTTGCCCGGGGGAAGTCCTTTCTTGCACAGCGCTGGTGCGCTCGAACACTTCCATGGTGGTGCCCGTGTGCTCGATCATGAGTTGCAGGGCCTTGTCCACGTTGCGCTCGAGGACGGCATTGAGCAGTTCAGTGTGATGCTGCGGGTTCATAGCGTCGCGCAGCACTTCTCGGGCCTCGTCCGCGCCTTCTTGTTTGCTGCGGAGCGTGGGAAGAATGGCAAGCACGCGATGGTGGCGCGCCAATTGTTCATGGATCTGCGCCTGAAAGCGCAGCAGCCACTTTGACACTGCGGCCTGCAGCAGGGCGCGGTGGAATGCGGCATGCAACTGCTCCCATTGCGTGAGGGCCTCCTCTGAGGGGTCGTCCACCGGCAGCTTGCAGCGCAGAAGGCGGTGGTGCGCCGCAACCAGCTCGGCCTCCCAGTTGGCGTCGCCGTTCTCCATGGCCTCTTTCAGCAGCGGCAGCTCGATGGCCTGGCGCGCGCGCCGCAGATCGTCGAGCTCCTCACTGGAGACGGGAGCCACCGCAAACCCATGATTGCGGCGATACACCACCAGGCGCTCCGCCTCTAGCCGCGCCAGCGCCTCGCGCACCGGCGTCCAGCCCAGGCCATAGCTCGCCTTGAGTGCCGTGGGCCGCAACGCCGCGCCCGCAGGCAACCTCGCTGAGAGTATCTCGCGTCGCAACAACTGGTATGCGGCGTCGGTCTTGGAGTCTCTGCCATTCACATCAGTTTTCATGGCATACCAATGGCTCTAGGGTAAGTACCAAGATTAATATATGGCATACAGTCTAATATCAGATTGAGTGAACTATATATTTTTCTGCAAGAGCCAGTACGCGGCGCAACGGTCCATACAGGAGACTAACCATGGTTCAAATTTCCCGCTCCGGAATCAAGAAAGCTCTGCTCGCTGGCGCCATGTTGGCGGCCTTCAGCGCTGCCTGGGCGGATCCGATCAAGATCGCTATCGCCAACTTCGGCGACCATCCACAGCTCAACGAAGCCGTGGAAGGCTTCAAGAAAGAACTGTCCCGCGAAGGCTACGTCGAGGGCAAGGACGTAGTCTACGAACTGAGCCACACCAACTTCGACGCCACGCTGCTGCCCCAGATGATCGCCAAGCTGCAGGCCGGCAAGCCGAGGCTCATCTACACGATCACCACGCCAGTGTCGCAGGTCGCCAAGAAGGCGCTCGCGGGATCCGGCATTCCGATTGTGTTCGGTGTGGTGACCGACCCGGTGGCCGCCAAGCTGACGCCTTCATGGGAGAAGGGCGACAACGGCATCACTGGCTCCTCTGACTTGCAGGACGTCGGCGCCGTGATGCAGTTCGCGCACAAGCTGGTGCCTGGCTCCAGGAACTTCGGCATGCCCTACAACCCCGGCGAGGCCAACGACGTGGCACTGCTGGAGATGGTGAAGAAGGCCGGCGCTGCCAATGATTTCAAGGTGGTGTCGGTAGGCGTGGACAGCGCCAACGACATTCAGCAGCGCATCACTTCGCTCAAGGGCAAGATCGACGTGCTGTACAACCCGACCTCTAATCTGCTCCAGCCTGCCACCCCTGCGGTCTCCGCCGCATCGCGCCAGATCGGTGTGGCGCTGGTGAGTGCCGACCCCGATCCGGTGCGCAAGGGCCTCGTTGTTGCGGCAGTGGCCGTGCGCTATGAACGCGTGGGCGAGAACGCCGGCAGGCTCGCCGTACGCGTACTCAAGGGTGAGGACCCGAGAAACATCGCTCCCGTGAAGCCTACGCTGGCAGACCATGAGACCGTGGTCTCCCGCGCGGCGCTCAGGGCGTTCAACATGAAGGTCTCGCCGGCAATCGCTGACTGCAAATGTTTCGTCGACTGATCGCAGAGCTGAATTTCAAGACAACCTAGTGCAACAGACGGGCACCGGGTCTGCGGCTTTCCCCGTAACCCCGGCGTCCAAGGAATGGAAAGCCATGCTGGAAGTAAGCAACGCGCGCAAGGTGTTCTACCGAGGCAAGCCCGACGAGAAGGTCGCGCTCAATGACCTGAGCCTCAGGCTGGCGACGGGAGAGTTCGGAATCATCATTGGCTCCAACGGTGCTGGCAAGAGCACCATGCTCAATGCCATCAGTGGCGCACTGCCCCTGGACTCGGGCAGTGTCGTAGTGGGCAACGAGGACGTCACAGCCTTGCCGGTGCACGAGCGGGCCGCGCACATAACACGGGTGTTCCAGGACCCGATGAAGGGTACTGCGGCTAGCATGTCGATCGCCGAGAACATGCTTCTGGCCGAACTGCGTGGACAAAAACGCACTCTGCGCCCGGGCCTCACCGCCGCGCGGCGCGACCTGTACCGCGAGCGCCTCTCGGTGCTCGGCCTCGGGCTCGAAGACCGTCTGGATGCGCGCGTGGATCTGCTCTCGGGCGGCCAGCGCCAGTCGCTCTCGCTGGTGATGGCGGTGAGTACGTCGCCCCAGTTGCTGCTGCTGGACGAGCACACCGCGGCGCTCGATCCGCGAACCGCAGACATCGTGATGGCCGCCACGGTGCGGGCCGTCGAGAAGTTCAGGCTCACCGTTCTGATGGTGACCCACAACATGCAGCACGCTATCGACTTCGGCCACCGCGTGTTCATGCTGGACGCGGGCCGCGTGAAGTTGGAGATCGGCCCTGAGGAAAAAAGAGGGCTCACCGTGCCCGACCTGATCTCGCATTTCTCCACCAAGGCCGACCGGATGCTGCTGGCAAGCTGACCATGATCGACTTCATTCAAACCACTTTTTCGACGTTCTGCGCCCTGATTCCGGTCACCATTGCGCAAAGCCTGATCATGGGCTTCGTTGTGCTGGGAATCATGCTGCCGTTCCGCGTGCTGGGCTTTCCCGACATGACGGCCGAAGGCGCGTTCCCGCTGGGCGGCTGTATCTGCACGGTGCTGATCGCCTCGGGCATGAACCCCTGGCTAGCAGTGCTCATCGCCATGGCGGCGGGCTTCATCGCAGGCTGCTGCACCGCGTACATCCACCTGCGCTTTCGCATCCACACGCTGCTGGCGGGCATCCTGATGACCACCATGCTCTACAGCGTGAACCTGCGCATCATGGGCCGTTCCAATATCTCGCTTTTCGGCGACGGCAGCATTCTGGACGTGATTCCCGTGAGCGATGCGGGCTCCCCGCTCAACAAGACAGCCATTGTCGGGTTGCTGCTGATGATCGGTTTCCTGGCCCTCAACTACTTCTTCAAGACCGAGAAGGGTACCGCCATGCGTGCAGTCGGCGCAAATCCCGACATGTCGGAGGCACAGGGCATCAGTGTCAGGACCGCTACCATCATGGGCATTGGTCTTGCGGGCTGCCTCTCTGCGCTCTCCGGTGCGTTGATGGTGCAGTCCCAGGGTTTTGGCGACATCAACATGGGCCTGGGCGTGCTCATCAACGGCCTTGCAGCACTGATGATTGGCGAAGCCATCATTGGGAACCAGACGGTGATGCGCCAGCTTATGGCGCCGATCGTTGGCGCATTGATCTATTACCAGCTGATCTCGCTGTGCCTGGCCGCGAACATGCCGCCGCCGGACCTCAAGCTCGCCACCGGCCTCTTCGTGCTCTTCATGCTGGCGTTGCCCTCGCTGCGCCGCGGCAGGAGCATCAGCGGCGCCATGCCGCGCGAGAGTTTGCGGGAGCGTTCTGGCGCGGGCTGAGCTGCTCAGCCGGCAAAAAGCGAGCGCAGCGGCTCGAATTTTTCTTACTTCAACCCGGGGGCAGTGAAGGCCCCCGGAAAAATTCACTCGACAGGACAATCGATTCATGACATCCAAGAGCATCACCCTTGCAGACTGCCGCGAAATGGACGCGCGCGATCCGCTCGCAAGGCTGCGCGAGCAGTTCGAGCTGCCGGAGGGCGTGATCTATCTAGACGGCAACTCTCTCGGCGCAATGCCCAAGGCCTCGCTCAAGCGCGCCCAGGACGTCATCTCGCAGGAATGGGGTGTCGGCCTCATTCGCAGTTGGAACACCGCGGGGTGGTTCGACCTGCCGCGACGGTTGGGTGACAAGCTCGCGCGGCTGGTGGGCGCGAAGGCGGGGGAGGTCGTAGTGACGGATACAACCTCCACCAACCTTTTCAAGGTGATGGCCGCCGCGCTGCGGCTGCAGAAGGAAGAGTCCCCTGAACGCCGCGTGATCGTCTCCGAACGCAACAACTTCCCGACGGACCTGTACATCACGCAGGGCCTGATCGACATGCTCAAGTCGCTGGGCAACGCGGACTACGAAGTCCGGCTCATCGATGGCCCTGCAGAACTCGACGCAGCGCTTGGTGATGACGTTGCCGTGCTCCTGCTGACGCACGTGAACTACCAGACCGGCTTCATGTACGACATTGGCGATGTGACCGCCCGCGCGCACGAGGCAGGCGCGGTGACGGTCTGGGATCTGTGCCATTCCGCCGGGGCCGTGCCGGTGGACCTCAATGGCGGAAACGCGGACTATGCCGTTGGCTGCACCTACAAGTACCTCAACGGTGGGCCGGGTGCGCCAGCCTTCCTGTGGGTCAACCAGCGTCTGCAGGAGAGCTTCTGGCAACCGCTCTCAGGTTGGTGGGGTCATGCCCGCCCCTTCGCGATGGAGACTGAGTATGATCCCCACGCCGGCGTTAGGCGCTATCTCTGCGGCACACAGGCCATCGCCTCGTTGGCCATGGTGGAAAGCGGCCTGGACACCTTCGAGCAGACCGACATGCAACAGTTGCGAGAGAAGTCGCTCGCGCTGACCAGCCTGTTCATGGATCTCGTGGCGCAGGAATGCGCAGGCTTTCCTCTCAAGTTGAATACCCCCGTGGATACCAAGTACCGCGGCAGCCAGGTAGGCTACGAACATCCTGGCGGCTTCGCCGTGGTGCAGGCCTTGATTGAACGCGGCGTCATCCCCGACTACCGCGAGCCACGCATCATGCGTTTCGGCTTCACGCCGCTGTACATCCGCTTCGAGGACGTATGGAACTCCGTCGTCGTGCTGAAGGAGATTCTGCAGACCGGAAGTTGGGACCAGCCGAAGTTCCACCAGCGCAGTGCCGTGACGTGACCTGGTCTGGTGTCTTTAACGGTGCCCATTCGATGAAAAAAACGCACCAGCTTTCACTGGTGCGCAATTCCCTTGGAACTGGCAAAAGGGCTTGCAGCCGCCGTCGCTCGGTCAGGCCGTAGTCGCGCCTCGCTTTAGAGCGGCTAACAAAAGCCTGTCATCGCCAAGCGCGGGATGCGCGTTGACGGTGCATGGGAAAGAAAAGAAACAAGGAAGTTAGCGCGGTGTTGTACAAAAAGATCAAGCCGTTGCTGCCAGT
>NZ_JAELTO010000393.1 GCF_016428875.1 Xylophilus sp. ASV27
CTTGCCCGGCAGGTAGTTCTTGCGCCGGTTGGTGACGGCGCCGCTCTCGACCAGCGTGAGGATGCCTTCGCCGAGCATCTCGGTGTGGATGCCGAGGTCGCGCTTGTGCGCCAGTTGCATCACCACCTGTCTCTTATACACATCTCCGAGCCCACGAGACCGTACAGGAAATCTCGTATGCCGTCGTCTGCGTGAAAAGGGGGGGGGGGGGGGGGGGGGGGGGGGGGGGGGGGGGGGGGGGGGGGGGGGGGGGGGGGGGGGGGGGGGGGGGGGGGGGGGGGGGGGGGGGGGGGGGGGGGGG
>NZ_JAELTO010000394.1 GCF_016428875.1 Xylophilus sp. ASV27
TCGAGCGCGATTTGCGCGATGCTGCCGACCCGCATCTCGGCCGACAGCCCGCTGCGGCCGCGCGACGGGTCGCCGGGCACACCCCAGAGCGGCGCCATGCGCGGGAAGAGCAGGAACAGCGCTGCCACTGTCTCTTATACACATCTGACGCTGCCGACGAAGAGAACCTAGTGTTGGTGGGGGGGGGGGGGGGGGGGGGGGGGGGGGGGGGGGGGGGGGGGGGGGGGGGGGGGGGGGGGGGGGGGGGGGGGGGGGGGGGGGGGGGGGGGGGGGGGGGGGGGGGGGGGGGGGGGGGGGGGGG
>NZ_JAELTO010000395.1 GCF_016428875.1 Xylophilus sp. ASV27
CCAGCGCGGCCATGAAGCCGTCGCAGAACTCCCACTGCGGCACCTCGTCGTCGCGGGTGCGCAGTTCGTCGAGGATGTCTTCGAGCGCGTCGAAGTCCTCCGGGACGAGCGCGGAGGGTGTGGGAGCTGTCTCTTATACACATCTCCGAGCCCACGAGACCGTACAGGAAATCGCGTATGCCGTCTTCTGCGTGAAAAGAGGGGGGGGGGGGGGGGGGGGGGGGGGGGGGGGGGGGGGGGGGGGGGGGGGGGGGGGGGGGGGGGGGGGGGGGGGGGGGGGGGGGGGGGGGGGGGGGGGGGG
>NZ_JAELTO010000396.1 GCF_016428875.1 Xylophilus sp. ASV27
CCCCCCCCCCCCCCCCCCCCCCCCCCCCCCCCCCCCCCCCCCCCCCCCCCCCCCCCCCCCCCCCCCCCCCCCCCCCCCCCCCCCCCCCCCCCCCCCCCCCCCCCCCCCCCCCCCCCCCCCCACACCTACACTAGGTTCTCTTCGTCGGCAGCGTCAGATGTGTATAAGAGACAGGTCGAGTACTTCAAGGTGGACGACGAGTCCGACCCGGCCAAGGCCCCGGAAAACGCCAACAAGCTGGTCAAGCGCGACCAGGTCGACGTGCTGGTGGGCACCGTGCACTCGGGCGTGGCCATGGGC
>NZ_JAELTO010000397.1 GCF_016428875.1 Xylophilus sp. ASV27
TGCTGGACCGGCTGCGCGACTTCAGCGCGGTGGGCCTGCTCGCGGCGCTGGCCTTCGCGGTCATCGTGGGCGCCACCGCCATGATCAGCACCGTGGCCGCGGGCGGCTGGGTCAACAGCCTGAAGCCTGTCTCTTATACACATCTGACGCTGCCGACGAAGAGAACCTAGTGTAGGGGGGGGGGGGGGGGGGGGGGGGGGGGGGGGGGGGGGGGGGGGGGGGGGGGGGGGGGGGGGGGGGGGGGGGGGGGGGGGGGGGGGGGGGGGGGGGGGGGGGGGGGGGGGGGGGGGGGGGGGGGG
>NZ_JAELTO010000398.1 GCF_016428875.1 Xylophilus sp. ASV27
CGCGGTGCGCTGGCTCTCGGACATGGTGGGCGCCTCACGCTCGAACTTGTCGGAGGCGGCCTTCAGGGCATCGCCCTGGTCGA
Organism: Xylophilus sp. ASV27; assembly: GCF_016428875.1. Classification (GTDB taxonomy): domain Bacteria; phylum Pseudomonadota; class Gammaproteobacteria; order Burkholderiales; family Burkholderiaceae_C; genus Xylophilus. Next base: position 84 of record NZ_JAELTO010000398.1, read on the forward strand.
TCAGATCCTTCTCGCGCTTGGAGAATTCCTGCTCGAGCTTGGCCCTGTCTCTTATACACATCTGACGCTGCCGACGAAGAGAACCTAGTGGGGGGGGGGGGGGGGGGGGGGGGGGGGGGGGGGGGGGGGGGGGGGGGGGGGGGGGGGGGGGGGGGGGGGGGGGGGGGGGGGGGGGGGGGGGGGGGGGGGGGGGGGGGGGGGGGGGGGGGGGGG
>NZ_JAELTO010000399.1 GCF_016428875.1 Xylophilus sp. ASV27
CGTTTCCAGCTCGCGCATCGCCTTCAGGCCCAGCGGCGTGGCGGCGTTGTCCAGGCCCAGCAGGTTGGCCGAGACGTTCATCGTCATCGCCCCCTGCGCCGGGTGCCCGGCCGGCACGCCCGGGAACCTGTCTCTTATACACATCTGACGCTGCCGACGAAGAGAACCTAGTGGAGGGGGGGGGGGGGGGGGGGGGGGGGGGGGGGGGGGGGGGGGGGGGGGGGGGGGGGGGGGGGGGGGGGGGGGGGGGGGGGGGGGGGGGGGGGGGGGGGGGGGGGGGGGGGGGGGGGGGGGGG
>NZ_JAELTO010000400.1 GCF_016428875.1 Xylophilus sp. ASV27
CGCCCGGCTTGCAGGCACGCCCGCCGGGCTGAGCGGGCGGCGATTTCTGCTTTCACAAAAAGATAGCAGAAGCCCCTGGTAGATCCTGAATTTCAGATACAAAAGCACCTGAAATGAAGAGGAATCAATGGCCATAAGCTACAAAATCAGTAGCGCACGGAAATCATTGACAGGGCAATCGCATCTAACCAGAGCCCCCCATCCCCAGAGCCGCTCCCATGCCCATGAGGTGCTCCAGATAGGGCAGGCTCCAGCCAGCGCGCTTGCGCTTGGCCTGCAGCCCGAGCTTCACCGA
>NZ_JAELTO010000401.1 GCF_016428875.1 Xylophilus sp. ASV27
TTGCGACAGCCCGAGCAGCAGCCCCGCGGCCAGGCTTGCCATCAGCCACCGGAACGCGGCCCTGGGCTGCGCCCGGCGCAGCACGAACCAGCCCCCGATGAAGGCGAAGCCCGCCGAGGCATGGCCCTGTCTCTTATACACATCTGACGCTGCCGACGAAGAGAACCTAGTGGGGGTGGGGGGGGGGGGGGGGGGGGGGGGGGGGGGGGGGGGGGGGGGGGGGGGGGGGGGGGGGGGGGGGGGGGGGGGGGGGGGGGGGGGGGGGGGGGGGGGGGGGGGGGGGGGGGGGGGGGGG
>NZ_JAELTO010000055.1 GCF_016428875.1 Xylophilus sp. ASV27
AGATGTGTATAAGAGACAGGGCCGGCGCGGGCGGCTGCGGTGGGGGCGGCGGCGTCGGCTGCTCCACGGCACGCGGCGCGGCCTGGCGCGGCACGGCCGACCAGAGTTCGGCCTCGACCGCCGGGCTGTCGGACTCCTGCTTCCAGTGCACGCCCCAGGTCAACGCGGCCAGCAGCAGCAAGTGGGCGAGCACGGCCAGGATCAGCGCGCGCAGCGAGCCGCGCTGCGGCGGAGGCGCGAATTCGTAGCGTTCAGACGGATGGTGGTGCTGCATGGAGGCCAGAGAGGGAGAAAGCGGCCGACTCAGTGATTCATTGAAACGGCGCAGAGTGCTCCATGCCTCATGGCGCGAGTTGCACGGACAGGCCGACGCGCTGCACGCCGGCGCGCTGCAGCGTGTCCATGACCTTCACCACCGTCTCGTACTTTACGCTGCGGTCGGCGCTGATGACCACGGCGCTGCCGGACGCGCCGGGCGCGCCGTCGGCGGTGGAGGCGACGGCGGAGGATTCGGCCTGGCGCACCGCATTGGCCACGTCGCGCAGCGTGGTGGGCGCGGTGCGGTCCGGGGTCTTGATCTGCAGCGTCTCGTCCTTGCCGACGATGATCTGGATCACCCGATCGGGCTGCTTGTTGGCCTTGCCGATGCTGGGCAGGTCGATGGTGCTGGGGGTGATCAGCGGCGCGGTCACCATGAAGATGATCAGCAGCACCAGCATCACGTCGATGAAGGGCACCATGTTGATCTCGTTGATGGTGCGGCGGCCGCGGCCGCGGGAAGCCATGGCGGGCATCGTGTCCTCCTGCCGTGCGGTGCCTGCTCAGCGGCCCGACGCCGACTGGGCGCCGAGGTTGCGTTGCAGGATGTTGGAGAACTCCTCGATGAAGGTCTCCTGGTGGATCGCCAGGCGGTCGATGTCGCGGGCGAAGCGGTTGTAGGCGACCACGGCCGGAATCGCGGCGAACAGCCCGATGGCGGTGGCGACCAGGGCCTCGGCGATGCCCGGCGCCACGGTGCTGAGCGTGACCTGGGTCATGGCCGACAGGCCGGTGAAGGCGTGCATGATGCCCCACACGGTGCCGAACAGGCCGACGTAGGGCGACACCGAGCCCACGGTGGCCATGAAGGACAGGCCCGATTCGATGGCGTCCATCTCGCGCTGGAAGCTCGCGCGCATGGCGCGGCGCGCGCCGTCGAGCAGGGCGCCGCCGTCGGTGATGCGGCGCTCGCGCAGCTTCTGGTACTCGCGCATGCCGCTGGCGAAGATGCGCTCCATGGGGCCGGTGTTCTTGGCATTGGCCGCGGCGGCCGCGAACAGGTCGTTCAGGCTGGTGCCGGACCAGAACTCGCGCTCGAAATCGTCGTTCTGCGAACGCGCGCGCCGCAGCGCGAACAGCTTGCGGAAGATGGCGGCCCAGCTGGAAATGGAGACGCCCGCCAGCAGCAGCATGACCAGTTGCACCACCAGGCTGGCATTGAGCACCAGGTGCAGGATGGACATGTCTTGTTGTGGGTTCATGGCTTGAGGACTTCCAGGATGGAGGACGGGATGCGGGCCGGCCGCAGCGTGCAAGCTTCGACCCAGCCGATGCGAATGGTTCCCTCGCACAGCAAATCGGGCTCACCGTTGCTGCCGGAGGCGGGCGTGCGCCACGCCTGCTGGGCGATTGTGAGCGAGGCACGCCCGCTTTCCTGTAGTGCGGCTGTTACAAGGAGTTCGTCGTCCAGCCGGGCCGGGCGCAGGTAGCGAAGCCGCGTGTCGGTCACCACGAACATGCCGCCGGTGGCCTCGCGCAGGCGCTGCTGGCCGATGCCCAGCGCGCGCAGCCATTCGGTGCGCGCGCGCTCGAAGAACTTCAGGTAGTTGGCGTAGAAGACGATGCCGCCGGCATCGGTGTCTTCCCAGTAGATGCGGATCGGAAAGGTGAAGGGCATGCGTGCGCAGGGTCAGCCCAGGAGTGCCTTGAGCCGCGCTGCGGCCTCCTGCAGATGGGCCATGGAACTGGCGGTGGAGAAGCGGATGCGCTGCGCCGTCTCGGCGGTGCCGAAATCACGGCCCGGCGTGATCGCCAGCGCGGCCTGGTCCATCAGGGCGAAGGCCAGTTCCCAACTGCTGGCCACGCCCAGGCGCCGGCAGGCCTCGCTGCAGTCGGCCCAGGCGTAGAAGGCGCCATCGGGCGCGACCGGCACCGGCAGGCCGGCCGCGGCCAGCGCGGGCAGGAAGAAGTCGCGGCGCGCCTTGAATTCGCCGCGGCGGCGTTCGTACTCGGCGATGCTTGCGGCCTCGAAGCAGGCCAGTGCCGCGTGCTGCGCCACCGTGCTCGGGCAGATGAACAGGTTCTGCGCCAGGCGCTCGATCACCGGCACCAGCGCGTCGGGCACCACCAGCCAGCCCAGGCGCCAGCCGGTCATGCAGAAGTACTTGCTGAAGCTGTTGATGCTGACCACATCCTCGCCCAGCGCCAGCGCGCTCTGGCCGAAGGCGGCGTCGTGGCTCAGGCCCAGGTAGATCTCGTCGATCAGCGTCACGCCCTGGCGCGCCTGCACCACGGCATGGATGCGCGCCAGCTCCTCGGGATGGATCGAGGTGCCGGTCGGGTTGGAGGGCGAAGCCAGCAGCACGCCGCAGGTGCGCGGCGACCAGGCCGCCTCGACCTTGGCGGCGCTGAGCTGGTAACGCTCGGCGGCGGTGGTCGGAATCAGCACTGCGCTGCCGTCGGCCGCACTCACGAAGTGGCGGTTGCAGGGGTAGCTCGGGTCGGGCATCAGCACCTCGTCGCCCGCGTCCACCAGCGCCAGGCAGGCCAGTTGCAGCGCGGCCGAAGCGCCGGCCGTGACGACGATGCGCCGCGCCGGCACCTGCAGTCCGAAGCGCTGCGCATACCAGCCGGAAATGCGCTCCCGCAGCGCCGGCAGCCCGGTGGCCGGCGTGTACTGGGTGATGCCGTCGCGCACCGCGCGGGCGGCGGCTTCCTGCACCAGGGGCGGTGCGGTGAAGTCCGGCTCGCCGATGTTGAGGAACACCATCTCCCGGCCGCCGGTGCCGGTCGTTCTGGCGCGCTCGGCGGCAGCCTTGGCCACCTCCATCACGTAGAAGGGCTCGATGCGCCCGGCCCGGGTTGCGAGCTTCACGGCCGGCCCGTCAGCGCACGGCCGCACGGGCCTTGGCGCGGTCGGCCTCGACCTCGGCGCTGCGCAATTGCGGCGCCAGGCCATTGAGCACGCCATTGACGTACTTGTGGCCGTCGGTGCCGCCGAATTCCTTGGCCAGCTCGATGCACTCGTTGAGCACCACGCGCCAGGGCACGTCCGGGCAGTGGCGCAACTCGTACACGCCGATCCACATCACGGCGTGTTCGATCGGCGAGACCTCGGCGAGCTTGCGGTCCAGCAGCGGGGCGATCAGCGCGTCCTGCGCCTCGGCCTGCTCGATGCAGCCGTGCAGCAGCGTGTGGTAGTGCGCGGCGTCGGCCTTGTGGAAGCCCGACAGGTCACGCGTGAAGTGGTCGATGGCGGTGGCGTCGTTGCGGCCCACCAAATGCTGGTAGAGCGCCTGCAGCGCGAACTCGCGCGAGCGGCTGCGGGCCGACTTGGCCGAGGCCTTGCGCGCGCCGCTGGCCGTCAGCCCCGGGCGCTGCGGTGCGGGGGGGGATGCGTCGTGGGGGCTCATGCAAGGGTATCCAGCAGGTTCGCCATTTCGACGGCGACCTGGGCGGCGTCGCGGCCCTTCTCTGTCTGCCGGGCCAGCGCCTGCTCGTTGTTCTCGGTGGTGAGGATGGCGTTGGCGATGGGTACGCGGTGGTCCAGCGCCACACGGGTCACGCCGGCGCCGGATTCGTTGGCCACCAGCTCGAAGTGGTAGGTCTCGCCGCGGATGATGCAGCCCAGCGCCACCAGCGCGTCGTAGCGTCCGGTGGCGGCCATGGCCTGCAGCGCGGGGGCCACCTCCAGCGCGCCGGGCACGCGCACGTGGGTGATGTTCTGCCCGGCCACGCCGAGCGCGGCCAGTTCGGCCTTGCAGGCCTCGGCCAGCGCGTTGGTGATGTGCTCGTTGAAGCGGGCCTGCACGATGCCGATGGACAGCCTGCTGCCGTCCTGCCGTTCGCCCCGGCCCTGGTTTGCGCCAAACATGTTCTTAGTCTTTCTGCAGGTAGCTGACGAGTTCCAGGCCATAGCCGGCCATGCTGGGCATGCGGCGCGGCGCGCCCATGAGGTTCATGCGGCGCACCCCGCATTCGCGCAGGATCTGCGCGCCGATGCCGTAGGTGCGCAGGTCCATGCTGCCGCGCTCGGGCGCGTGCGCGGCGCGCGCCGTGCCCTCGAACTGGGCTAGCAGCTCGGACGCGCTTTCGCCGCAGTTCAGCAGCACCACCACGCCGCGGCCTTCCTGGGCGACGTGGCGCAGGCTGGCGTCCAGGCTCCAGGAGTGCATGCTGCGGTCGACCTCGAGCGCGTCCAGCACCGACAGCGGCTCGTGCACGCGGATCGGCACCACGTCTTCGGGCGCCCAGGCGCCGCGCACCAGCGCCAGGTGCAGGCCGCGGCTGGGCTTGTCGCGGAACGCATGCGCGGTGAATTCGCCGGCGGCGGTCCTGAGCGGGCGGGTGCCGAGCTTCTCGACCAGGGATTCGTGCCGGCTGCGGTGTTCGATCAGGTCGGCGATGGTGCCGATCTTGAGCCCGTGCCGCGCCGCGAAGAGCTGCAGGTCGGGCAGGCGCGCCATGGTGCCGTCGTCGTTCATGACCTCGCAGATCACCGAGGCCGCGCTGCAGCCCGCCATCACGGCCAGGTCGCAGCCGGCCTCGGTATGGCCTGCGCGCATCAGCACGCCGCCGTCCACCGCCTGCAGCGGGAAGATGTGGCCCGGCTGCACCAGGTCGCTGGCCTTGGCGTCGCGCGCCACGGCCGCCTGCACGGTGCGGGCGCGGTCGGCCGCCGAGATGCCGGTGGTCACGCCCTCGGCCGCCTCGATCGACACGGTGAAGGCGGTGGCATGCTTGGTGCCGTTGCGCGCGACCATGGGCGGCAACTGCAGCCGCTCGCACAGCGCGCGCGACAGCGTCAGGCAGATCAGGCCGCGCGCATGGCGGGCCATGAAATTGATCGATTCGGCGCTGATGTGGTCGGCCGCGATGACGACGTCGCCTTCGTTCTCGCGGTCTTCCTCATCGACCAGGATGACCATGCGCCCGGCGCGCATGTCGGCCACGATGTCCTCGATCGGCGAGATGGAAACGGGTGGAACGGAACTCATGGCGTGTGCGCGGGCAGTGCGGCGACCGACAGCATGCGCTCGACATAGCGGGCCACGGTATCGATCTCCAGGTTGACGGCGGTGCCTTCGCGCAGCGCATGCAGCGCCGTGTTCTGCACCGTATGAGGAATCAGGTTGATGTGGACCACTGCGCCCTCGGCCACGTCGTCCACGTGGTTGACCGTCAGGCTCACGCCGTTGACGGTGATCGAGCCCTTGTAGGCCAGGTAGCGCGCTAGCGCCGGCGGCGCCAGCACCTGCAGGTCCCAGCTCTCGCCCACGGGCGCGAAGCGGCGCACCTGGCCGATGCCGTCCACATGGCCGGAGACGATGTGCCCGCCCAGGCGATCATGCGCGCGCAGCGCCTTCTCGAGGTTGACGGCACCGGGCCGGTCCAGGCCGGCGGTCTTGTCGAGCGACTCGGCCGAGATCTCGATGGTGAACGCGCTGGCTGGCAGGTCCAGCGCGGTGACGGTCATGCAGGCACCGTTGAGGGCAATGCTGTCGCCCAGGCCGACGTCGTCGAGGTAGCCAGGCGGCGCCTCCACGGTCAGGCGCTTGCCATAGTGCTGCAAAGAGCTTCCGAGGTCGTGGACGGCGGCGATGCGCCCCACGCCGGTGATGATTCCGGTGAACATCCCGATATTTTCGCAGGGATTCGGACGTCTCCCCGGCAGGCGCCCTAGAAATCGCCGCGGCCCGTGACCCGGGCCAGGATGCGCAGGTCGTCGCCCACCGGCTCGACCGAGCGGAATTGCAGTGCCGGCGCGTCTTCCAGCGCTGCCAGCGGCCCGAAGCTGGCCATGGGCCGGCCCTCGCCGATCAGCCGGGGCGCAAGGTACGCCAGCAGCTCGTCCACCAGGCCTTCGCGCACCAGGGAGCCATTGAGCCGCGCGCCGGCTTCCACGTGCAGCTCATTGACCTCGCGCCGGCCCAGGTCGCGCAGCAGGGCCGCCAGATCCACCTTGCCTTGCAGGTTGGGCAGGCAGGTGACGGTGGCGCCGCGGGCCTGCAGCGCGGCCTGGCGCTCGGCGTCCGGCTGCGCGCAGTAGATCCAGACGGCGCGCTGCGGCACTGCGAACAGGCGCGCCTGCGGCGGCGTCTCCAGGCGGCTGTCGACGATCACCAGATGCGGCTGGCGCGGCGTCTCGATCAGGCGCACGTCCAGTTGCGGATCGTCTTCGAGCACCGTCCCGACTCCGGTCAGCACCGCGCAGGCGCGGGCCCGCCAGGCATGGCCGTCGGCCCGCGCCGGGGCGCCGGTGATCCACTGGCTGCGCCCGTCCGGCAGGGCGGTGCTGCCGTCCAGCGAAGCGGCGGTCTTGAGCCGCACCCAGGGCGTCTTGCGCACCATGCGGCTGAAGAAGCCGAGGTTGAGTTCGCGCGATGCGTCGGCGCCGGGTCCCACGTGCACCTCCACACCCGCCGCCCGCAGCCGTTCGAAGCCCTGGCCGGCCACCGCGGGATTGGGGTCCGCGAGCGAGGCCACCACGCGGCCGATGCCGGCTTCGATCAGCGCATCGCAGCACGGGCCGGTGCGGCCGTGGTGGGAGCAGGGCTCCAGCGTGACGTGGGCGGTCACGCCGCGCACCGCATGGCCGCGCGCGGCGGCGTCGCGCAGCGCCATGATCTCCGCATGCGGGCCGCCCGCGCGCTGCGTGGCGCCTTCGCCCAGCACGCGGCCCTGCGCATCGGTGAGCACGCAGCCCACGCGGGGGTTGGGCGAGGTGCGCAGCAGCGCGCCGCGCGCCAGTTCCAGCGCCTGGCGCATGGGCCCGGGCGCAGCCGGGCCGGTGGAGTCGAGGGTCATGGGGGAGCCGTACGCGTCATGTGCATGGCGCGCAGCTTAAGGCAACGCCGACCCGTCAGAACGCCACGAACGGCCCCGTGCCGCCGGGTGTGCTCGCCCGTTCGAGTGCCGTGAACACGCTGCGCCCGAAGAAGAAGGGCAGCCCCCAGTCGAAGGTGCTGACATCGGACGAGGTGGCGCCGATGTCGGAGAACGCCGTGGCGCCGGGGTTGGTGTTGAACGCGCTGCTTGCGTTGGAGATGCTGAAGTTGACCGTGCCGGTGGCGTTGTTGGTGCCCTGGATCTGCGCCGTCAGCGAGCGCGTGGCGGCCGGGCAGTAGAAGCCGCTGGCGGAGTCCGCGCAGGTGGGCAGCGTGCTGTCGTTGAAGAACAGGAAGTTGGAGCCGCTGTCCAGGAAGGCGCGGGAGTAGCTGCGCGCGTTGTAGACGGTGGTGAAGTTGCCGGTGGCGCCGCTCACGCCATAGACGGTGGCCGAGCCCAGCGCGTTGTTGCTGCGCGTGCCGATGCCGAAGATGAGCGAGCCGGTAACGCCGCTGGCGCCGCCGGTGGCCACGGCGGGCAGCTTCACCACCACGCCGTTGTTGTCGCTGGGCAGGCGCGCCACCGGGTTGGCCACCTGCTGGGCCAGCGGCATGGCCGAGGACGAGCAGAAGGTGCTGATGGTGCAGGCATAGTAGGTGCCGGCGATGGCCTGGCTGGCGCAGGCGTTGCCGCAATCGAGCAGGAACGGACCCACGCCCAGCATGCCGTTGCCGCCCAGGGCCGCGACCGAGCCCTGGTTGGTGCCGGTGTTGGAGCACGAACTGGGCACCGATGAGAAGGCCGGGTCCGCGATCACCTGTATCGGCAGCGAGGACGCGGTCAGGCCGCCCACCGTCAGGTCGGCCGTGCGCACCGAGCCCCAGGTGTAGCCGCTGACGAACTGCGCGCATTCGGCATAGGGGCTGCCGGCGCCGTTCTGCTGCAGCGGCAGGGCCGACAGGTTGTTGAGCACGGACGCCACCAGGCGCAGGCCGTAGGAACCGGTGTCCACGATCACGTGGTCGATCACCTGGCAGCCGCTGCGGCTGCCCGGCGGGCAGACGGTGACGCTGACGTAGGGAATGTTGGCCAACCGGCTGCTGACGCCAGCGGGGCCGCTGTCGAGCGTGATGGCGACGACGTTGGTATCGCTGCCGGAGACGGGTGGGGTCGTCGTGGTGCCGCCGCCCGAACTGCCCCCGCCGCAGCCGGTGGCGAGCAAGGTGGCGGCGAGCACGGCCCATAGGTGGCGGCCGGCCTGGCGGCGGAACTCAGCGAATGTCATCGATGCTCACCCCTTGCGGCAGTTGGCCGGGAAGATAGGCCTGGCCCGCGAAGGCCCGCATGTGCCCGGTGGAGCGCAGCACCAGGCCGGACTGCTGCAGCACCAGGGGGCCGCCGCTGCGCCCCCGGCTGCGCGCGGCCGCGGTGAAGGTGGTGAAGTGATCCGGGCCCAGCAACTGTTGCAGGTTGGGCAGGACCGGGCCCTCCCAACTGACCGCGAAGACCGTGCCGGACTGCGCGTATTCGCGCACCACGGTGCCGGAATCGAGGGTGTATTCGTGCACGGTGTAGCTGCTGCCAGTGCTGCTGCGCAGGGCCGAGGCATGCATCTGCTGGCGGTCGGCGTCGACCGAGCCGGCGCTGCCGCCCAGGGCGGCCAGCGCCGGGCCGGACATCAGCGCGAGGGCCAGCAGTACTTCGGCCGGATGCCGTCGTGCATTCTTCATGTGCAGTTTCTCCGCAGGTCGGGCCGGCCCGGGCCGGCGGCCGCGGGATTCTTGCATGTGCCACTGCATGTCCATGTGTCCATTCGGTAACCGCGACGTCAAAGCCGGCCGCGCAGCCGCTGCCAGAAGCCGCGGTGCGGCGCCGTCATGGCCTCTTCCAGCTCCGGCACCGGCCCGATCACCGCGACCGGCCGCTGGCCGCGCGCGAACACCTCGCGGCAGGGCAGGGCCAGGGTCGGGTTCTCGGGGTGGTCGCCGGTGAGGGCGAGCAGCGCGCTCTCCTGCGCGCCGTAGAGCACCCGCCCGATGCCGGCCCAGTAGATGGTGCCGGCACACATCGCGCAGGGCTCGAAGGTGGTGACCAGGGTGCACTGCGCCAGGTAGGCGCCGGGGTAGTTGGCCGCGGCGCTGCGCGCCAGGGTGGACTCGGCGTGGTTCACCGTGTCGATGTTGCCCTGCTCGGCCAGCACCGTCTCGCCGTCGGGCGCGAGCAGCAGCGCGCCGAACGGATGCCGGCCCATGGCCATGGCGCGCTCGGCCACGCCGTTGGCGCGGCGCAGGTGGCGCGTGATCTGCTCATCGGTGAGTGCTGTCGTCATTCGCCTTGAGACCCCCGGTGTGCCCATGCCGTGGTGCGCTTTTCTATGATGCTGAACAGCTCGTACATGGCCATGGCCATGGCGCCGACCACCAGCAGGCCGGCAAAGGCCAGGCCCATCTGCATGCTGGAGCCGGCGGAGATCAGCAGGTAGCCGATGCCTTCGTTGGCGGCGGTCATCTCCGACACCGTGGTGCCGACGAAGGCCAGCGTGATGGCGACCTTGAGCGAGGCATAGAAGTAGGGCATGGAGCGCGGCAGGCCGACCTTCATCAGCACGTCCCAGCGCCTGGCGCCGAGCACGCGCAGCACGTCTTCGAGTTCGGGCTCCAGCGTGGCCAGGCCGGTGGCGATGTTGACCATGATCGGAAAGAAGCTGATGAGGAAGGCGGTCAGCACCGCCGGACCGACGCCGATGCCGAACCATACCACCAGGATCGGCACGAAGGCGGCCTTGGGCAGCGCGTTGAAGGCGGTCATCAGCGGGTACATGGCGGCATAGGCCAGGCGCGAGCTGCCGATGATGAAACCCAGCAGCACCCCGACCACGATGGCGATGCCAAAGCCCACCATGGTCACCCAGAAAGTGCGCCAGGCATGCCCGGCGATGATGGCCTTGAACTCCACGAACTGCGACCAGATGCGCAGCGGGCTGGGGAAGATGAACTCCGAGATGTTGAAGGCGCTGCAGACGAACTGCCACAGCACGATGGTGAGGAACAGCAGGATCCAGGGGGACCAGCGTTCGAGGTTCTTGTTGCGCATGGGAGTGGGCTGCTTGCTGTCTTACTGGGTCACGGGCGAGCGGATGGCGCCGATATGGCTGCGCAGTTCCAGCACGATGTCGGTGAATTCCTTGGTGTAGGTGAGTTCGAGCGGGCGCGGGCGGGCGAAGTCGATGCCGCGCTTGACCACGAAGCGGCCCGGGCTCTTGCTCATGACGTAGACCGTGTCGGCCAGGAACACCGATTCGCGCAGGTCGTGCGTGACCAGGATCACGTTGAACTGCTGCTCGGCCTGCAGGTCGCGCAGGATGCACCAGAGTTCTTCGCGCGTGAAGGCGTCGAGCGCGCCGAAGGGCTCGTCCAGCAGCAGCATCTTGGGCTCGTGGACCAGCGCGCGGCAGATGGAGGCGCGCTGCTGCATGCCGCCGGAGAGCTGCCAGGGGAACTTGTCCTCGTAGCCGCCCAGGCCCACCTTCTGCAGCAGCCGGCGAGCGCGCTCTTCGTACTCCTTGCGCTTGTGCTTGAAGCTGGAGCGGTAGGGCTCGACGATCTCCAGCGGCAGCAGCACGTTGTCGACCGTGGTGCGCCAGGGCAGCAGCGAGGGCGCCTGGAAGGCCATGCCGGAGATCTTCAGCGGGCCGGTCACCGGCTGGCCCTCGATCAGGATCTTGCCCATGGACGGCATGCGCAGCCCGGTGGTGAGCTTCATGAAGGTGGATTTGCCGCAACCCGAGGGGCCGACGATGGCGATGAATTCGCCGCGCCCGACCTGCAGGTCGATGCCTTCCACCGCGAAGTGGTTGGCGCGCAGCAGCTCCTCGTTGTAGGCGAGCCAGACGTCGCGGAATTCGACGAAGTACGGTTCTGCGGGGTCTTGCATGCAGATTCTTGTATGAAAAGTGCCTGTAGCCCAGGTAGCACCTAGGCTTCTAGCTATTGTTTTGATAGTAAGGCGGCAGTGCCATGCGCTGCGGCGGCCGCATGTCGGTCGGGCAGGAGTGCTTACTTGCGCGGCAGCACGTTGAGTTCGGCAGCCGGCGGCAGGTAGGCGCCTGTCCAGACGGCCTCGGGGTTGACGCGGGTCTTGGTGCCGAAGGCGTCCGACACCTGCGAGGCCATCAGCGAGAGGCGGGCGGCGTTGACCTGCCCGAAGCCTTCCGCGCGGGCGTCCGGGCTGTTGATGACGGTGTCGATCGCCAGCTTCAGGCGGCGCGTCTCGAGTTCGGAGTTTACGATGCCGTCGCGCTGCTTCACGTACTCGATGGCGGCGGCCGGGTTGGCCAGCACGTCCTTCGTGCCCTTGGCGAGGGCGACCAGGAAGGCCTTGGCGGCTTCGGGCTTTTCCTTGAGGAACTTGGGCGACGCGATGACCACGTTGCCGTACAGCTTCACGCCGTAGTCGGGATAGGGCAGCACCACCACGTCCGACGCGTTCACGCCGCGCGCCTCGAGGTTGAGCAGCGAGGTGAAGGTGAAGCCGGTGATCGCGTCGATGTCGCCGCGCACCAGCATGGTTTCGCGCAGCGGCGGGTCCATGGCGGTCCACTGCACGGTGCCGATCTTGTTGGCCTGCGCAAAGATGGGGAAGGCGCGGCGCCCGGCGTCGAACACCGGCGCTCCGAGCTTCTTGCCGGTGAGGTCGGCCGGCTTGGTGATGCCGGACTTCTTCAGCGCCATGACCGAGGCCGGCGTGTTGTTGTAGACCATCATGATGGCCACGGGCTTGTTGGGCGCGTCCGGGTTGTTGGCGTGGAATTCCATCAGCGAAGCCAGGTCGGCAAAGCCGATGTCGTAGCTGCCCGAAGCCACGCGCGTGACCGTACCGCCCGAGCCGTTGCCCGCGTCCACCGTCACGTCGAGCCCGGCCTGCTTGAAGTAGCCCTTGGCCACGGGCAGCAGGAACAGGGCGGACGGGCCTTCGAAGCGCCAGTCGAGCTGGAACTTGACCGGCGTCAGGGCCTGCGCCTGGGCCAGGCCGGTCCAACTGGCCGCAGCCAGCGCGAAAGAGGTGAGGGCAGTGCGGACGAAGGTGCGCTTGTGCATGGAGTGACCATCCCGAAGAGTTGCGAATAGTGACACGCAGCAAAAACGATGCCTGCCTGCGCAGGCCGCGCACCAGCTCGGCCTCTTGGATTCCCCGTTGTGGCGCGCCTGGATTGCCGCTTTGCAATTCTGTGGTGCATCGCCTGCGCTTGTGCCCCGGGATTGTGCGTAGACGCTGCTACTGCTCCGAGTAGCTGTAGGTCAGCCCGCCATCCACGAAGTACGTGCTGCCGGTCACGTAGGCGGCCTCGTCGCTCGCGAGGAAGGCGACCAGGCCTGCCACGTCTTCAGGCGTGCCCAGGCGGCCCAGCGGAATCCTGGCGAGCAGCGGCTCGAGCAGGGACGGTGTCTCCAGCAGGCGCTGGTTGATGGGCGTGGCGATGGCCCCCGGCGCGACGTTGTTGATGCGGATGCCCAGCGGCGCCAGCTCGCCGGCCAGGTTGCGGGTGAGCATGCGCAGGGCGCCCTTGCTGGCGCAATAGGACGCGAAGTGCGGGAAGGCGATCTCCTCGTGCACCGAGCTGAGGTTGACCACCGCGCCGGGCTGGCCGGCCGCCTTGCGGTGCCGCACGAAGGCCTGGGTGCAGAAGAACATGCCCTTGACGTTGGTGTCCATCACCAGGTCGTAGTCGGCTTCGGTCACGTCCCAGAAGTCCGCGCGCCGCTCGACCCCGGCGTTGTTGACCAGGATGTCCAGCCGGCCCAGGGCCTGTACCGCCTGTTCCACCAGGCCCGCAGCGCCGGCGGCGCCGCCGATGTCGGCCGCTAGGTAGACCGCCTTGCGGCCCAGGGCCTGGAACCGGTCCAGCAGTTCCTGCGGGGGCTGTTTCGGGTCGCGGCCGTTCAGTACCACGTCGGCCCCGTCGGCGGCCAGGCGCAGGGCGCAGGCCGCGCCTATGCCCTGCGTGCTGCCGGTGACGAGCGCGGTCTTGCCGGTGAGTCGTGCCATGGGAAGGTCCTTTCGTGCTGTGGATCAGAGCGTGGCGATCAGCGCGGTCCAGCCGGTCTGGTGGCTGGCGCCCAGGCCCTGGCCGGTGTCGCCGTGGAAGTATTCGTGGAACCACCACATGCCGTCCTGCGTCTGCGCAGCGGCACCCGCGTCCGGGCCGGGCAGGAACAGCGACAGCAGCCGCTCCCGCAGCAAGTCGGCCACCGCGCTGATGGTCAGCATCCGGCCCGAGCCGGTCGGGCATTCGACCAGGAAGTCGTCGCCATAGTAGGTATGGAAGCGCCGCAGCGACTCGATGATCAGGTAGTTGAGCGGCATCCACACCGGACCGCGCCAGTTGCTGTTGCCGCCGAACATGTCGGTGTCGCTCTCGGCCGGGGTGTAGTGCAGCGCGTAGTGCTCGCTGCCCAGCGTGTAGTCGAAGGCGTGATCGTCATAGGCCTTGGAGACCGAGCGGATGCCGTGCGGCGACAGAAATTCGCCCTCGTCCAGCATGCGCCGCAGCACCATCTTCATCCGGTGGCCGCGCAGCAGGCTGAACAGGTGCAGGCTTCCGGCCGCCGGCCGCGTGGCCGCTGCATGCGCTTGGCCGGCGGTGGCCACGCCGGCGGACGGGTTCGCCACCTGCCAGTGGCTCACCAGGGCCGCCAGGTCGGGGCGCCGGTCCAGGAAGGTCTGCAGATGGTGGCGCAGCCGGCCGAGCTTGCGCAGCCGGGCCTCGTCCAGCACCTCGACCGCGAAGAGCGGAATCAGCCCGGCGATGGTGCGCAGGCGCAGGCGGGAGCAACGGCCGTCGGCCATCTTCAGCAGGTCATAGTAGAAGCCGTCTTCCTCGTCCCACAGGCCCGCCCCCTCGACGTTGCCCATGTTGGCCATGGCGCCGGCGATGTAGAAGAAGTGTTCGCCGAACTTGATCGCCAGGTCTTCGTACACCGGGTCGTCTTGCGCCAGTTCCATGGCCATGCGCATCAGGTTGAGCGCATACATCGCCATCCAGCTGGTGCCGTCGGCCTGCTCGAGCAGGCCGCCGCCGGGCAGGGGTTTGCCGCGGTCGAACACGCCCACGTTGTCCAGCCCGAGGAAGCCGCCCTCGAAGATGTTGTTGCCGCCGCTGTCCTCGCGGTTGACCCACCAGGTGAAGTTCAGCATGAGCCGGTGCAGCATGTGGCGCAGGAAGCCGGTGTCAGGCCGGCCATTGAGGGCGGCATCGGTCTGGTAGACCTTCCAGGCGGCCAGTGCCTGCACCGGCGGGTTCACGTCGCAGAAGTTCCACTCGTAGGCCGGCAACTGGCCGTTCGGGTGCATGTAGCGGTCGTGCAGCAGCAGCGTGAGCTGGCGCTTGGCCAGTGCGGGATCGATCGGCGCCACGGCGATGCAATGGAAGGCCAGGTCCCAGGCGGCGAACCAGGGGTATTCCCATTTGTCCGGCATCAGGATGATGTCCTGCGCGCGCATGTGGCGCCAGGTGGCGTTGCGGCCCTGCCTGCGTGCACCGGGCGGCGCGGGCCGGCCCGGGTCGCCGTCGAGCCAGCGCGATACGTCGTAGGCGTAGAACTGCTTGTTCCAGAGCAGGCCTGCCCAGGCCTGGCGCTGCAGGGCGCGCCGCTGGGCGCTGTGGGAAGGGTCCTGCCGCGCGGCATAGAAGGCGTCGGCGTCGGCCTGGCGCTGCGCCATGATGGCGTCGAAGTCGGCGAACGGGGCGGTGACCGGTGTGCGGCACAGGCGCAGGCGCACGGTGGCGCAGCCGCCTGCGGGCACCTGCAGCTGGAACCAGGCCGCAGCCTTGGTGCCGCTGGGCTCGGCGTGCACGGCCTGCAACTGGCCGTTCACCACGCGGTCATTGATGCCGTCCTTGAAACCGCCGCGGCTGGCCGGCGCGGGCGGCCAGCCTTGTGCATGCAGTGCCGCCGCGCGCGCCGGGTTGGTGGCGTTGTCGGTGAACAGCAGCGTGCCGCCACCCTCGAAATGGCAGGTGTAGCTGCCCAGCGTGGGGTGCTCTGCCACCAGCGCACGTCCATCGGCTGAAGCGCTGATCTGTGGCAAAGCATGCCCGGCCGCGAGGTCCGGATCGTCGCGGAACCACAGGGTGGGCAGCAGGTGCAGCGGCGCATCGGCATCGCCGCGGTTGTGCGCGGTATAGCGCAGCAGCAGGTCGTGTTCGTCCGCCTTGGCGCAGGCGATCTCCACGTCGAAGTAGCGGCCATCCGCAAAGATGCCGGTGTCGGCCAGTTCGTATTCGGGGTCCTGGCGCGTGCGGCGCGCGTTCTCCTGCAGCAACCGGGCATAGGGAAAGGCGGCCTGCGGATAGCGGTAGACCATGCGCATCCAGCGGTGGTCGGGCAGGTTGTCCAGGTACCAGTATTGCTCCTTGACGTCCTCGCCGTGGTTGCCTTCGGCGTTGGTGAGGCCGAAGAGGCGCTCTTTCAGCAATGGGTCCTGGCCGTTCCACAGCGCCAGCGCCAGGCAGAGGCGTTGCCTGTCGTCGCTGATGCCGGCCAGGCCCTCTTCGCCCCAGCGGTAGGCCACGCTGCGGGCCATGTCGTGGCTCACCGCGGCCCAGGCGTTGCCCTCCGCGCTGGTGTCCTCGCGCACGGTGCCCCATTGCCGCTCCGACAGGTACGGGCCCCACAGCAGCCACGGAGCGCCGCCGGGGGGCCGTGGCGGTGCGTCGTGCTCAGGCGGGGCGGGCATGGGGCCGGCAGGTGCCTGGCGCGGCGGCAAGACCAGAAGGACCGGGCCCCGTGCTCAGACGGTCTTGGCCGCGGCGGCCTTGGCGGCTGCCAGCGCGGTCATGTTGATGATCCGGCGCACGGTGGAGGAGGGCGTGAGGATGTGCACCGACGCCGCGGCGCCCAGCAGGATCGGGCCGATCGTCATGCCGTGGCCGCTGGTGGTCTTGAGCACGTTGAACAGGATGTTGGCCGCGTCCAGGTTGGGGCACACCAGCACGTTGGCCGAGCCGGTCAGCGCGCTGTCGGTGAGGCCCGCGTTGGCGCGCACGGTTTCCGAGAGCGCCGCGTCGCCGTGCAGTTCGCCGTCGGACTCGATGTGCGGCGCCAGCTCCCGGAAGCGTTCGTGCGCGGCGCGCATCTTCAACGCGGAGGGGCGGGTGGAGGTGCCGTAGTTGGAGTGCGACAGGAAAGCCACCCTGGGCGGCAGGCCGAAGCGCTGCACTTCTTCTGCGGCTGCCAGCGCGATGCGGGCCAATTGCTCGGCGTCGGGCGCCTCGTTGATGTAGGTGTCGGTGATGAACAGCGTGTGCTCGGGCAGCATCAGCGCGTTGAGCGCCGCGAACTCGTGCGCGCCGTCCTTCAGACCTATCACGTGCCGGACGTGGTCCAGGTGGTGGTCATAGCGCCCGACCAGCCCGCACAGCATGGCGTCGGCGTCGCCGAGCTTGACCATCAGCGCTGCGATCAGAGTGTTGCTGCGGCGCACGGCCGCCTTGGCGGTCTCGGGCGTGATGCCGTTGCGGCCCATCGCGCCATGGTAGGCCTCCCAGTATTGGCGGAAGCGCGGGTCGTCCTCGGGGTTCACGCATTCGGCGTTCTGGCCCAGCCTGATGCGCAGGCCGGCCTTCTGCACCCGGGCCTCGATCACCGCCGGGCGGCCGATCAGGATGGGCCTGGCCAACTGCTCGTCGATCACCACCTGCACGGCGCGCAGCACCCGCTCGTCCTCGCCCTCGGCGAAGGCCACGCGCTGCGGCGCCGCCTTGGCGGCATTGAACACCGGGCGCATGAACATGCCGGTCTGGTAGACGAAGCGGGTCAGGCTCTCGCGGTAGGCGGCATGGTCCTCGATGGGGCGCGTGGCCACGCCGGATTCCTGGGCGGCCTTGGCGACCGCCGGCGCAATCCTCAGGATCAGGCGGGCGTCGAAGGGCGTGGGGATCAGGTAGTCCGGGCCGAACACCAGTTCCTTGCCGGGGTAGGCGGCGGCCACCTCATCGCTGGTTTCGGCCTTGGCCAGGTCAGCGATCTCGCGCACGCAGGCAAGCTTCATGGCCTCGGTGATCTTGGTGGCGCCGCAGTCGAGCGCGCCACGGAAGATGTAGGGGAAGCACAGCACGTTGTTGACCTGGTTCGGGTAGTCCGAACGGCCGGTGGCGATGATGCAGTCCGGGCGCACGGCCTTGGCCAGTTCGGGGCGGATCTCGGGCTCGGGATTGGCCAGTGCCAGGATGATCGGCCTGGGCGCCATGGTCTTGACCATCTCGGCCGTGAGCACGCCGGGCGCGGAGCAGCCCAGGAACACGTCGGCACCGTTCACCACGTCGGCCAGGGTGCGTGCGTCGGTCTTCTGCGCGTAGCGCTGCTTTGAGGCATCGAGGTGGGTGCGGCCGTCGTGGATCACGCCCTTGGAGTCGACCATGAAGATGTGCTCGCGCTTCACGCCCAGGCCCACCATCACGTCCACGCAGGCGATGGCCGCGGCACCGGCGCCGGAGACGGCCACCTTTACGTCGCCGATCTGCTTGCCCACCAGTTCCAGGCCGTTGAGCAGCGCGGCCGACGAGATGATGGCCGTGCCATGCTGGTCGTCATGGAACACCGGAATGTTCATGCGCGCACTGAGCTGCCGCTCGATGTAGAAGCACTCGGGCGCCTTGATGTCTTCGAGGTTGATGCCGCCCAGCGTGGGCTCCATCGCCGCGATGATCTCGACCAGCTTGTCCGGGTCGCGCTCGGCCAGCTCGATGTCGAACACGTCGACACCCGCAAACTTCTTGAACAGGCAGCCCTTGCCCTCCATCACCGGCTTGCCGGCCAGCGGGCCGATGTCGCCCAGACCCAGCACCGCGGTGCCGTTGGTGATCACGCCGACCAGGTTGCCGCGCGAGGTGTATTCATAAGCCGCCAGCGGGTCGGCCTGGATGTCCAGGCAGGGATAGGCAACGCCCGGCGAGTAGGCCAGCGACAGGTCGCGCTGGTTGGACAGCGGCTTGGTCGGCGTGACGGAGATCTTGCCCTTGGTGGGGGAGCGGTGGTACTCGCGGGCGGCTTCTCGGAGGGCTTGTTCGGCGGCGGACAGAGGGTGGGACATGTGCAGAAAGGGCCGCGGGGCGGCGGGTTGCAATGGAGCGTTGACAAGGCGAAAGGGCGCCAAGCTTACCCCTTCGCAAGGACGCGCGGCTGCTGCGGTGCAGCATTGGCGGCGCCTGCCTGCCAGGCCCGAGGAGTCCGCGACGCGGGCGGGGGTACCATCTCGCGGCAACCCGATTCAACCTGCGCGCAGCGCCCATGCGATGAATGTCATCAAGCAGATCCGTCAATTCAACGCCGGGCGCGAGCCCGAGCGGCTGGCGCTGAAGTACCGCAACATGCGCAGCGATCCTTTCGTGTTCCTGCGCGCCACCTGCCATCTGTTCTACGCGCAATTGCCGCTGGAGCCGGTGCTGCGGCGGGTGCCGGTGGCATGGGCCTGCGGCGACCTGCATCTCGAGAACGTGGGCAGCTACAAGGGCGACAACCGGCAGGTCTACTTCGACCTCAACGATTTCGACGAGGCGCTGCTGGCGCCTCTGACCTGGGACCCGGTCCGCTGCCTGACCAGCATTCTGGTGGGCCGCCACGGCATGCGCCTGGGCGCACGCGCCGACGCGGTGGCGCAGGAGCTGTGCGAGGTCTTTCTCAACGCCTACGCACAGGCGCTCGCGGACGGCAAGGCGCGCTGGGTCGAGCGCGAGACCGCCCCGCCGCCGGTGAGCGATCTGCTGCAGGCCGTGCGCTCGCGCCAGCGGCCCGAATTCCTGGACACGCGCACGCTGCTGCAGGGGCGCCGCCGGCGCATGCGCATCGACGGGCGCAAGGCGCTGGCGGCCACGCCCGGGCAGCGCGAACGGGTGATGGCCTTCTTCCGCGACTTCGCGGCCCGGCAGCCGGTGCCGCGCTTCTTCGATGTGCTGGACGTTGCGCGCCGCATTGCCGGCAATGGCAGCCTGGGCGTGGACCGCTACATCGTGCTGGTGCGCGGCAAGGGCTCGCCGGACGGCAACTATCTGCTCGATCTGAAGCAGGCGGTGCCCTCGTCGCTGCTGCCGCGCGTGCCGATCACGCAGCCCCGCTGGGCCGACGAAGCGCAGCGCGTGGTCACCATCCAGCGCCGCATGCAGGCCATCGCGATGGCCTTCCTGCACCCGGTGCAGATGGGCGGCGGTCCCTACGTGCTGCGCGGCCTGCAACCCAGCGAGGACCGAGTGGCGCTGGCGTACACCCGCCACCCCGTGGCCCTGCTGCGCAACGTGGCGACGGTCATGGGCCAGTGCCTGGCCTGGGCGCAACTGCGCAGCAGCGGCCGTGGCGGTTCGGCCATGGCCGACGAACTGATCGATTTCGGCTCGCGCCAGAAGTGGCGCGCCAAGCTGATGGAGATTGCGCGGCATTGCGCCTCACAGGCCGAGCTGGATTGGAAAGTGTTCGCGGCAGCCTACGACGATGGGGAGTTTGGCCCGCCATTGGAGCAAGACAAGGGCTGATCCGGTGTCGGCGGCGGGCCGGTCGGGCTACCGGGCTACCGCGCTGCCGGACAGCGGAGCCGGTGCGAGGACCCGGACGACTGCCGCGTCAGTCGTCCGACGCGATGTCGCACAAGCGGTCCTGCGCGGAGGCGGGCTTGCATACGCGTGTTCGACCCGTTCCGAGCACCTTGAGGAGTCTGGTTTGCGCAAACTGGTCTGGGCCGCTCAGGTCGTTGCGCTGAAAAATGAGCGTGAGATTGGCGTGGGAGTTGTCGCTCGTGAGGGAATAGCCCGAGCCGTTGAAGATCACGTAGGGAGCTGAGCCTGCGGCCGATTTCGTGCCCGTCACGCTGAAGTAGGCAGGAAGCGCTTCCCTGCGCGAAATGACCATGTCCGAAGCATCCAGGCTCGCATTCATGTTGCTGTCGACGAAGACCGTCCAGCCGTTTTTCCAGTTGGCGCCGTCCGTGGGGACCACCATGGCGTTGAAGTTGCGCTTCATGGCCTCGGAACGCGCCGCGTTGATGGAGGCGAGCAGCGAGTTGGCGGCCCCGGTCAGCTCGGAATTGCGCTGAAACTCGACGAAGCTCGGCACGCCGACCATGAGCAGGATGGCGGCGATCGATACCGTCACCATCAGCTCGACGAGGGTGAAGCCCCGCATCGCTGCCGGGTGCCGGGCGCGGGGACTCAGGGCCAGCATAGCCGTTTATTGTTGGTCCACGCGGTACCGGTGCAGTCCTTGATGCCTGTGGACGTCACGCGCAGGATGTTGACCTCGGGATCGGGCTGCCTCGGGGTTGCCAGAATGCGGACGCAGTCCCGGATGTCGGGCTGGACGCCGCCCGAAGGCGCATCGCATTTCTGGGCCGACAAATCATACGCCGGGCTACTGTTGTTGTCGCCGGAGAAGGTCTTGAACACCGTGCTGCTGCTGTCGAACTCCAGGTATGTGTTGTTCTGTGTCATGTAGCGCTCCTCCTGCTGCAGCACCTCCATCAAAGCCGTGCGCGCCTGCGCGCGCCGGCCTTTGAGCACCGAGTCCTTGTAGGACGGATAGGCGATGCTGGCGAGTATGGCGACGATGGCCGCCACGATCATGAGTTCGATCAGCGTGAAGCCCCGCTGCGGCGGGCGTTGCAGATGAGGGGTCATGGGCTTCCGAAGTTCCTGAGTGCCTGGTAATTGTTGATCTGGCGCCAACTGAGCCGGCCGACGGTCACCGTGGTGCTGACGGAGATCTGCGTCATGCCGCCCGAGCCCGGTACGAGTACGTTGGTGGTCGTTGTCTTCGTCTCGCGTCCCGTGTTGTCCTTGATGACGGACGACGTCCCCGAAGGGGTTGTCCCGGCAGACAGCGGCGGGCCCAGCAGGCCCACGGTGGATGCCGTCGCGGTTCCCTTGCCGGTATCAAGATTGAGCAGGTAGGTGCTACCGCTACCGCCGGCCGCCGCGCAGATTTGCGCACCTTGCCCCGACGCCGCCGGGGTGAGCGAGTTGAGCACGGCCATACTGCCGGCGACGTACTTGGCCGGGTAGATCACCCGCTCACCGGATGCCGGCAGGTCGAAGTACCAGCCCGATCGCTGGGTGCTGTCCGAGTTGCTGGTGGGGCGCCCCCAGCGGAAAGGCGGAGTCGTGATGCTCAGGCCGTTGTTCGTGCTGGCGACGGTGGCCGCTTGCAGCCGCGAACGGCCGGCCACTACGCTCACGGCATTCGGCGAGTCAGCGGCGATCTTCTCATCGCTGTCGTACAACGCATAGAACGAGTTGACGGAAGTGGATGCGCGATCCGACGTCTCCAGGTACTTGCCGGTGCCAAAGGCCACGTAGGTCACGCTGGCCGCTTCGCCGCTGAACAGCAGGGGCGCTGCGGTGATCGGCTGCACCTTGCCCGATCCGTCCCTGGCGATGTACAGCGGATACGGCATGGTCGCAGTCTTTCTGTAGCCGGTCACGGTTTCCATGGTCCAGTCGCTGGTGCCGTTGCGGGCCAGCCGCGCAAAGTCAGCGTTCCATACGTTGCCGTGCAGATCCCCCATGAAGATCTTGGCGACCTCGCCGCGGCTGCCAAGGCGTGCGGCAAAGTTGATGAGGCCGGTCGCGTTGCTGGTAGCCAGGGTGCTGTCGAAGGGCAGGCTGAGCTTGAAATAGTTGGTACCGAGGGCCCAGGCAGTGCCCGCGGGCTTGCGCAGATCCAGTATGAAGAGCGCAGGCCTGCCGCTCGTGCTGAACACCCCGTTGTCGTTCTTGTAGTTGTTGACGCCGCTGCCTACGACCGCATACCAGCCATAGGTCGGCGTGGCCGCCGACAGCGCGTTGGTCTGAAACTTCAGGATCTGCGGCGTCCCGGTGACGTAGCCCATGTCGGGGTCGTCTGCCTGCGTGAACTCCCACAGCACGTTCGAGGCGGTGAAAGTGGCGGGATTGGTCACATCCAGTGCATAGATGCCGCGGCCGCCCCCTCCGGTACCGCCGACCAGCACGGTCCTCCAGTCGGAGGCGGTATCGCCCGTTCCCACCTGGGCCTCGGCTACGACAGGGGTTGCGTCCACGTAGCTCTGGTGGGCATTGAGGTAGGTCTTGCTGGTCAGTGCCGCCAGCTTGGGGCCCATCCAGCTCGGGATGTAGGCGAACATCTCCTGGCCGGATCCGGCGTTGCCTGTCGTCGCATTGAAGGCGTGCAGCATTCCGTCGTTGGCCCCGACGAAGACGGCCGGCGTCCGGTCCTTGTTGGCTTTGTAGAAGGCTGCATAGCCTGCGGACGCGATGCTGGTGCCGGGCGCGCCGGAGTAGACCACGCCCGAATTGACGATGTCCCCTAGCAGTTTGGTCCTGACTCGGAACAGGCTGACCTCGTCGGTTCTGTTGCCGCGAAGGTAGTTGAGCCGCGCCTGCGCATTGGCGTCCTGAGCCGAGGTTGGCGTCAGCTTGGCCAGGTCGGTCTTGAGGCTGGCTTCGATCGCGTCCCAGGTGAAGCTCGTCGCCACCGGGCTGGCGCTGGGCGATTTCTTTCCGACCACGATGTTGCGTGATGTCGCTGGCCGTGGCAGACCCGTGAGCAGGTTGGCCGCGCTCCACAGCGGAGTACTGCCGATGTTGAGCCCCCCGCCGGTCAGCGGGTAGGCCGTGACGTCGCCGGTCCAGTTCGCGGTGTCGAACGAACCCTGAAAAGTCACCTTGCCGTCAGAGCCGGTGCCGCCCTGGCTGATGGAGGTCCCGGCAATGCTGCGGCCGGAGGTGGCGGCCCGGCTGAAGATGTCGTCGAAAGCGCTCAGTACGCCGCGTGCGCTGCTCTGCAGGTAGTAGCTGGCGGCTTCGCCGGGGTCGCTCTGCTTCTGCCAGACGTCGTTGTCGTTCGTGCCGGTCTCGCGCTTGAACGGGTTGCCCCAGGTGTTGAACGGCCTTCCACCGATGTTGGACGGGTCGGTTTCGAAGCCGCCGTACTTGGCCGCCATGAACAACTGGTTCTGGTAACGGCGATTGTTGGCAATGCTGGATTCCCCGTACTCGTTCACGTCGAACGTGAATGTCTTGATCCGCAGGCCTGGCCGTTGCTTGGAGGGCTGTGCGGTCCATGTGCTGCCACGGATGTCATGGGTGCGCGCCCAGTAAGCGGCGCCCATGATGACGCTGGTTTTGGAGTCCGTGGGTACGCTGTTGTTGGCTCCATTGGGATTGCCAGCGTTGCGCGACACGCCCTGGCCGTCAAGGTAGGTGGTGGAGGTTGAGTTTCTCTCGAAGCTCTGGACTATGCCTGTCCAATAGGAAATGTCGGGAATGTTACCGCTCGCGCTGCCTGCAGGAAACCTGTTGCCGTCGTGGGTGTGTATGTCGCCAATCACCACGATGTTGCTCTTCAGGCAGGCGTAGCTGGCGGTGCTGCTGCGGCCCGCATAGGGGTCGAGGTTGCTCCAGTCCGTGAATACCGGAAAACCGTCGTACATGGCGGTCGTGATATTGCTGACGGCTGCATCGCTTGGTTGCAGTCCCTGCATGTAGCGCAGCGTCTCGTAGTAGAGCTCGCCAATGGGATCGTAAATCTTGTAGCGCCCCTTCACGCCTGTGCGTCCAAACTTGTTCAGGTAGTTCACCACGCCGCTGATGCCGGGGTTCTGCGTGGTGTCGTTGTCTGGGTTCGTCAGGAAGACCCCCGTCTGGGGATCCCATTCCGCCTTCGGGTTCCCGCCAGCGGGCGTGTTTTCCTGGCCGTAGATGTCGAAGGTCCTGGGGCCGACGAACTTCATGGGGGCGCGCAGCACGCCGCCGTAGCGGCCTCCTTCGTTGTAGCTCGCGGTCTGATCGAGCAGGTAGCCGAAGGCCGCAAGCCGCAGTTGGTCGCTGTACTTCTGGATCGCGCCGACCGGCTTGTAGTTGCCGGATGGGTAGCGGCTGCACAGGCCATAGTCGCGCGAGTCCTGCAGCACTCCGCCGCTGCTGTTGCAGACTTGAACCCGCGCGTAGAAAAAGCCGTCGCTGTTGAGTGCGTTCGTGTCGTTGGGGGGCGTGCCGGTGTAGTTGCGGTAGTAGCACGTCTTCCCAATGCCCGGGGCCGGGTCCACCGTCGCCCCGGTGACCGTGTTGCTGCAGCTGGCTCCATCGGTAGCGATGAAGGTAAGCCATCCCCCCGGTTTGTTGCCGCTCTTGGTCGAGCCGTAGAGCACTTCCTTGAGGCCGCTGAAGCTGCAGGTTTCCCCCTCTGACGCGCACCGGGTACCGTTGAATGAAGACACGGCTGTGGAAGGGGTCGCAAACGGATTGTTCGTCAGGGTCGGCGCCGTGGACTTGGCTGAAAGCTTGTAGCTACTAGTGGAGGTGCACGAGCCACCTTGCGAGGTGCCGAAGTAAATACGATCCAATGTATTGGCGACCCAGATGTCGCTGCCATTGGCCGCGGTGACCATCTTCTGCGGAACTGCACCCCAATATGCGGTGGTGCCATCGCCGCTACGCTGCAATTGCTTCGCAGGGAAATTAGTGCTGTTCCACATGCACACGGGGTCGCCATTCGGCAGCACTGCGCGCTGCAGAATAGTCAGGCCACTGGTGTCGATCCAACGGTCTCCGCCCGATAGGGAAAGCCGCAGCATGTCGATGGCGGAGCTGCTGGCCCAGTTGAGGAAGTTGCCGCTGAATGCGTCGCTGCACTTGCGGGCGCTGGCTGCACCGCTACGGTCGAAGCGCTTGTAGTCCGCAGCGCTCATGCCCGTGGCAACCGTCTCCGTTGGCGCATCGTTGTAGACATAGCAGCTCTCCGCGTCGTAGTAGCCCAGATATTCTTTGGTGCTGCTGTAGGTCGGGTCCTGAGTGTTGTTGGTGCTTCCGTCATCCCGCACGTACTGGGCGCCCACTGTGGGGAATTCCACCGAGAGGGCCAAGGCCAGAGCCGGCTTGTCGCCGCTGGTGGTGGCATAGAGCGGGTCGCTGCCGAGGTCCACGAGCGGAATGCTGGGAGGCGTGCTCGACTGCCCCACGACGACGAAGGAGAAGGCGCCCGCCGCCGCAACGGCCAGCGCGGCGATGCCAAGGCGCACGCGTCGCCGCGCTGGTGCACGCGTGGCATGGAAGGGGTTCGGGACTGGCATGGCGCCTCTTTCCTGCTCAGTTTCTGAAGATCATCTGCACCACCGCCTGGATGTCGTCGCGCGGGCCGTAGCCCAGGGCGGTGACGCGGTAGACATAGGGCCGGGCCGAAGCCGAGGTATCACGGTAGCCGGCATCGGGGATCGCTTCGATGATGTAGCGGGGCTTGCGGGCCGATTCCGCGCCGGTGCCGGCCGGAAACGTCCGGCTGGTGAACCGGCCGAACTCCACGGCCTTGCCGCCGGTCAGGGGCACGGCGAGCCATGGGGGCTTGCTCGCGGGGTCGGTGGGCAGCGAGCAGAGTCCCAACTGGTCGCCCGTGTCGCCGCACCCGGAGACGAAGTTGTTGACGTCGATCTTGTTGCTGTTGTTGTCGACGGTGAAGATGGCGGCGGAGCGCGAACCGCTGCGGATGTCGTATTCGGCATCCACCAGGCCGGCCTCCGCCGCTTGCCACGCAACCTGCGTGTCGCGATCATTGCGCGCGCCATGCTCGGCCATCATGGAGATCTGCGCCCCGCTGATGCCCAGGATGGAGACCACGACCAGGATCATCAGGATGACGATCAGCGATGCGCCGGCGTTGCGCCTTGGCGTGTTGCGGGCGTGCGGCTCCGCGGGGATGGAAGAGGGCATGGCGCAGGTGTTCACAGGCGTTGGTCGTTGCGCAACTGGATGGTGAAGGTCACCGTCTGCCGCAGGCGGCCGTCGGCCGGCGCGTTGAAGACGGTGCCAGGGTCGCTGCTGGATGACATGGCAGCCGAGCCGAAGGGATAGAGGGTCTGCGCGACGCGCTGCTGCGCGGAGCCCACGGGGCCTCTGAGCACCATGCCGATACGGATGCTGCGCACGCGCTGCCAGTTGGCGTTGGTGGCCGCTTCGTCGCCTGCCACGACCATCTGGCTCGCGCGCAGGAAGCGCTCGGGGCGGATGGGGGCGGGCAAGCTCGCCGAGGGGGCGGCGTTGGGCGTCACGCCATCCACGCCGTAGAGCACCTGAAAGATCTCCACTCCCTGCACCAGGGGCTGGGGAACCGGTTTCCCATCAACGTTCGTGGTATTGCACATCAATGCCGGCTCGCCACCGCTGTCCGAGACGTACAAGACGCTGTCGATGCGGTCGTAACGGTCATTCGGGCTCCATGCACCTTTCGCGGGCTTGCCCATGCAGTCGATCATCGTCCTGTCATTGACGCCGGAACCAGGAAAGGTCTCCTCCGCCTGGTAGCGCAGGATCAGAATGTCGCTGCCATAGCTGGTGGAGCCGCTGGTGCGGGTGGTGTAGTTGTTCAAGGGGTCCGTGGCAGAAGCATAGGCGTTGTCTACGCCCTGTACGCTGGGCGGCGGATTGGTGGTCACGCCGACCTCGTTTTTCGGCTCGGTCACGGCGAAAATCACTCGCTCGAAGCCGGCCTGCACGGCGAGACGGTTGAGGGTGTCTGCCGCGTAGCGCCCGTTGTCGCGCAGTTGCGAGCTGGCATCCACCACGGTGAAGCCCTGGCGGGCGACGGTCAGGGCCGCCACGGCCGCCATCGCCATCAGCACGCTCAGCCCCATGGCGACCAGCAGTTCCACAAGGGTGAAGCCGCGCGCTTGCGCGGCGGGATGCGGTATCCGGGGTGGTCGCAAGGTATTCATGTGCCGGGGCTTTTCAGGGCTTCATGCTGACCGGGACGATGACGCCGGGTGTGCCATCGGTGGCCAGTTGGGGTGTGCCCGCGCTGGTGTTGCTATTGCTCGCGCTGCGGTTGTAGGGGTTGCGCGTCCAGCCGATCTTGACCATCACGGTATCGCCTCCGCCCGAGGTCTGAGTGCAGGCCCACTGGGGCATGCCTGCGCTGTCGTAGGGCGCGGAGTCCAGGCACACGGTCACGCGCGGGCTCGGCAACTCGTTTTCCACGCGCGCCAGCCATTCGGTGATCTGTGCCTTGGCAATGTTCAGCGCGGTATCCGCCGGCGTGCCTCCGGTGCAGTTGCTGCCGATGTTCAGGCAGGAGGAGGGCGTGGGTGATGCAAGTCTGGAGCGCAGGTCGCTCACCAGATAGGGATTGGAGGTGGTCTTGGCCGCGATCTCGGCATTGCCACGCATCATCTCGCCCAGTTCACGGGCCAGGCCGGTGGCCACCGATTGCAGCCGCGCATCGCGGTTGGCCTGCAACGCCATGGCCTGCAGCCCCACCATGCCCAGCAGCCCGAAGGACAGCACCACGATGGAGACGAGGACCTCGACCAGGCTGAAGCCCAGAGCTTTGCGGCGATGCTTGCTAGGAGAGATGGGCATGGAAACAGGTCGTCCTGGGGCAGGGAGCGGCGGGCGTCGGGGATAATCGGGATTGTGCCCGGGACATGGTCGAGCGCCCTTGCCGCCGATCCCTTGCCATCTGCCGTTCGGCGGCCAGCGGAGCGGGCATTTCCGCTCCATTGCGCCGCTTTCTTGGTTGGCCGTGCTTTTGCGCGGCCTTTTTCCGTTTCTCATCTTTCCATGCACCCCTCGCTGTCCGTTTCCGTCCGCCCCGCCGAACTCCGCGATGCCGCCGCCGTGGCCGCCGTCCACCACCTGCATGTGGGCTCCACCGAGTCGGTGTCCCCGCGCCAGGTCGCGTTCTGGCGCGAGGCGATCGAGTACGGAGAGCCGCAGGTGCACGTGGCGCTGGAGGGCGAGCGGATCGTCGGCTTCGTCGGTTTCGACCGCTCGCGCGATCCCAAGTCCAAGCCGACCATGGGCGAGGTCTGGGCCCTGTATGTGCTGCCCTCGCACCACGGCCAGGGTGTGGGCGTGGCGCTGTGGGACGCGGCGCGCGAAGGGCTGGAGGACGAGGGCTGCACCCACGTCACGGCCTGGGTCACGCTGCGCAACGAGCGTGCGTTGCGCTTCTTCGAACTGGCCGGCTTCAAGCGCGAGATGACTACGCTGCGCACCGCGCTGGTAGGCGCCGAGCGCGTGGAAGAGGTCCGGCTCAAGCGTGCCGTGGTCTGAACGATCCTGTCGCTGCTCAACCTGCACAGGTCCGGCCGTAGCACCTGTCGGTCCGAGGCGCGGCCTCGTCAGGGGTTGTATGGCACCCAGACGCCCTTGTCCGTGCGCATGCGGTACTGCCCGGCGGCGTCACGCATCACGAGCATGTCGCCGTTCTCGGATGCGAATGCGGTGGTTTCCAGGTGGGCCATGCGCTCGGCCAGCGGGCGGCTCCCGGGCGTGAAGGGGCTGTCGCGCAGCATGTCGCCCAGCAGGGCGTTGAGACCGAAGTAGCTCACCGGCTGGTCCACCACCACGGGGCCGCTGCCGGCGCCGGCGGGCAGGCCCACGATCTTCATGGCGGCGGGCACGAGGGTGATGCGCGGGCTGGGGATCTCGCGCATGCCCGAGATCTGCAGCTTGTCGCCGCGCAGCGCGGCGCCGTGCTCGGGCACCAGCAGCACAACCACGGGGCGGCCCACGCACTCCAGATCGGTCAGGAACTGGTCGAAGTGTCCGTCGTGATTGAGCAGCGCATGGGTCTTATAGCCCAGCCGTTCCAGGCTGTGAAAGACGTAGCAGGACGGGTCCGTGCCCTCGTAGAGCGCCTTGTGCGGCTGCTGGCCGCAGTTGCCGCGCAGCACCCTCAGCATGGCGGGGCCGCTGTAGCTTGCGGCCGAGTTGAACTGGGTGAAGACCGCGTCGAAGCGCCGCAACAGCGGGTGGTTGCGCATGCCCACCACGTCCAGGTCATCCCACGACAGGGAGCAGACATGCAGCAACACGATGTCGAACGCGGGCGGGGTCGCGCGCCTTGTCCGCGTTCTTCGTCGAGCTGGGCGCGCCGATGATGGTGGCGTCCACGATCGTGCCCGTGCCCACCTTCAGACCTCGGGCCTGCAGCGTCTGGCCTACCGTGGCGAACAG
>NZ_JAELTO010000402.1 GCF_016428875.1 Xylophilus sp. ASV27
TCAGTTTGGAGGGCAGCAGTTCGGCGGCCATGGCCACTTCGCTGTGGCTGTACGGTGCGATGGCCGCAGCCACCACCGCGTGGGTGCCGCATTCGACCAGGCCCAGCACACGCGCCTGCGGGAAGGCGCTCTGCCCGCGGGAGGCCTCCGGGTAGCCGAAGTGCCGTGCGTTGACCGCTTCGTCGGCCACGTCCATGCAGGTGCCGTCCACGGCCATTAGGCGCCAGCTTCGATACCATGCACCCGGCGCATCCGGGCGCGCCAGCGGGCGCAGCACGCGCTGCGCCAGTTG
>NZ_JAELTO010000403.1 GCF_016428875.1 Xylophilus sp. ASV27
CCACGTGACCCAGGCCTTCGCTCAGGTGCTCCAGATAGCTATCGAAGCGCTCGGCTGCATTCATCGATCCTCCAAATCGAAGTCCGGAAGATCGAATTGTGACATTTATGACACAGTAAGACTAGGGCAAAGCTGAACAAGTCCACCACTGGCGGCTCGAATGCGTTGTGATCCGGTGAAGCAACAGACCCTGGCAGCAGCGGCCGATCAAGAGGCCGGATTCGAGCAATACCGCCGCCCCACCCGACGCGATGTGTTCCTGGCGACGATGGAAGAGATCGTGCCGTGGCAG
>NZ_JAELTO010000404.1 GCF_016428875.1 Xylophilus sp. ASV27
TCAGTTTGGAGGGCAGCAGTTCGGCGGCCATGGCCACTTCGCTGTGGCTGTACGGTGCGATGGCCGCAGCCACCACCGCGTGGGTGCCGCATTCGACCAGGCCCAGCACACGCGCCTGCGGGAAGGCACTCTGCCCGCGGGAGGCCTCCGGGTAGCCGAAGTGCTGTGCGTTGACCGCTTCGTCGGCCACGTCCATGCAGGTGCCGTCCACGGCCATTAGGCGCCAGCTTCGATACCATGCACCCGGCGCATCCGGGCGCGCCAGCGGGCGCAGCACGCGCTGCGCCAGTTG
>NZ_JAELTO010000405.1 GCF_016428875.1 Xylophilus sp. ASV27
TGGCGCACTTCGCGGTGCGCCAGCTCATGGAGCAGGCCGCCTGGGGGCGGCAACTCGATCCGGACCGATTGAGCTTCGTGCACGCCTTGCGCGTGATCAAGCGCAAGATGCCGCAAGCTGCGGCCATTCCCCCCCTGAGCGCTTGCCACAGTGGTGCGCGGCGATGATCCAGGAGATCGGCGCCGGGCGCAGCGTGGGCAGCCGTGGGCGCCTCAACCCGCGCGGCGTCAAGCGCAAGATGAGCAACTTCCAGCTTCGCCATCGCGGCGAGTTGCTCCATCAGGCG
>NZ_JAELTO010000406.1 GCF_016428875.1 Xylophilus sp. ASV27
GGGCGCAGATGTGCTGGCCCACAGCATCCGCGCGCACTGGAGCGTGGAGAACCAGTTGCACTGGAGCCTGGACGTGGCCCTGCGCGAGGATGCCGCGCAGTCCTACAACTGTCTCTTATACACATCTGACGCTGCCGACGAAGAGAACCTAGTGTAGGTGGCGGGGGGGGGGGGGGGGGGGGGGGGGGGGGGGGGGGGGGGGGGGGGGGGGGGGGGGGGGGGGGGGGGGGGGGGGGGGGGGGGGGGGGGGGGGGGGGGGGGGGGGGGGGGGGGGGGGGGGGGGGGG
>NZ_JAELTO010000407.1 GCF_016428875.1 Xylophilus sp. ASV27
ACGCCACGCTGATCTCTGCGCCCAGTTCGACCAAGAATGCCTCGGGCGAACGCGACCCGCAGATGAAACAAAGCAAGAAGGGCAAGCAGTGGTACTTCGGCATGAAGGCCCACATCGGCGTGGATGCCGACTCCGGTCTGGTGCACACAGTGCGCGGCACAGCCGGCAACGTCAATGATGTGATCGAGGCCAACACGCTGTTGCACGGCGAGGAAACCGAGGCCTGGGGCGACGCGGGCTACCAGGGCGCAGCCAAGCGGCCCGATGCCCAGGCCG
>NZ_JAELTO010000056.1 GCF_016428875.1 Xylophilus sp. ASV27
AGCAAGCCCGCTACTTCGTGCTCCCGCCTCGCCGCGCCGGGCGGTCATTCCCGCGCGAAGTCAAGCGCTCTCGCAGCAAGTTCCCCACAAAGAAAATGCCAGTCAGATCTTAACTGACTGGCATTGGACCGCAGGTCGGCTTTTTTGTGCGCGCCGCCGGTGGCGGCAGTCATCACAGGCCCAGAGCAGCGATGCCGGCCTTGCCGATCTGCACATCCTCGCTGGACTTCACGCCGCTCACGCCCACGGCGCCAATGCACTCCCCGTCCTTCAGGATCGGCACGCCGCCCTCGAGCAGCCCCTTCAATTCGGGAGCCGACAGGAACGAGACACGGCCGCCATTGACCATGTCTTCGTAGCCCTTGCTCTCGCGCCTGCCGAGCGCGGCCGTATGGGCCTTCGCCGGGGCGATATGGGCGGAAATGGCGGCGGCGCCGTCGAGCCGCTGCAGCCACAGCAGATGGCCGCCGTCATCGACGATGGCGATGCTCACGGCCCAGTGGTTGCGCAAGGCCTCGGCCTCGGCTGCGGCGGCAATCTTCTTGACGTCGGCGAGTTCGAGTGTGGATTTGGTCTTCATGAAATGTCCCGCTTGAAGGAAAAAAGCGTGCCAGCATAACCGCGCCGGGCCCCGTGCAGGGCTGACATTTCCGCAAAGGTATCCTTACAAAAAATAGGAAGGAATATGGAAGGTCTTTCGGCCCGGGCGCGCGGCAGGCTCCGCCTAAAATGAGCAAACCTGCAGGCACTGCAGGAAGCTGTCTGCGCGTTTTGCAGATGTTCAAGGAGTAGACATGAACGACCAATTGCAAACCATCGGCCGTACAGGCTACGGCTACGACGTCTCGCAGGATCAGCGCCAGCGGGTCATGCGCAACACCTACTGGCTGCTGGCGCTGAGCCTGCTGCCGACCGTGCTGGGCGCCTGGGTTGGCGTGCAGACCGGCATCACGCAGTCGCTGCGCGGCGGCATGGGCATGATCATCTTCCTGGCCGGAGCCTTCGGTTTCATGTTCGCGATCCAGAAGACCAAGGACTCCGCTGCCGGGGTTCCCGTGCTGCTGGCCTTCACCTTCTTCATGGGCCTGATGCTGTCGCGCCTGATCGCGATGGTGCTGGGCTTCAAGAACGGCCCCGAGCTGGTGATGACCGCGTTCGGCGGCACGGCCGGCGTGTTCTTCGTGATGGCGACGCTTGCCAGCGTGATCAAGCGCGACCTCTCCGGCATGGGCAAGTGGCTGTTCGTGGGCGTGCTGGTGCTGCTCGCGGGCTCGGTGATCAACCTCTTCGTGGGCTCCTCGGCGGGCATGCTGGCCATCTCGGTCGCGGCGATCGGCATCTTCAGCGCCTACATGCTGTACGACCTGAAGCAGATCCTCGACGGCGGAGAGACCAACTACATCAGCGCCACGCTGGCCCTCTACCTAGATATTTTCAACGTCTTCCAGAACCTGCTGGCATTGCTGGGCATCTTCGGCGGCGAGCGCGACTGAAGGCGCCACTCGCGCTTCGGCGTACGGTGATCACGGCCCTGCGGGGCCTTTTTCTTTGGGTGTCCCGGTCGAGACTCTCCAGTTGGACGGCATGCTGCCTATAAACTGCCAGAGTGCATTTCCATGAATTGTTCCGACCGCGCCCCATGCCGATCCGCCTGCTGAACCTTGCCCTTCTCACCTTGCTCGCAGGCTGCGATGTTCCCGGCCTGCGGCCCGACCCGCGCATCGCCCAGCGTGAAGCGGACGCGCAGGCGATTGGCGGCGCCTGCCGCTACGCGCTGCGGGGCATCGAGGACTGCTACAACCTGAATCCCAAGGCCTCCAAGGCAGCCGTGTTCGCGGGCTGGAAGGACATGGACCAGTACATGCGCGAGAACAAGATCGCTGGCCAGGCATCCATGATCGGCCCGGCCGCGGCCAGCGCCGCCGAAGCCGACCCGGAGGCCGGTATCGACAAGGCAACGGAGAAGGTGCTGGCCCCG
Organism: Xylophilus sp. ASV27; assembly: GCF_016428875.1. Lineage (GTDB taxonomy): Bacteria > Pseudomonadota > Gammaproteobacteria > Burkholderiales > Burkholderiaceae_C > Xylophilus. The sequence goes on from NZ_JAELTO010000056.1 coordinate 1,979, forward strand.
CCACCCCGCCGGCAGGCGGGACGGGCGGCATCGCTGTAAGGCAGCTTCCTGAGTGCCGGATGATGCAACACGCCGTATGAAACGCGCGCAGCCTTGCCGGGACACCCGTGGAGCTGGCCTTGCCAGGCCACCGGGTGCGCCCCTTTGAGGGGGAAGCGCCGCAGGCGCTTCGGAGGTGTTCCACATTAAGCAGACGGCTTCAGGTCGAATACCGCCATGCTTTCCACGTGGGCGGTGTGCGGGAACATGTTGACGGCGCCGGCGGCGCTGCAGCGATAGCCGGCCTGGTGCACCAGCAAGCCGGCATCCCGCGCCAGGGTGGCGGGGTTGCAGCTCACATAGACGATGCGGCGCGGCGGTTGCCATGCGGCCACGGCTGCGGCGTCGGGCAGCGCCTGCGGCGCGCGATCCCCGGACGGCTGCTGGCCGATGCGCAACTGGTGCAGGTCGGCCAGCGCCTTGGCCAGGGCAAAGGCGCCTTCGCGTGGCGGATCGACCAGCCATTTCTGCGCGATGCCGTCCTGCAGCAATGCGGCCGGTGTCATGTCGAAGAGATTACGCGCTACAAATTTTGTAGCACAAAGCCCAGATAAATCCTGGGCTACAGCCCTGTTTTTCTCATAATTCTCGCGGGAGCGCGCCACCAGCGTCTCGCTGCCCTCGATGCCCAGCACGCTGCCGGCCTGGGTGGCCAGGGGCAGGGTGAAATTGCCCAGTCCGCAGAACCAGTCGATCACGCGCTCATCGCGCCGCACGTCCAGCAGGCGCAGCGCCCGGCCCACCAGGATGCGGTTGATCTGCGGGTTGACCTGGGTGAAGTCGGTGGGCTTGAAGGGCATGACGATGCCGAACTCCGGCAGTGCATAGCTCAGCTCCGGCCCTTCTGCATCCAGCAGGTGCACGGTATCGGGGCCCTTGGGCTGCAGCCACCATTGCACGCGGTGCTCGGCGGCAAAGGTACGCAGCCGCTGCAGGTCAGCGCACGACAAGGGCTCGAGATGCCGCAGGACCAGCGCGGTGACCGCGTCACCGCAGGCCACCTCGATCTGCGGGCAGGTTTCGCGCGCCTCCATGATGCCCAGCAGGTTGCGCAGTGGCACCAGCAAGGCGCCCACATGGGCCGGCAGTACCGCACAGCTCGACATGTCGGCGATGTAGCGGCTCTTGCGCTCATGGAATCCGACCAGCACCGTGTTCTTCTTGTGGACGTAGCGCACCGACAGACGCGCGCGGTAACGGTAGTGCCAGGCAGGGCCTTCGATGGGCCGGAGCAGCATGCCGGGCCGGACCTTGCCCAGGTGCCACAGGTTGTCTTCGAGGACGCGCTGCTTCACCGCGACCTGCGCGCCCGCATGCAGGTGCTGCATCTTGCAGCCGCCGCAGGCGCCGGCATGCAGCCCGAAGTGCGGGCAGCCCGGGCGTACGCGCTGGGACGATTCGCGGTGGATGGCGGTGAGGTTGGCCTGCTCCCAGTTGTTCTTGCGGCGAAAGCTCTGGGCGCTCACCAGCTCGGTCGGCAGGGCGCCGTCGATGAAGATCACCTTGCCATCGGCACGGCGGGCAACGCCCTGCGCCTCCAGGTCCAGCGACTCCACCAGCAGTGCATCGGGGAACGAGGGATCGATCGGTGGGGCGGGCAGGTTCGTGTCGCCTGCGGCGCCAGGGGTTCGTGGGGTCGTGTCAGTCATTTCCCGGATTGTCTCAGTCCCGCAAAGCCCTTCTTGCCGCGCCCGGATGCTGGCGCGCAAATTGCTCATTCTTCGCCGCCGCTTTGACGGGAGATTTCATGCGACTGGATACCACACCGCACGCCGCGCAGCCTCTGGCGAACGACGTGTTCCTGCCCTACATGCGCGACGTGTCGCTCTGCGAGCAATCGCTCAAGGATCTGAACCTGATGTGGCGCATCATCGAATCCTCCGCCAAGATGAACTGCCCGCACGAGGCGAGGTCCATCCTGCCGACCATGGCGGCGACCCGCAGCGGCTTCACCAAGCTGGAGCACGAGCTGGTGGAAAGCCTGGTGCAGGAGAAGGTGCGCAACGTCATGACGGGCGTGGGCACCAAGGCGCAGTACGTGATCGACATCGTGGTGCGCAATCTCTTCGAGCGCACGGCGGACGTCGGCTTCCTGGCCACCGACCGGGAGCTGTGCAGCTTCGTCGCGCAACCCTCCGACGATGGCAACGCCGCCCGCCTCAGGCTGCGCGAATACCGGGACAAGTACACGGTCTATGACGAGATCATGCTGCTCGACACGGAGGGCAATGTGCTGGTGCAGATCGACCCGGCCACGCCGCTGGAGCACAGCAGCGACCCGCTGCTGGCCGAGACGCTGGCGAGCGACAGCTACGTGGAGACCTTCAGGTACACCGACCTGCGTCCCGGCAAGGAGCGCGCCCTGATCTACTCGCGCCGCATGCACCATCCCGGCAGCGGCGCCGTGATCGGCGTACTGTGCCTGTGCTTCAACTTCGAGCAGGAGATGCAGGGCATCTTCGAATCGCATCGCGACGACGAGAAGCGCTCCAACATGCTGCTGCTCGACGGCACCGGCCGCGTCATCGCCAGCGCCGACCCGATCTGGATTCCCACCGGCGCGGTGGTGCCGGTGAACCGCGATGCCGGGCCCAGCCTGATGCTCTACTGCGGCCGCGAGTACCTGGTGCGGACCTACGCCTCCGAGGGCTACCAGGGCTATCCGGGGCCCTCGGGCTGGCAAGGCCAGGTCATGATCCCGGTGGACGTGGCCTTCCGGGGCAATTCCAGCAACGTGCTGGCCGGACTCGATCCGCTGATGGCCGAGGGCCTGCTCTCCCACGCCGAGAGCTTCTGCCCGCCGCTGCACGGCATCATGCAGGCGGTCAAGACCATACAGCGCATCGTCTGGAACGGCCAGGTGATGACCGCGGGCCAGACCGGCGACATGCAGAAGCTCAAGACGGTCCTGGACCAGATCAGCGAGACCGGCAATCGCAGCAACGAGCTTTTCGCGCGATCCATCCACGACCTCTACCAGACCGTGCTGGCCTCCAGCATGCGGGGATCGGAATTCACCTCGCACCTGATGGTGGACCTGCTGGACCGCAACCTCTACGAGCGTTCCGACGACTGCCGCTGGTGGGCCCTGACGCCCGAACTGCGCGCCACCCTGGGCCAGGAACATCCGGAGCCGGAAGCGCTGGAGCGCGTGGAAGAAATCCTGGCCTACATCAATGGCCTCTACACCGTCTACACGCGCCTCTTCGTCTACGACCGCCACGGCCGCATCCTCGCCACCACGGGCAGTCCCGAAACGGCCGACGGCTCGCCGGTACGCGGGCGCCACGTGGACGCCGATACCCTGCAGCAAGTGACCAGCCTGCGCACCACGCAGGAATACTATGTCAGCCCCTTCGGCCCGACGCCCCTCTATGAAGGGCGTGACACCTACATCTACCACGCCGCCATCCAGGACCTCGACGGCAGCGGGGCCGTGGTGGGCGGCATCGGCATCGTGTTCGATGCGGAGCCGGAGTTCCGCGCCATGCTGCGCGCAGGCCTGGCAGGCAAGGCCCACTGCAAGGCTTTCTACCTGAACCGCCAGGGCCGCATCCTGGCCAGCACGGACGAGCGCCGCCCGGTGGGCAGCGTGCTCGAGATCGATGCCGACCTGCTGGCGCTGCGCAACGGGCAAAGCCGTTCCCTCATCACGGAGGATGACGGCCAGTACGCCATCCTGGCCTGCACGGTGTCCAGCGGCTACCGTGAATTCAAGACCAGTGACGGCTACCAAGAAGACGTGATCGCGGCGGTCTACCAGTCGTTCGGGGAGGTGCGGCACGGCAAGGCGCTGGCGCGCAACACGGCGCTGGCGATAGAACAGGACGGCGTGGCGCCCGACGCGCGCGAGTTCGCCACCTTCTTCTGCCAGGATTCGCTCTATGCGATGCCCGCCGAGCATGTGCTGGAGGCCGTGCCCTTCTCCGACGTGCGGCCCACGCCCCTTGGCGGCGGTGGCCGCATCGGCATCCTGGGACTGCAGCGCGCCGACATGCGGCAGCGCTTCATGTGGGTGTTCGATCTGGTGCAGTTGCTGGGCGGCCAACCATCGCGCCCGACGCCGGGCAGCCAGGTGATGGTGGTGCGCCATGGCGACCATACGCTGGGCCTGCTGGTCGACGAACTGCACGCGGTGCCGCAGTTCGACGATAGCCAGATCATCCGCACGCCACTGGCGGCGCAGGGCCAGTCCATGTTCGCATCGGAAGTCATCAAGGCCAACCGCGGCGAGCTGCTGATCCAGGCGGTGAACGTGGAACGGCTATTCGCCTGGCTGATCGACGGTAAGCCGCCAGAGCCGTCGCGGGAAGAAGAGACTCCGTTCGCCATGGCTGCCTAGAAGGCTGCCGGGCGGCGCGCCGCTACAGCAGCATGTCCCGCGCCACGCCATGGCGCGCCAGGTGCCGCCGCAGCTTCTGCAGCGCCTCGTTCTGGACCTGGCGCACACGCTCGCGGGTCAGGCCCAGGCGATGGCTGAGCGCATCCAGCGTCTCGGGCTCGCGCTCGTGCAGGCCGAAGCGGCCGTAGAGCACCTCGCGCTCGCGCGGCGAGAGCGCATCGATCCACTGCTCCAGCAGGCGCTCCACCTCGTGCTCGTGCACGGCGCCACTGGGATCGACGGCCGCTTCATCGCGCACCGTGTCGAGCCGGGTGTCGGCATCATCGTTGCGGTCGAGCGATGCGTCGAGCGAACGTGGCGTGTCCGCCAATGCCAGCAGGTCGGCGACCTGCTGCACCTCACGGCCGAGCAGCGCGGCGATGTCTTCCACGCGCGGGCCATCGGGCCGGCGTGCGGCGAGTTCCGGATCGCTCTCCAGGGCGCGGCGCGCGCGCAGCACCTGCTGCAACTCGCGCACCACATGCACCGGCAGACGGATGGTGCGTGCCTGGCACATCACCGCGCGCTCGACCGATTGCCGGATCCACCAGGTGGCGTAGGTGGAGAAGCGGAACCCGCGCTCGGGCTCGAACTTGGTGGTGGCGTGCATCAAACCCAGGTTGCCCTCCTCGATCAGGTCCGCCAGCGGCAGGCCCCGGCCCAGGTAGCCCTTCGCAATGCTGACCACCAGGCGCAAGTTGTGTTCGATCATGGATTGCCGGGCCTCGAAGTCGCCGGCGCGGGCGCGCACCGCTGTGGCAAGCTCTTCCTCGGGGGTGAAGAGCTCGGTGCGGCGCACCTCTCTCAGGTAGAGGGCGAGCGTGTCGCCGCCCTCTGGCGAGTCGACCGCCTCTCTGGCATGGAGTTCCCGCTCGGAGGCAGACGGTGGGAACACCGCGGCCTGGCCCTCGGGAGCGGCGGGGCGCGGGCTGCGAGTGCTGCGCCGCGCCATGCTGGTTACCGCGCTGCCAGGTAGCGCGAGGGATCGACCGGCTTGCCCTGCCGCCGGATCTCGAAATGCAGCTTCACGCGATCGGCATCGCTGCTGCCCATTTCGGCGATCTTCTGGCCACGGCGCACCGACTGGTCTTCCTTCACCAGCAGGGTCTGGTTGTGGGCATAGGCCGTGAGATAGGTGTTGTTGTGCTTGAGGATGATCAGGTTGCCGTAGCCGCGCAGGCCCGCACCCGCATACACGACGCGGCCGTCGGCCGCGGCCAGCACCGGATCGCCGGCCTTGCCGCCGATGTCGTAGCCCTTGTTCTTGGCTTCGTCGAAGGCGGCGAGCAAGGTGCCGCTGGCGGGCCAGATGAAGGCGACCTCGTCCTCGCTGGCAGCGCCTTGCGGCGGTGTAACCGGCGCCACGACCCCGGGCGCGGCGCCCGGCGAAGGCGTATGGGACGCAGGCTGCGCCGGCGGCAGGGAGGTGCCGGTGACCGGCGCACCACTGGGCTTCTCCGCCGCCGGGGCCTGCGCCACCTGGCTCGACGTGGGCGGAACCACGCGCAGCACCTGACCCACTTCGATCAGGTCGGGATTTTCGAGGCTGTTCCAGCGCACGATGTCGCGCCAGTTCTGATTGGTTTCCTGGCCGATCTTGCGCAAGGTGTCGCCGGGCTTGACCGTATAGTAGCCCGGGCGGCCGGCGTTCTCGGCCCCTGGCAGCGGCTTCGGGGGCGGCGCCTCTGCCACGGAAGACGCCATAGGCGCGCTCGGCGCCAAGGCGCCAGCGCCAAGGCCGCGGTCTTCCACCGGTGGCGCACGTCGCGGCTTGTCGGTGGAGCACCCGGCGATCACCGCCGCAACGGCCAGCATGCCCGTTGCCACCCACATCCGTCCGCGCATTCCTAGCATAAACATCCCTTTAAGCAATCCCTGATTTTAGGGGGACAAAGCGCACATCCTCCAGGACGCTCTGTTTCAAGCCGTGCCGTGTCTGGTCCACCACGACCAGCGCCTGCCGGCCGCCCTGCATGGCCATGGGCGCGACCAGCCGCCCGCCCAGGGCAAGCTGGGCGCACCAGGCCTGCGGCAGGGCCTCGCCGCCCGCGGCGGCAATGATGCCGGCATAGGGCGCCCCCTTGGCATAACCCGCCATGCCGTCGCCAAACAGCAGATGGACGTTGGGCAGGCGCAGGGGCCGGAGGTTCTCGCGTGCCTTGTCGTGCAGCCCACGCAGCCGCTCGATGCTGTAGACCTCGCGCGCGATGCGGGCCAGTACCGCGGCCTGGTAGCCGCAGCCGGTGCCGATCTCCAGCACCCGCCCCAGCCGCCCGTGCTGCGCGCCTTCGGCGCCCAGCAGCAGCTCGAGCATGCGCGCCACCACGCTGGGCTTGGAAATGGTCTGGCCCAGCCCGATCGGCAGACTGGTGTCCTCATAGGCCTGGTTCACGAGGCCCGAATCGACAAAGCGATGCCGCTCGACGGCGCCCATGGCCTCCAGCACGGCCGGCGCCTGCACGCCTTGCGCGGCCAGCTTCTGCACCATGCGCAGGCGCACCGCGCCCGAATCCAGCCCCCATCCCGACGAGGCCTGGGGCATCGCCTGGTTCTTGGAACGCAGGGGGTCGCCACCCCATGCTGCACCTGGGCCATTAGCTACATTTTTAATAGCAAAAGCAGAGCGGCCCGCCGGCGGCGCGGGATTTGTCAGCCTCGCCGGAAAGCGCGGCCGCTCGCTCATGCCGCTGCCTGCGCCGCAAGTGCATCCGGATCGGGGCCCGCCGGCAGGGCGCCGCTCAAGCGGGCCACGGTCTGCCCCCAGTACCCGAGCTTGTCGTGGTCGGTCAGGTCGATCTTGAGGGGCGTGATGGCCACATGCCCCTGCGCCGTGGCGTGGAAGTCGGTGCCTTCGGCATCATCCTTCGCGAGGCCGGCATTGCCGATCCAGTACATGGTCTCGCCGCGCGGACTGTCCTGGGTGATGACACGCTCAGCCGCATGGCGGCGGCCCAGCCGGCACAGGCGCAAGGACTTGAGCTGCGAGAGCGGCCGATTGGGAATGTTGACGTTGAGCAGCCAGGGCGTCTCGCCCACGAGCTTCTGCGAGATCAGCCCGCCCACGATCTCGCGCGCCTTCTGCGCGGCAGACTCCAGTTCTGCCCAGCCCTTCTCGACCTGCGAGAAGGCGATGGCGGGCACGCCGAACAGAAACCCCTCCATCGCGGCGCCCACGGTGCCGGAATAAATGGTGTCGTCCCCCATGTTGGCGCCGTTGTTGATGCCGGAGACCACCAGGTCGGGCCGGTAGCCGAGCAGGCCGGTGAGGGCAATGTGCATGCAGTCGGCGGGAGTGCCGTTGACATAGCGGAAACCGTTGGCGGCCGTGTGGACGTAGAGCGGGGCGTGCAAGGTCAGGGCGTTGGACTTGGCGCTGTTGTTGTGCTCGGGGGCGACCACCTCGACATCGGCGATGTCCTGCAGTGCGCGGTGCAGTGCCACGATGCCGGGCGCCTGGAAGCCGTCGTCGTTGGAAATGAGGATTTTCATGGGCGAAGCAGGATCATCGGATTGTAGGTGGCGCGCCGGCTCCGCTGCGCCGCGTCACGCGAGGGACAAAGGCCTTTTGCAGCAGCCTCCTATGATCGACCAGCCCCACCACTGAATAGACGGAGACCCCCATGCATGCCTGGCTTTGCGAAAACCCCACCGGCGTTGACGCGCTCATCTGGAAGGAGCTGCCCACCCCCGTGCCCGCAGCGGGCGAGGTGCTGGTCGAGATCAAGGCCGCCAGCCTGAACTTTCCCGATCTGCTGATCGTCCAGAACAAGTACCAGATGAAGCCGCCCCTGCCCTTCGTGCCGGGCTCCGAATTTGCAGGCGTGGTGCGCGCCGTCGGCGCGGGCGTGACCGGACTGCGCGAAGGCCAGAGCGTGGCCTGCCTACAGGGCACGGGCGGTTTTGCGACCCACGTGCTGGCGCAGGCGTCGCAGTGCATGCCGCTGCCCGATGCATTCCCCCACGTGGACGCGGCGGCCTTCATCATGACCTATGCCACCTCGCACCATGCGCTGCTGGACCGTGGTCAACTGCAGGGCGGCGAAACGGTGCTGGTGCTGGGTGCGGCAGGCGGCGTGGGAACCGCCGCCATCCAGATCGCCAAGGCGGCGGGCGCGCGCGTGATCGCGGCGGCGTCTTCGGAAGAGAAATGCGCGCTGTGCCGCAGCATCGGGGCCGATGCCAGCATCGACTACGGCCGCCAGGACCTGCGCGCCACGCTCAAGGAGCTCACCGGCGGCAAAGGCCCGGACATCATCTATGACCCGGTCGGAGGCGAGCTCGCCGATCCAGCGTTTCGCTCCATTGCCTGGCGCGGCCGCTACCTGGTGGTGGGCTTCGCCGGCGGCCCGATACCCGCACTGCCGCTGAACCTGCCGCTGCTCAAGGGAGCCTCCATCGTCGGCATCTTCTGGGGCGGCTTTGCCCAGCGGGAGCCGCAGCGCAATGCAGCCATGATGCAGGAGCTCGCCGCCTGGTACGCCCAGGGCCGCATCAAGCCCGTGATAGACCGCACACTCCCGCTGGACCGTCTGAAGGAAGCCTACGGCCTGATGGGATCGCGCAGCGTGAAGGGAAAGCTGGTGATGGTCAACGGATGAGCGGTCATGCGCGGGGCCCTTCGCTCGGTTCGACCGACACGGCTGGACGCTGGTGAGAAGGCTTCCATTGTTCCACCACCACCGTGCGGAAAAAGTCGCGGTCCATCCACAGCCACAGCATCACAGGCGCCAGCGTGGGTACCACCAGCGTTCCGAGTTGGTAGGCAAAACCGATGCCCTCGAGCTGCCATTGGTCGATGCCCAGTACCGCCCCTCCTCCCGCACCAGCCATGGCCATCTGCTTGAGCAGATCGAACACCAGGCTGAAAGCCTGGAACGGCAGCAGCAGGAAGTAGCCTGCCATGGCCCGCTTCCACAAGCCGCGGCTGCGCGCGGCCAGCAGCAAGGCCAGCAGGATCGGTAGCCCATAGGCATAGTGCGCGGTGCGCGCATCGACCATGATCTCTCCGCGCGCACCAGACGCCGCCCCGGGCACCCGGACCTCGATGCGCGTGTCCGCCTCGATCACGCCGGCATTCAGGCGGACCGACCGCACCCAGTAGGGCGCCCCCTGCTCCAGCGCGACCTGCGCAAGAAAGCCGACGGGCATCGAGACCCAGCGCGACACGGTCATCCATGCGGCGGTCAGCACCAGCAACCAGGCCAGTGCCACGAGGAAAAAGCGGGAGAGGCGCGATTCAGGCAGCATGATGGCAAGTCCTCCTTGTAATGCATCGAAGTCTGGAGCATTGCGCACGCGCCTCGGGCGAGACGTGGCCGCATGCCCCATTGTGGCGCGACATGCTACAGCGGCCGCAGCTCCTGCCACAGGCAGACTTGGAAAAAAGCGGGTTTTGAATCAGCAGGACCGGAAGAAACATGCCCCCGTTGCGGGAGAACCAGATCATGCATGCGCCGCCGTTGCGACAGCGCTGGGGAGAAGGAAACTGGGGTGGCTGATGGGGCTCGAACCCACGACAACAGGAATCACAATCCTGGACTCTACCAACTGAGCTACAGCCACCGTAGAAAGAAAAGTATTATAGCGTCATTCAGGCAGGCATCCGCAGATGTTTTCTACGGATGCCAGGCCCCGGCTACCCCGCCGCGACAGGCGCAGGCTTGTCGGCCTTGATCTGGACCTTCATCTGCTTCTTGAGCAACTCATAGTAGGCAGCCGCCTCGGCCGCGCCCCAGGACTGCGCAACGCGTGCGCGATCCCGCTGATCCTCCTCGCCCGTCGGTGGCGTGCGAGCCTCCACCTTGTTCAAGCGCACCACGGCGTATCCGTCGGCGGCCAGATCGACTCCGGCGAAGGCCGGCAGGTTGGCGGCCGGCAGGCGCATGACCGCACTCACCACCAGGGGGGGCTGCTGCTGCGGATCGCTGCGCGACACCGTGATCGCAGCCGGCATGCTGGCGCTTGCCGGCGCGGCCTTCCACGCGGCCAGCCGGGCCTGGCCTTCCTGGCGGGCCAGTTCGGCGGCGCGCTGTTCGGTGGCAAGCGTGCGCACCCGGTCGCGCACCGCATCCAGCGTCGGCGTCTGTGCCGGGCTGTAGCGCGCGATGCGTGCGGCGGCAAGCTGATTGGGGCCGATCTCGATGGCCTCGGTATTGCGCTTCTTCTCGATGGCATCCGGCGAGAACAAGGCCTCGAGCAGGCGCGCATTGGCCAGCGCCCCGGTCGCTCCAGGCGCGGGCGTGCGCAGCACGTCCTTCGCGGTGCGCAGCGTCAGCTTGAGCTTGTCCGCAGCCGGCTGCAGGCTGTCCGCCTGCTCGTATACGGCATTGGTAAAGGTTTCGGCGGCTTCGGCAAAGCGGGCCTGTGCCTGCTGCTGGCGCAACTCGGACTCCAGTTCACCACGCACTTCGGCGAAGCTCTTCTGCTTGGCCGACTTGATGTCTTCCAGCAGGATGATGTGATAGCCGAAATCGGATTCGACCAGATCGCTGATCTCGCCCTTCTTCATCGCGAACGCCGCGTCCGCGAAGGGCTTGACCATGGCGCCGCGCGCGAAGTAGCCCAGGTCGCCGCCACTGGGGGCCGAGCCCGGATCCTGCGAGTTCTTGCGTGCCACGTCGGCGAAGCTGGCGGGCGCCTTGCGCACCTGCTCCAGCAATTGCTCGGCGAGCGCATGCGCCTTGTCGCGCTCGGCCTTGGGTGCATCCTTGGGCACGGCGATCAGGATGTGGCTGGCACGGCGCTCTTCCTGGCTAGCCAGGCGCTCCTGATTCTGCGCGTAATAAGTCTGCAGGTCCTGCTCGCTGACGGTGATGCCGCGCTTGACGCTGTCGAGGTCCAGCACGAGGTATTCGACGTCCGCCTGCTCGGGCACACGGAACTGGGCCAGGTGGTCCTGGTAGTAGCGCTGCAGGTCCGCGTCGGCCAGGCTGACCTTGGACAAGAAGTCCTTCGGATTGAAGTTCGCAACCTGGATGTTGCGCCGTTCATAGAACGGATCGAATGCCAGCCGGGTCTCGGCGGCGGTGGCAAAGCTGGTGCCGGGCACGGCCTCCAGCACCTGGCGCAGGGCCAGTTCGGATCGCACGCGCGACTCATATAACTCGGGCGTCATGCCCTGGCGCGCCAGCGCCTCGCGGTACTGCGCCATGTCCAGCCGGCCGTCGGCTCCGCGCATGCTGGCAATGACCGGATCGTCATGCAGGACGCGCGCCAGACGCGCGTCGCTGGGCAGCACATGGCCCTTCTCGGCGGCCGCGCGCAGCACGCGCTCGCGCACCAGGCGCTCCAGCGTGCTGTAGCGCGCCTGCGGCGTCTCCAGCATGCGGGAATCCAGATTGGGCATCTGCGCGCGCAAACGCTCCACGTTGGCACGGTGTGCGGCATCCCACTCACCTTGCGTCACGTCCTGGCCGTCCACGGTGGCCACGGCCGCACTGTGCTCCATGGAACGGCGGTAGCCATCGACGCCGAACAGTACGAACGACGGGATGATCAGCAAGAACAGCATGACCATCACGATCTTGGAGTGCTTGCGGATGGACTCAAACATGGTGGATCTTTCAACAACACCGCGAGCGCGGTTCGGATAAAGAAAAAGGCGAACTACCGTTCGCCTTTTTGTGTCGGTGGTGGGTGCTGACGGTCTCGAACCGCCGACCTACGCCGTGTAAGAGCGCCGCTCTACCAACTGAGCTAAGCACCCCACCTGAACTCAGTTCAACGCATCCTTCAATGCCTTGCCTGGACGAAACTTTGGTACTTTAGCAGCCTTGATCTTGATGGTCTCGCCGGTGCGCGGATTGCGGCCGCTGCGTGCCGCGCGCTTGCCCACGGCAAAGGTACCGAAACCCACGAGCGAGACGGTGCCGCCCTTCTTCAGGGTGGTCTTGACGGCGCCGATGGTGGACTCCAGTGCGCGGGTGGCAGCGGCCTTGGAGATGTCGGCATGCTTGGCGATGTGCTCGATCAGTTCGGTTTTGTTCACAGGAACCCCTCTGAAGAAATATGGCGTTGACTGGGTGTCGGTGGAATCTGGTCGTCCTGAACCGGCGGGGCCCCTCGGGGACGGCTAGGCGGTTCGGGAAGGGCTGCCGCGACGGTGTGCAGCGAGAGCAGATTAAAGCGATGGACCTAGGCGGTGTCAACAGACTTGCCGTCTTGCGATGGCGCGGAGCCGGGATTCTAGACGCTTTTTCACACGGGTTTTGGTCACAGCGCAGCGGCAATCGCGCGGCCCAGATCCGAGGTCGATGCCGTGCCGCCGATGTCGCGCGTGCGCGGCGCGCCGCTCTTCGGGTCGAGCACCTTCTCGATGGCGGCAAGTATCGCGTCGTGCGCCTCCTTGTGTCCCAGGAACTCCAGCATCATGGCGCCACACCAGATCTGCCCGATCGGGTTGGCGATGCCCTGGCCCGCGATGTCGGGCGCGGAGCCGTGCACCGGCTCGAACAGCGAGGGAAAGCGCCGGTCCGGGTCGAGATTGGCGCTGGGCGCGATGCCGATCGTGCCGGTGCAGGCGGGCCCCAGGTCGGACAGGATGTCGCCGAACAGGTTGCTGGCCACCACGACGTCGAAGGCGTCGGGCCGCTGCACGAAATGCGCGGTGAGGATGTCGATGTGGAACTTGTCCACCGTCACCTCCGGGTAGGTCCTGGCCATTTCGGCCACGCGCTCGTCCCAGTACGGCATGGTGATGGCGATGCCATTGGACTTGGTGGCGCTGGTCAGGTGCTTCCTGGGCCGCGACTGGGCCAGTTCGAAGGCAAACTTCAGCACCCGGTCCACGCCGATGCGCGACATCACCGTCTCCTGCATGACGATCTCGCGCTCGGTGCCGGGGAACATGCGCCCACCGATGCTGGAGTATTCGCCTTCGGTGTTCTCGCGCACGATGTACATGTCGATCTCGCCGGGCTGGCGCGGGCTGCCGTCGCGGCGCACCACCGGAGCGATGATGCCGGGCATGAGGCGGGCCGGACGCAGGTTGACGTACTGGTCGAATTCACGCCGGAACAACAGCAGCGAGCCCCAGAGCGAGACGTGGTCGGCGATCTTCTCGGGCCAGCCGACCGCGCCGAAATAGATCGCGTCATGGCCGCCGATCTGCGCCTTCCAGTCGTCCGGCAGCATCTTGCCGTGGCGCTCGCAGTAGTCCCAGCTCGAGAAGTCGAAATGGTCGAACTGCAGGCCGATGCCGAACCTGCGTGCGGCGGCATCGAGCACGCGCACGCCCTCGGGCATCACCTCCTTGCCAATGCCATCCCCGGCGATGACGGCAATGCGGTGGTGTGAGCGGACGGGCTGAACCATGGCGGAGTCTCTTGAGGAAAGTGGGGCTGTACTGCTGGACCTTCCGGCGCGGCACCGTCGCGCGGCGCCCGGCACCCCCTGAGCGCTAGCGCACTCGGGCGCGGATCTCGGGCAGCGCCTTCTGCAGGTAGTACACCATCGACCAGATGGTGAGCACGGCCGCGATCCAGATCAGCACCGTGCCCCAGAGGTTCGTGTCGATGAGGTCGAGCAGCCGCCCGTCATAGAGCAGGAACGGAATCGCGATCATCTGCACCACGGTCTTGACCTTGCCCAGCATGTGCACCGCGACGCTGCGCGAGGCGCCGATCTGCGCCATCCACTCACGCAGGGCGGAAATGGCGATCTCGCGTCCCACGATGATCAGCGCCACGAAGACGTCGGCGCGGTGCAGGTAGACCAGGACCAGCAGCGAGGCGCAGACCAGGAACTTGTCGGCCACCGGGTCCAGGAAGGCGCCGAAGGCCGAGGTCTGGTTGAGCCGGCGCGCCAGGAAGCCGTCGAGCCAGTCGGTCGCGGCGAACACCACGAACATCACCGTGGCGATGAGGTTGCGCACCGGCTCGGACAGCGGCAGGTAGAACACTCCCACGATCAGCGGAATCGCGATGATCCGCGTCCAGGTCATGATGGTGGGAATAGTCCAGAACATGGCGGCGATTGTGTCACGCGCCGCTCCCCTGCGGCGCTCGATCAGTGCAGGGCGCGGTAGATCTCTTCGGCCAGCTCGCGCGAGATGCCCTCGACCCGCTCGATGTCCTCCACGCTGGCGGCCGCCACGCCGCGCACGCCGCCGAAGCGCTGCAGCAGCCGCGCGCGCTTCTTGGCGCCGACGCCGGGAATGTCCTCGAGCTGGCTGCCGCCCACGCGCACCTTGGCGCGGCGCGCGCGCATGCCGGTGATGGCGAAGCGGTGCGCCTCGTCGCGGATCTGCGCCACCAGCATCAGCGCGGCCGAATCGCGGCCCAGGTAGACCTTCTCGCGGCCGTCGGCAAAGACCAGTTCCTCCAGCCCGACCTTGCGGCCCTCGCCCTTCTCCACGCCGACGATCAGCGCCAGATCCAGCCCCAGCTCCTCGAACACGCTGCGCGCCATCGAGACCTGGCCCTTGCCGCCGTCGACCAGCACCAGGTCCGGCATGCGCGCGGAGCCGCTGGTGGGATGGTCCGGGTCTTCCGAGGCGCGCGCGGCCTCGGCCAGCTTGGCGTAGCGGCGCGTGAGCACCTGGCGCATGGCCGCGTAGTCGTCGCCTCCGGTCACGCCCTCGATGTTGTAGCGCCGGTACTCGCCGTTCTGCATCTTGTGGTGGTGGAACACCACGCACGAGGCCTGGGTGGACTCGCCCGCCGTGTGCGAGATGTCGAAGCACTCGATGCGCAGTTCGTCCAGGTTGTCCGGCACCAGGTCCAGCGCGTCGGCCAGCGCGCGGGTGCGCGCCTGCTGCGAGCCCTCCTCCGCCAGCAGGCGGGCCAGTTGCAGGTCGGCGTTCTTCTGCGCCATCTCCAGCCAGATGCGGCGCTGCTCGCGCGGGTTGTGCACGGCCGACACCCGGGTGCCGCTCTGCTGCGTGAGCGCGTCGACCAGCGCGCGGTCCACCGCGTGGCTGGTGATCAGCGCCGGCGGCACCGGCACGCCCAGGTAGTGCTGGGCGATGAAGGCCTCGAGCACCTGCGCCTCGACCGGCGGCGGCGCCGGCGCGGCCCCTGCATCGGTTTCCGCCTCCATGGCGAGCAGCGCGGCCGCGTCCTCCACATGCACCGGGAAGTACGGCCTGTCGCCCAGGTGCCGGCCGCCGCGCACCATCGCCAGGTTGACGCAGGCCCGCCCGCCCTGCACCTTGACGGCGAGGATGTCCACGTCGCGGTCGGTCGCGGTTTCGATCGACTGCTGGTGCAGCACGCGCGACAGCGCGCTCATCTGGTTGCGCAGCTCGGCCGCCTGCTCGAACTCGAGCTTCTCCGCGTGCGCCATCATGCGCTGCTCCAGCGCACCCATCACCTCCTGCGTCTCGCCGCGCAGGAAGCGCTCGGCATTGGCCACGTCCACGCCATAGGCCTCGGGCGAGATCAGGTCCACGCAAGGGCCGGAGCAGCGCTTGATCTGGTAGAGCAGGCAGGGCCGGGTGCGGTTGCCGAACACCGTGTCCTCGCAGGTGCGCAGGCGGAACACCTTCTGGATCAGCTGGATCGACTCCTTCACCGCCCAGGCGCTGGGAAACGGCCCGAAGTAGCGGTGCCGCTTCTCCACCGCGCCGCGGTAGTAGGCCACGCGCGGGAAGGTGGTGGCCGGCGATGCCGCGCCGCCGCCGCGATGCTCGGGGTTGCCGGTGATCTTCAGGTAGGGATAGCTCTTGTCGTCGCGAAAGAGGATGTTGTAGCGCGGGTGCTGGGTCTTGATCAGGTTGTTTTCGAGCAGCAGCGCCTCGGCCTCGGAGCGCACCACCGTGGTCTCCATGCGCGCGATCTTGCCGATCATATGGCCGATGCGCGTGCCGCCATGGTTCTTGGTGAAGTAGCTGGAAACACGCTTCTTGAGGTTGCGCGCCTTGCCCACGTACAGCAGCACGCCCTCCGCGTCGAAGTAGCGGTAGACCCCCGGCAGCGCGGGCAGCGCCGCCACCTCACTGAGCAGTTGTTCGGAATGCTGGTCGGACATGGCGCCTATTGTGGCCGCGCCGGCCTGGCGCTTCAGGAGCCGGCGCCCGCCGGCTTCGTGCCATAGCGCGCGTGGTAGGCATGGCACAGCTGCACCAGGTCGTCGAAGCCGATCGCCAGCGTGGCCGCCGAAATCGCCACCGGACTGCCGCATAGGCGCGCGTCGGCCTCCGCCAGCGCGCGCCGCACCGGCGAGGCCGCGGCGATCAGCTTCTGCGGATCGGCCACCTTCAGCACCAGGGTGAACTGGTTGCGCACCTTCAGTACCGCGAGGCCGGTGACCTCGGCCCACCGGATGCGCCCGGCCCGCACGCTGCTCACCATGTCCACCAGCCCCTCGGCGTCGAGCACCAGCCCCGGGGAGCGGTCGGCCCAGCCGCGCGCGCCCTTCACCGCGCAGGCAACGGCCGCCAGCAACGCCACGCCGGCCAGGCCGCGCAGCGCGCCCAGGCTCTCGAAGCGCGTCTGCGCCGCCAGCCAGGCGGCATCGCGCGTAGCCAGCCAGACAGAGGCCACCAGCAGGAGCGCGGCCGCGAGCAGCAGCAGGGCGGGCCTGGCGCGGCTGCGGGGAATGGCGTGGGCATCGGGCAAGGTCATGGCGGCGGATTATCGACCTGGCCCCGCCGGCGGCCCGGACACGCACAATGCGCGCCAAAGGACGGCGCATGCACTGGGACATTTTCTGCAAGGTCATCGACAACTACGGCGACATCGGCGTGTGCTGGCGTCTGGCGGCCGACCTGGCCGGCCGCGGCGAACGGGTGCGGCTCTGGGTGGACGACCCGGCCGCCCTCGCCTGGATGGCGCCGCAGGGCGCGCCGGGCGTCGCGCTGGTGCACTGGACGCCCGGCACGGTGCATCCGCCGGGCGACGTGGTGGTCGAGGCCTTCGGCTGCGACCCGGAGCCCGGCTTCATCGCCGCAGCCGCCGCAGCCGGCCGCGCGCCGGTGTGGATCAACCTCGAATACCTGTCGGCCGAGGCCTATGTGCAATGCTGCCACGCCCTGCCCTCGCCCATGCTGCAGGGGCCTGCCGCGGGATGGACCAAGTGGTTCTTCTATCCGGGCTTCACCGCCGCCACAGGCGGCCTGCTGCGCGAGCCCGGGCTGGCCGCGCGGCAGGCCGGCTTCAACCGGAGCGGCGCGCGCGCGGCCGCCGGCGCAGGCGCGGACACGCTCCTGCTGAACCTGTTCTGCTACGAGCCCCCTGCCCTGGCCGAACTGCCGCTGCGCCTGCAGCAGGGCCCGCAGCCCGCCCGGCTGCTGGTGGCGGCCGGGCGCAGCCGCACGGCCGTGGAACGCGAAATTGAGCACAAAAAGTGCCTGAAGCCCAGTAAGAACCTGGGCTGCATGCTATCAATTTCATACCAACCCCATGTCACACAGGAGGCGTTCGACGAGCGCCTGTGGGCGGCGGACCTGAATTTCGTGCGCGGCGAAGACTCGCTGGTGCGCGCGCTCTGGGCCGGGCAGCCCTTCATCTGGCAGATCTACCCGCAGGCCGACGGCGCCCATGCGCACAAGCTCGACGCCTTCCTCGACTGGCTGCAGGCGCCCGCAGACCTGCGCCAGTTCCACCGGGTGTGGAACGGCACCGCCGCAGGCCCCCTGCCGGCCTGGGACCTGCCGGCCTGGGGCGCCTGCGCGCGCGCCGCGCGCGCGCGGCTGCTGGCGCAAGCCGATCTGGCGACGCGGCTGCTCGGGTTCGCGAAGGAAAAACGTTAAAATCCAGGGCTTTGCGCAATTCGGGCAGCGTCTGCAGCACTTGCCTGGTGGCGCCTTTGCCTTTTCGCGGAGCGGCATCCCGCCCCCCGCGCAAGGCCCGCAACCCAGCCCCAACAGGCCCAACCTATGAAAATCGCTCAAGAAATCCGCGCCGGCAACGTGATCATGCACGGCAAGGACCCGATGGTCGTCCTCAAGACCGAATACAGCCGCGGCGGCCGCAACTCCGCCACCGTGCGCATGAAGCTCAAGAGCCTGATCGCCAACTTCGGCACCGAAGTGGTGTTCAAGGCCGACGACAAGATGGACCAGATCGTGCTCGACAAGAAGGAATGCACCTATTCCTACTTCGCCGACCCGATGTACGTCTGCATGGACAGCGAGTACAACCAGTACGAGGTCGAAGCCGAGAACATGGGCGACGCGCTGAACTACCTCGAAGACGGCATGGCCGTCGAAGTGGTGTTCTACGAAGGCAAGGCGATCTCGGTCGAACTGCCGACCAGCGTCGAGCGCGAAATCACCTGGACCGAACCCGCCGTCAAGGGCGACACCTCCGGCAAGGTGCTCAAGCCCGCCAAGATCGCCACCGGCTTCGAAGTGCCGGTGCCGCTGTTCGTCTCGCAAGGCGACCGCATCGAAATCGACACGCGCACCGGCGAATACCGCAAGCGCGTCTGAGCGATGTCCACACCGCAGCAAAAGGCCCCGATCGGGCCAATGCCAGTCAGATAAGCCCAAGCGAAGCTGAAGGCAGGTAAAAAGGGAGCGTATGGACCACGTTCCCTTTTTGCTTTGAGCCTGCTGCAAACCACCCTGAACGAGACATTGGAGGCACTGCCTGCCAATGGGATAGCCGAGTCCCGCGCGAGGTCAGGCGCTCTCGCAGCAAGTTCCCCACAAAGAAAATGCCAGTCAGCGCTTGACTGGCTGGCATTGACCGATCGGGGCGTTTTCTTTGGTAGCGCGCTCACGGCGCCGGGGAATCCGTCTCGCCGGTGGGCTGCAGCAGCCAGCGCCATAGCGTCGAACGGCTGATGCCCAGGCGCCGCGCCGCCTCGGCCCGGTTGCCGCCGCAGGCGCGCAGCGCCTCCTGCGCACGGCGCAGGCGGAGGCTCCCGGGGCCGGCCGGCAGCGCGAGCCCTTCGCGCGCGTCGCCGAACAGCTCGGGGCAATCGTGGCGCAGTTCGTCGTAGACGATGGCGGCGGGCGTGTCGAACTGGGCCAGGAAGACGGCGCTGCGCTCGCACAGGTTTTCCAGCTCGCGCACGTTGCCGGGCCAGTGGTAGGCGGCGAGCAGCGGCAGCAGCGGCGCCAGCACCTCGGTCGCGGGCAAGGCAGAGCCCAGCGCATGCAGGCTGCGGGCCATGAAGGCGGCCGCCATCTGCGTGACGTCCGCGCCGCGCTCCCGCAGCGCGGGCAAGGGCAGGCGCAGCTTGTTGATCCGGTAGTACAGGTCCTGGCGGAAGCGGCCCTGCTCCACCATCTCGCGCAGTGGCTGATGGGTGGCCGCGATGATGCGCACGTCCACCGGTATCGCGGCGCTGGCGCCCAGGCGCGTGATCTCGCGCTCCTGCAGCACGCGCAACAGCCGGCTCTGCAAGGGCAGCGGCATGTCGCCGATCTCATCGAGGAACACGGTGCCGGTGTGCGCCGCCTCGAACAGGCCGCGGCGGCCGCCGCGCCGCGCGCCGGTGAAGGCGCCTTCCTCATAGCCGAACAGTTCGCTCTCCAGCAGCGTCTCGGGGAAGGATGCGCAGTTCACCGCGACGAAAGGCCGCCCGGCGCGCGCGCCTTCGTTGTGGATGGCCTGGGCGAACAGTTCCTTTCCGACGCCGCTTTCGCCCGCGATCAACACCGTCAGGTCGGTGGCGGCAAAGCGCCGCGCCGTCTGCACCGCCCGCATGAAGGCCGGGCTTGCGCCGACCAGGCTGGCAAAACCGTGGCGCGCGCTGCCCTGGCGCCGCCGCTGCTGCATGCGCAGGCTGGTGTCGGCCTCCTGGATGTCGCGGGCGTCGAACAGCGTGAGCGCGGCCCCGACGATCTCGCCCTGCTCGCGGATCGGCGTGCGGTTCACGACCCAGTCGCGCTGCGCGAGCCGCAGCACCGCGGCGCGCTCCTCCTGGCCGGAGTCGAGCGTGGCTTGCAGCGACAACGCCGGCTGCACCTCCTGCAGCGGGCGGCCCAGCAGCGGCGCCGCGCCCGCGCCCAGCAGTTGCTGCATGGCCGGGTTCAGCGCAGTGATGCAGTGCGCGCGGTCCACCGCCAGCACCGCTTCCTGGAGGTTGTGCAACACCCCGTTGAGCTGCTCGTAACGGCCCGCTTCCAGCCGGGCCACGCGGGCCAGTTCGATGGCGTCCTCGAAGCCCTGCCGGATGCTGGCCAGGGAATAGGCCAGCAGACCGTGCAGCCCGGCTTCTTGCGCGAGTTCCACCACCAGGCTGGAACCGACGATCACATGGAAGCCGTCGCGGCGCAGTGCGTCGAAACGCTGGCGCGCGTCGTCCGGCGTGCGGTAGGCGTACTGGGTGATCTCGATGTTGAGCAGTTCCTTGACCGCATCGAGCGCCGGAATCGTCTGGCCGTACATCACCACGCCGACCCGGTTGGCGATGCGGCGCGCCTTGATCAGCGCCTGCAGGATGTCGAAGCCCCCGAGCTGGATGGTCGCCACCGGCGCCTGCAGGCCGCTGCGCAGGATGCTGGCGTTGGAGCCGGCGCTGACGAAGGCGTCGACCGCGCCGTCGCGCAACCGTTCCTGCGCAATCGCCAGCGCGCCGCCGAAGGTGCCGTCGATCGCCTCGATCTCGGCCCGGCCGGCGTATTCGGCCAGCACCGGAAGCGCGAATTCGCGGATCTGGCGATAGCTCACGAAGCACAGGCGCGGCAGCCTGCACCGCGCCGCCGAGCGTGCCACTGAGACATTATTTTTTTCATCCATGTTGCATTGCAATCATAGCAATGGCATCGACCGGGAAAAACATCCATCGAATCAACCACTTGAATGCCGGCGAAGCGCTGGCATGCCGCATGCAGCACCGGGCCGAACAGCGTTTCATGGAGACATCTTGGCCCTCGAACACATTACCGTCCTCGACCTGACCCACATGCTTTCCGGACCCTACGGCGCGATGCTGCTGGCCGACCTGGGGGCGCGCACCATCAAGGTCGAGCCGCCCGGCACCGGGGAAGGCACGCGCCGGCTGCTGGAGCACGATCCGGACTATTCGCGCGGCGGCATGGGCGCCTATTACCTGACGCTCAACCGCAACAAGCAAAGCGTCTGCGTGGACCTCAAGAGCGACACCGGCAAGGCCGTGTTCCTCGATCTGGTGCGCCGGGCCGACGTGGTCATCGACAACTTCAGCGTCGGCGTGACCGAGCGCCTCGGCATCGACCACGCCGCGCTCGCCAAGGTCAACCCGCGCATCATCACCTGCTCGATCACCGGATTTGGCCAGACCGGTCCCCAGACGCAGCGCCCGGCGTTCGACCAGGTGGTGCAGGCCATGGGCGGCGGCATGTCGATCACCGGCACACCGGAAACCGGCCCGACCCGCAGCGGCATTCCGATCGGCGACCTGGGCGGCGGGGTCTTCGGCGCCATCGGAGTACTGGCGGCGATCGCCGAGCGCGAACGCACCGGCCGCGGCCAGCACGTCGACGTCTCCATGCTCGACGCGCAGATATCGCTGCTCAGCTACATGGCCACGATGCACCTGATGTCGGGCATCGTGCCCGAGGGCATCGGCAACGGGCACTTCGTGCACGTGCCCTACAACAGCTATCCCACGGCCGACGGCTACGTGATCATTGCCTGCATCGGCGACGCCTTCTTCGAGCGCTTCGTCGACTGCATGGACCTGCCGGCGCTGCGCAAGCCCGAATACCTGCAGCAGCCGGCGCGCTACGCCGCGCGCGCCGAGATCGACGCGCTGATCGCCGAAGCACTGAAAAAGCAGCCCACCGGCTACTGGCTCGAGCATCTGCGTGCCGCGCGCATTCCCTGCGGCCCGGTCAACAATTTTGCGCAGGCGCTCGGCGATGCACAGGTGCTCGCGCGCGGCATGGTGGTGGACGTGCCGCTGAAGTCCGGCGAAACGCTGCGCATGCCGGGCAACCCGGTCAAGCTCTCGGCCGCCGCCCCGGCCACCTACACCGCCCCACCCGCGCTCGGCGATGACACGGAGCGGGTGCTGCGCGGGCTGCTCGGCTACTCCGCGGAACGCCTGAGCGCACTGCGCGCCGCCGGCGCCATTGCCTAAGGGCTGCAGCGATGGAAGCGATCCTCATCACCGACGTCGCGCCCCGCGACGGCCTGCAGAATCAGCAGATCGCGGTCTCGACCGACGACAAGCTGCGGCTGATCGAACTGCTGGCCCAGGCGGGCGTGCAGAGTGTCGAGGCGAGCAGCTTCGTCTCGCCCAAGGCGGTGCCGCAGATGGCCGATGCCGCGGCGCTGGTGCGACGCCTGCGCGCCCTCCTGCCCGGGCTGCGCAGCTCGGTGCTGGTGCCCAACCTCAAGGGACTGGAGCGCGCGCATGCGGCGGGCGCGCAGGAAATCGCGGTGGTGCTCTCGGCCACCGAAACCATGAACCGCAAGAACATCAACATGGGGCTGGCGCAGGCCGTCGAGGTCAGCGAGCAGACGCTCGAAGCCGCGCAGGCGCTGGGCCTGCGCACCCGCGCCTACGTGGCCGTGGCGTTCGACTGCCCGTTCGAAGGGCAGACGGCGCTGGATGCCGTCCTGCACTGCGCCACCCGCATGCGGGCCGCCGGCGCCGGGGAAATCGTGATCGCGGACACCATCGGCTCGGCGTCGCCGGGACAGGTGAAGCAGCGCCTGGGCGCGCTGGCCGAGGCCGTGCCCGTGGCGCAACTCGCCGTGCACTTCCACGACACCCGCGGCATGGGCGCGGCCAACGCCTGGGCGGCGCTGGAAGCCGGCGTGCGCCGCTTCGATGCCAGCGTGGGCGGCATCGGCGGCTGCCCGTTCGCGCCCGGCGCGGCCGGCAACCTGGCGACCGAAGACCTGGTGCTGATGGCCGAAGGCAGCGGCTTGGCCACCGGCATCGCCCTGCCCGGCCTGCTGGCCGCCGTCGATTTCGCGGAAACGCTGCTGCGGCGCCGCCTGGGCGGCCGCTCGATGGCCTGGCTGCGCCGCCAGCGGCTGCAAGGCGCCGCACACGCCCGCGCGCCCGCGCGGCAAGAGGCGGCGGCCTGACGACACTTCCCCCCGAAAAACACCACCAACAGAGACAAGATCATGCACCAGCACCCCATTGCGCGATGCCACCCCGGCCGCCGCACCGTACTCGCC
The DNA here is from genome assembly GCF_016428875.1 of Xylophilus sp. ASV27. GTDB lineage: Bacteria > Pseudomonadota > Gammaproteobacteria > Burkholderiales > Burkholderiaceae_C > Xylophilus. Next base: position 25,409 of record NZ_JAELTO010000056.1, read on the forward strand.
GGCCTCGGCAGCCTGCTGGCCGGCGGCGCCCTCACGCGGCCCGCACGGGCCCAGCCCGCGCCCGCCAGGTGGCCGTCCAGGCCGGTCACGCTGGTCGTGCCCTATGCGGCGGGCGGGGGCACCGACATCGTCGGGCGCGCCATGGCGCAGCGGCTCTCGGAACTGTGGGGCGAGTCGGTGGTGGTGGACAACCGCACCGGGGCCAACGGCGTGATCGGCTCGGCGCACGTGGCCAAGTCCGCGCCGGACGGCACCACCCTGCTGCTGGTGGTGGGCTCGCACGCGATCAACCCGGTGCTGATGAAGAGCCTGCCCTATGACACGGCCACCGCCTTCACGCCCATCACCAACATCGCCAGCTCGCCCATGGTGCTGGTGGCGGCGGCGCGCGGACTGTACAGGACCCTGCCCGAGCTGCTGCAGGCCGCGCGCAAGGAAGAACTGCCCGTGGGCTACTCGGAAGGCCAGACCCGTCTCACGGCCGAACTGATCCGCCAGGCCGGCCAGCTCAAGATGACGGGCGTGCCCTACAAGGGCGGCGCGCCGATCATGGTGGACATCATCGGCGGCCACCTGCCCGCCGGTGTGACCAGCGTGCTCACCGCCCAGCCCCATGTGCAGGCCGGCAACCTGCGGGTGCTGGGCGTGGCGGCGGACCACCGCCTGCCGATCTTCCCCGACGCCATGACGTTCGAGGAGGCCGGCCTCAAGGGAGTTGAATCGCTCAGTTGGTATGGGCTGTTCGGGCCGGCCCAGATGCCCCGCGCGGTGGTGGAGCGCATCGTGCACGACCTGCGCACCGTCACCGCCGACCCCGCCGTGGCGCGCCAGATGCGCGACCAGGGGGCGCAGGTCGTGCTGTCCTCGCCCGATGACTTCCGCGCCTTCCTCGACCGCGAAACCACCAAGTGGGCCCAGGTGGCCCGGCGCGGCGGCATCCAGCCCGAGTAGGCCCCGCGCAGCACTTTTCCAAGAACCAAAGACGGAGACGAACATGCCCCACTTCCCGATTCCCGCAGCGGCCAGGCCCTGGACGGCCTTTCTCACCTGCGCCTTCGCGCTCGCCATGGCCGCCCCGGCCGCCGCGCAGCCCGCACCGTACCCGAACAAGCCGATCCGGCTGATCGTGCCCTTCGCGCCCGGCGGCGTGACCGACACCGGCGCGCGCGTCGTCGCCGAAAAGCTCGGCCAGCGCCTGGGCCAGCAGGTGGTGGTGGACAACAAGCCGGGCGCCTCCGGCAACATCGGCACGCAGATGGCGGCCAGCGCGCCGCCCGACGGCTACACGCTGGTGGTCGGCTTCGACGGCACGATGGTGATCAACCCCCACGTGTTCGCCAAGGTGCCCTTCGACACCCTCAAGGACTTCGCGCCAGTGAGCAAGATCGGCGACGCCGTGCTGGTCATCGTGACCCATCCATCGGTGCCGGCGAAGAATCTCCAGGAACTGGTGGCCTATTCCAGGACGCAGCCGGGCGGCCTGTCCTATGGCAGCGCCGGCACCGGCAGCACGCCGCACCTCGCCGGTGAAATGCTCAAGCAGCGCACCGGCGCGCAGTTCACCCACATTCCCTACAAGGGCGGCGGCCAGGCCATGGCGGATGTCGTGGGCGGCACGCTGCCCATGCTCTACACCGCGGTGGCCGGGGCCTACCCCTTCATCCAGCAAGGGCAGGTCCGCGCGATCGCCGTGTCCAGCGCGTCACGGCTGCCCTCGCTGCCGAACGTGCCCACGGTCGCGGAGTCGGGCGTGCCGGGGTTCGAATCCAGCTCGTGGATCGGCATCCTCGCCCCGGCCAGGACGCCGCGCCCGATCGTCGAGCAGATCCAGCGCGCGCTGCATGACGTGGTCCAGAGCCCCGACGTCAGGGACCGCCTGGCCAGCCTGGGCATCACCGCCGTGGGCAACACGCCCGATGAATTCGGCGCCCAGATCCAGGCCGATCTGGCCCGCTACGCCGACATCGTGAAGACGGCGAACATCCGCGCGGATTGATGTGGACCACCCCCGAAGCGCCTGCGGCGCTTCCCCCTCAAGGGGGCGCACCCGGTGGCCTGGCAAAGCCAGTTCAACGGGTGCCCTGTCCGGGGTGTCATCATTCAAGTCACTTAGGGCAGCCGCGCTGCCCATGATCAAAGGTCCGGAATCAGCCGCTTGCCCAGGCTCACGACTTCGTCCTGCGCATAGCCGAGCCGGCGGTAGAACTCGAGCACGGCGGTATTGCCGGTGCGCACCAGCAGGTTGATCTTGGGGCAGCCGCGCTCGGGGGCAGCCGCGCTCGGCCAGCAGACGCTCGGCCTCGGCCATCATGCGGCGGCCGATGGACAGGCGCTGCCGGCCGGGCGCCACGGCCAGGTAGCAGACCCAGCCGTGGTGGCCGTCGAAGCCGGCCGATGTCCTTGTGCGGGTCGTTTCAGGGCCGCACCAGACCGCAGGCCTGCCACAGAGCGACGACGGCGGCCTGATCGGCGGTGCGGTAGGCGCGCAACAGTACGCCGCCATGCACGCCCCGGTCCCCGGCCGCCATCGTCAAGGCCTGAGCAGCGTCTTCAGCGCGTTCTGCAGGCGGCGCGCGCTTTGCGCGTCGCTGGCGCCGGCCAGCACCTTGGCGGCGTCCTCGCCCCAGGTCTGGGCCGGGGTGGGGGCGTTGCGGCGGGTGAGCAGCTGCAGTTGCAGCATGCGGCGCGCGCTCAGGTGCTCGGCCGGGGTCGGGACTTCGGCGGCGATCTCCAGGCGCAGCAGGGCTTCGGCGGTATCGCCCTTGTCCTGCGGCGCGGCGCCGAGGGCCTGCGACCAGGCGTTGCGGGTGGCGGGGCTGACGCGGTTGCCGAGTTCCTGCGCGCTCGGGATGGCGGAGGCATCGCGCTTCTCCCAGGCTTCGAGCAGGTGGGTCAGCGCCTCGCCATGGGCCTGGGCCGCCAGCTTGCGCAGCGTGGCCTGGGCGTGTTCGAGCGCCTCGCGCTGGGCGCGGAAGGCGGCGTCGCCCAGGCGCGGGCCGCGCTCCTCGCGTTCCGGGCTGTCTCTTATACACATCTAAAAGGGGGGGGGGGGGGGGGGGGGGGGGGGGGGGGGGGGGGGGGGGGGGGGGGGGGGGGGGGGGGGGGGGGGGGGGGGGGGGGGGGGGGGGGGGGGGGGGGGGGGGGGGGGGGGGGGGGG
>NZ_JAELTO010000408.1 GCF_016428875.1 Xylophilus sp. ASV27
TCGGTGAAGCTCGGGCTGCAGGCCAAGCGCAAGCGCGCTGGCTGGAGCCTGCCCTATCTGGAGCACCTCATGGGCATGGGAGCGGCTCTGGGGATGGGGGGCTCTGGTTAGATGCGATTGCCCTGGCACCGCCAGCAGGCTCGCACCTAAGGCAACGCTGAACAAGTCCCTCGCGTGTCGCGCATCCCTGCCGTGGGCGGTCTGCGGCGTTGCAAATCCTCGCCATAGCTGCGGCTATGGCTGCGGTTTGCGCCTTGCATCCCATCCCACACCA
>NZ_JAELTO010000409.1 GCF_016428875.1 Xylophilus sp. ASV27
CCCACGAAGCGCCGCAGCGCCGGGCTGTCCAGCAGTGCTTCCTCGCAGGCCTCGTCGGCCAGGTTGAACCAGTGCTGCACGAAGTACATGCGCAGCATGCGCTGCAGCCCTACCGGCGGGCGCCCGTTGCCCGGCTTCGGGTAGTGCGGCTCGATCACCGCGCACAGTTGCTGCCACGGCACGATCTCTTCCATCGTCGCCAGGAACACATCGCGTCGGGTGGGGCGGCGGTATTGCTCGAATCCGGCCTCTTGATCGGCCGCTGCTGCCAG
>NZ_JAELTO010000410.1 GCF_016428875.1 Xylophilus sp. ASV27
GTGTGGGATGGGATGCAAGGCGCAAACCGCAGCCATAGCCGCAGCTATGGCGAGGATTTGCAACGCCGCAGACCGCCCACAGCAGGGATGCGCGACACGCGAGGGACTTGTTCAGCGTTGCCCTAACCTTACTGTGTCATAAATATCATAATTCGATCTTCCGGACTTCGATTTGGAGGATCGATGAATGCAGCCGAGCGCTTCGATAGCTATCTGGAGCACCTGAGCGAAGGCCTGGGTCACGTGGACCGGCACGCGGGCCTTCGCGGTTA
>NZ_JAELTO010000411.1 GCF_016428875.1 Xylophilus sp. ASV27
GCCGGTCCACGTGACCCAGGCCTTCGCTCAGGTGCTCCAGGTAGCTATCGAAACGCTCGGCTGCATTCATCGATCCTCCAAATCGAAGTCCGGAAGATCGAATTGTGACATTTATGACACAGTAAGATTAAGGCAACGCTGAAAAAGTCCCTCGCGTGTCGCGCATCCCTGCTGTGGGCGGTCTGCGGCGTTGCAAATCCTCGCCATAGCTGCGGCTATGGCTGCGGTTTGCGCCTTGCATCCCATCCCACACCAGGGCGCGCGCCACCAC
>NZ_JAELTO010000412.1 GCF_016428875.1 Xylophilus sp. ASV27
GGGGGCTTCCTGGGACGCAAGGGTGACGGCGAGCCTGGAGCCAAGACGCTGTGGCTGGGCATGCGCGATGTGGCCGTGTTCGTGCAAGGGCTGCGCTTTGCTCGGATGGCTCTGTGAGATGTGTGTAGTGAGATGGGCTGAAGGCGACGCTGAACAAGCGGTCGATTTCAGCGAGGCGCGGTCGCGTTGATCGGGAACTCCGAGATGGGAAGGCCGCAGCGGCTCGATTGCGAGCCGGATTGCGACCATTTCTGGCCCACGCCCGCG
>NZ_JAELTO010000413.1 GCF_016428875.1 Xylophilus sp. ASV27
CGCCACGTGGCGACGTCGATCACGACACTGCGTCATCGACTGAGCTATCAGTTGATCGCTCGTCTCGGGCAGTGCCCATGCTGCGGAAGGGCAAGCGCAAAGCATCTTTTATGACACAGTAAGACTATGGCAACGCTGAACAAGTCCCTCGCGTGTCGCGCATCCCTGCTGTGGGCGGTCTGCGGCGTTGCAAATCCTCGCCATGGCGGCGGCCATGGCTGCGGTTTGCGCCTTGCATCCCATCCCACACCAGGGCGCGCGCCACC
>NZ_JAELTO010000414.1 GCF_016428875.1 Xylophilus sp. ASV27
CTCGAAGCGGGTTCGCAGCTTGCCAAACGCGGCCAGCCAAGCATGGGTACGCTCGACCACCCACCGATGGCGCCCGAGCCTGTCATTGCGCTCGATGCCTTTGCGAGCAATACGATCCTGGATACCGCGGCGCTTGAGGTGGACGCGGCACCGGGGGTAGTCATAACCCTTGTCCGCATGCAGCTTGCCGGGCCGGCGGCGTGGCCTGCCGGGCTTGCCGCCCACGGCAGGCAGGGCATCGACCAAGTCCTCGAAGACTACCG
>NZ_JAELTO010000415.1 GCF_016428875.1 Xylophilus sp. ASV27
AGGCCAGACCAATCACCAGCCACACGGCATGTTGCGCCGGCAGCTTGCGGCGCCGTATCGAAGCCTTGCCCGTGGCTTGCAAGGCTTGTTCGATCCAGCCCGGGTCGATCAGGGCGCTCAACTCGGCCATTCCATTGGCAGGGAGTGCCTCCAATGTCTCGTTCAGGGTCGTTTGCAGCAGGCTCAAAGTAAAAAGGGAACGTGGTCCATACGTTCCCTTTTTACCTGCCTTCAGCTTCGCTTGGGCTTATCTGACTG
>NZ_JAELTO010000057.1 GCF_016428875.1 Xylophilus sp. ASV27
CCCCCCCCCCCCCCCCCCCCCCCCCCCCCCCCCCCCCCCCCCCCCCCCCCCCCCCCCCCCCCCCCCCCCCCCCCCCCCCCCCCCCCCCCCCCCCCCCCCCCCCCCCCCCCCCCCTTTTTCAAGCACACGACGGCATACGAGATTTCCTGTACGGTCTCGTGGGCTCGGAGATGTGTATAAGAGACAGGTGTTCCACGCCGGGCGCGTGGCCGGCTACGCGGCGGCCGGCGCCGCGGCCGCCGCGACGATGCAGGGACTGGTCCTGGCGAGCGTGCACCTGTCCGCGCTGCGCCCGGCCTGGGTGCTGCTGCACGTGTTCGTGCTGGCCTGGGGCGCGCTGCTGGCCGTTTCGGGCCGGCAGCCCGTGTGGGCGCACCGCGTCGGACGCTGGGCCGCGGCGCGGCTGCGGCCCATGACCCGCAGCGCCTTCGGCGTGCTTGCGGCCGGCGCGCTCTGGGTCGCCATGCCCTGCGGCCTGCTGTATTCGGCGCTGATGCTGGCCGCGCTCAGCAACGGCGTGCTGGAGGGCGCGGCCGTCATGGCGCTGTTCGCCCTGGGCGGCGCGGTATCGCTGCTGGTGGCGCCCTGGCTGTGGCAGCGGCTGCGTTCGGGCGCCGGCCTTGTGTCGCAGCAATGGGGCACCCGGCTGGCCGGCGCGATGCTCGCCGCGGTGGCGCTGCAGGCGCTCTGGATGGACCTTGCGCACCAGATCAAAATCTGGTGCGCCTGAGCTGACCGTATCAAAGAACCCTGGGGTTGTCGGCGAGGATCGACGTTCAGTAGCGGGCGTCCGCGGGCCTCTTGTCCTTGGGCCAGTCCTTGAGTTTGTCCGGAAAATCGGGGCGCGGTTGATGCGTCATGTATTGGGCCACGTCCACGGCTTCCTGGTCGCTCAAACCACCCTGGCCCAGTGGGAACTTGCCGTGCGAAGCGATCGGCATGTTGCGCTTGATGAATGCCGCAGCCGTATAGGTGCGGGCCATGCCGGCACCTATGTTGAAGGAATCACTCCCCCAAAGCGGTGGATAGACCGTCTGTCCGTTGGCGTTTTGCACTCCCTCACCGTTGGTGCCGTGGCAGACCGCGCACCGAGCGGCGTAGATCAATTTGCCGTTGTCCACGTTAGGCTTGATCGATGGGTCCACCTTGCCGACACCGCGGCCGGCCACTTTGTCCTCTGGCTTGGTTTCTTTCTTCATCCAATTGAAATAAGCCACCATGGCCTGCATATCGGCCGAGTCAAGCGGCAACGGCTTGCCATTCATTGAGCGCCGGAAACAGCCGTTGATGCGGTCTTCCAGCGTAATCACCTTGCCGGCGCGCGGGGCGTAGCTGGGGAAAAAGGCAGAGATCCCAACGTAGGGCGAGCCGTCTGCAACAGTTCCGGCATTCAGATGGCAACTGGCACAGTTAAGGGAATTCCCCACATTGCCGGGCAGGAGCGCCTTGGTTTCTGTATTCAGACGCATCCCTCTGACCAACTGACTAGCGTTGGGTGCGGCCAGAATGTCTGCCACTCGCGGGGTGTCGAAACTGGATGGGTCCGTGTCCTTGGCATTCAGCGTCGCGCGCATCTTCCTGACATCGGAAGCGGTTATGGGGCTTGCGTTGCGCCCCCAGTTGGAACGAGCGAAATTCAGGATTTCCGCCAACTCCGAATCCCTCAACCTGGAAAAGCCGGGCATGGTCCACACGCGCTGGTGCGTGGCGGTCTGGGCAGTTGCGGACCCGGTCAGCATGATGTGCAGCAGAGTGGAGCTATCGTTTGCCATCAGCGCGGGGTTGCCCGCCAGCGGTGGAAAGACCTCCTTGACGCCACCGCCATCTGCGCGGTGGCAGTCGGCGCAGAACTGCGCATAGCCTAGTCCGCCACGGGTCGTGAACATGTCGGAAGGCACGGCGCCGACCGTCGAAACCGGCGGCTTGGTGACCATCGGCAGATCATCTTTCCCACGAGGAAGCGCCTGCAGGTAGGTGGCGACGGCCTTCAGATCGTCGTCGTTGAAATACTGCGTGCTGTGGTGAATCACGTCCACCATCACGCCCGAGGCCGCAGCAAAACGGTTTTGTCCGGTCTTGAGAAACAAGACCGTGTCATCCACCGTCCATAAATTGCGCAGACTCAAAGCGCTCCACTCCTCCACCGTTTCGCCGGCCAGAAAATACTTGCCATTGGCACCGGCGTCGCTCATGGCTTTTTCCTGGAAACCAACCCCGCGCGGGGTATGGCATGCACCGCAGTGGCCAAGACCCTGCACCAGATAGGCGCCGCGATTCCATTGCGCATCTCTGGAGGGATCAGGGGTGTAGGCGTCGGCCTTGAGAAAGGCCCAGTTCCAGAGAGACAGCCCCCAACGTTGGTTGAAGGGAAAGTGCATCTCGGAAGCTTTGTTGGCTTGGCTAACCGGTGCGAGGCCCTTCATCAGAAAGGCGAAGAGCGCGCGCATGTCCTCGTCGCTCATCTTCGCGTAGGAAGGGTAAGGCATGGCAGGGTAAAGATTGCGCCCATCGGCGACCACACCACGTCGCATGGCGCGTTCGAATTGCTCGAAGCTGTAGCTGCCAATACCCGTCACGGGATCCGGAGTGATGTTGGTGGAGTAGAGCTTGCCCATGGGCGTCGCCAGCGCCAGGCCGCCGGCCATGGGCTTACCTCTTTCCGCCGTATGGCAGGCGATGCAGTCGCCAAGGCGTGCCAGATAGCTTCCGCGCTCGATCAGTTCGCGAGTGGATGCGTCTCCCGATGCCACGGCGGCTGCAGGAGCTTTCATCGCCTCCTGCGCGAACGAAGCCGTCCCAGTCGCGGCCAATGTGGACGCAGCAAGCATCCACGGCAAGGCGAATCGGGCGTGTTTGATTTTCATGACGAAGAACTCCCTCAGTCGCCTCGGACGATCCAATCGAACTGTGGAATCAGCGCCCGGATGAGTTGAGCCCAGCATACTGATGCGAGGATTGCCCCCGGGGAGGTGTTCCGATCGGTTTTTGAGCTAGATCAAGTTGTGTGCAAGTTCGCTTGCCTTTGAGACGATAAGACTCTTCGTGTCACGACTTGGACGGTCAATTTCCGATTGGTTTCGCCATAAGGAGCGCTTGCGGCGGCGGCGGTTTCTTGATCTGCGGCAAGGCATCGGGATCGCAGGCATGGAAAGCTCACTGCCTGCAACGAAGACTCGTATGACACCCCGGGCCACGATCCAAATCATTCGCGATGAGCACGCTGCCCTCTCGGCCATGCTGCGTTCCATTCTGTTGCTGCTCGATGCCTATCGAAGGCAGCACAGCGCGCCCGACTTCACTACGCTGCGGGCCATGCTGTTCTACGTCGATGAATACCCCGAGAAGCGGCACCACCGGCACGAGTCGGAGCTGCTGTTCCCGAAGCTGCGCGCGCGCACGCCGCAGTCGCGCGAGTTGCTCGACCAGCTCGATCACGAGCATGCCTGCGGCGAGCGCAACATCCGCGAGGTCGAGCACGCCCTGCTGGTTTTCGAGATGCTCGGCGAGGACCACCGCGAGCCTTTCGAGCGCGTGTTCGCGCGCTATACGGACTTCTATCTGGCCCACATGGCGCTGGAGGAGCGCGAGATCCTGCCGCTGGCAGAGCGCGTGCTGACCGAGGAGGACTGGCGCGAGCTCGATACCGTGTTCCTCAGCCATCGCGACCCGCTGACCGGCTGCGAACCGGACGATGCGTACCGCGCGCTTTTCACGCGCATCCTCAACGTCGTGCCGGCCCCGATCGGGCTCGGGCCGAGCCTGCAAGCGACGAGAGCTTGACGGCCGTCAACCCGCACGGCACGCAACTGGCCAAGACTCAAGATTTGTTCTATTCCATCAGGAGACCCATCATGTTCAAGAAAATACTGGTTGCCACCGATGGCTCCCCACTGTCTGAGAAGGCCGTCGAGCAAGCGATCGACCTGGCCTGCGTGCACAATGCCGAGCTGGTCGCCTTCACCGTGGTGATCCCGATACCACGAAGCTACATGGAAGGCACCGTCATCCAGGCGATCACCGCGGCGGATGCCATGGAGCGCCAGCAGCTCGAGGCCGCGCAGGTCCTGGTCGATGGGATCGTCGCGCGCGCCGGTGCCGTCGGCCTGTCCTGTCAGTCGGTCGTGGCGCATTCGAGCCAAGTCGCGGAGTCGATCATCGCCGCGGCCAAGCAGCACCAGAGCGACCTGATCGTGATGGCCTCGCACGGCCGCAAGGGCATCGGCCGCCTGCTGCTCGGCAGCGAGACCCAGCACGTGCTGACCCACTCCGTGCTGCCGGTGCTGGTGCTTCGATAGCCGCGCATGACCGATGACGTGGAGCAGGCAGCGGCATTGCGCGCGCTCGCCGAAGCATCGGGCCTGCGCAACTGGACGCTCGCGGGCCGCGACCTGCTGCCGGTGGTGCAGGGCGGGATGGGCGTGGGCATCTCGGCCGGCGGCCTGGCCGGCGCGGTGGCCGGGCTGGGCGGCGTCGGCACCGTGTCCTCGGTCGACCTGCGGCGGCTGCATCCGGACCTCTGGGCGCAGACCTCGCAACTCGGCACCGCCGCCGACGCGGGGCCGCGCATCGATGCCGCCAACCTCGAGGCGCTCGGCCGCGAGATCGCCAAGGCGCAGCGCCTGGCCGGTGGCCGTGGGCTGATCGCGGTCAACGTGATGAAGGCCTTGAGCGCCTACGAGCCGCAGGTGCGCCATGCGATGGCCTGCGGCGCCGACGCGCTGGTGGTCGGCGCCGGCCTGCCGCTGGACCTGCCGGACCTCGCGCGCGAGCACCCCGGCGTGGCGCTGATCCCGATCCTGTCGGATGCGCGCGGCGTGCAACTGGTGGTCCGCAAGTGGGAGAAGAAGGGGCGCCTGCCCGATGCCATCGTCATCGAGCATCCGCGGCTCGCGGGGGGCCATCTCGGCGCCGCCAGGGTCGCCGACCTGGGCGATCCGCGCTTCGACTTCGAGGTGGTGCTGCCGCAGGTGCAGGACTTCTTCCGCAGCGCCGGCATCGAGGGCCGCATTCCCTTGATCGCCGCCGGCGGCGTCGAGGGCCTGGAGGACATCCGTCGTCTGCAATCGCTGGGTGCCACCGCGGTGCAGCTCGGCACCGCCTTCGCGGTGACCGCCGAATGCGATGCCGCCCCGGCCTTCAAGCGCGTGCTGGCCGAGGCCGGGCCCGAAGACCTCGTCGAGTTCACCAGCGTCGCCGGCCTGCCCGCGCGCGCGGTGCGCACGCCCTGGCTGGCCAAGTACCTGCGGCTGGAGCCGCGCCTGCAGGCCAAGACCCACGGCGAGACCGCGTGCACCATGCGCTTCGACTGCCTGGCCCGCTGCGGCCTGCGCGACGGCACGCCGGGCTGGGGCAAGTTCTGCATCGACAAGATGCTGGGCCATGCGCTGTCCGGCCGTATCGAGCAGGGGCTGTTCTTCCGCGGCGCCGGCCGGCTGCCCTTCGGGCGCGAGATCCGTCCGGTGCGCGACCTGATGCTGTGGCTGCTGGGCGGCCTCCAACCCACTGCCGCATGAGCCATGACGAATGACCCGGATTGCGTGATCGGCGCGGGCGCAGCGCCCAGGCCGCCGATGGGGCTGGCGGCCGCGCTGCGCGGCGCCGCCAATGGCCTGCTGCTCGGCCTGAATACGCTGCTGGCCTTCTCGCTGATGGTGCTGCCGGCGCTGGTCAAGCTGCTGCTGCCGGTCGCGCGCGTGCGCGCGGGCTGCGATCGGCTGCTCAATGCGCTGGCCGCCGGCTGGGTGGCGCTGAACAATGCCTGGATCGCCGCCGCGTGCCCGGCGCCGTGGCAGGTGCGCGGGCTCGACGGGCTGAATCCGCGCGGCTGGTACCTGGTGGCCTGCAACCACCAGAGCTGGGTCGACATCCTGGTGCTGCAGCGGGTGTTCCATGGCCGCATCCCGTTCCTGAAGTTCTTCCTCAAGCGCGAACTCATCTGGGTGCCGGTGATCGGCCTGGCCTGGTGGGCGCTCGATTTCCCGTTCATGACGCGGGGCGCCGGCCGTGGTGCGCGGCGCGGCGACCTGGCCGCGACCCGCAAGGCCTGCGAGAAGTTCAGTCGCATCCCGACGGCGGTCATCAACTTCGTCGAAGGCACGCGCTTCACCGCGGCCAAGCACGCGCAGCAGAACAGCCCGTACCGGCATCTGCTGGAGCCGAAGATCGGCGGGCTCGGCGTGGCGCTGGCGACCATGGGCGGGCAGTTCGAGTCGATGCTCGACGTCACCATCGTCTATCCGCAGGGCACGCCCAGCTTCTGGGATCTGCTCAGCGGCCGGCTGCGGGCGGTGACGGTCGAGGTCGAACGGCGCGCCATTCCGATGCCGCTGCGCGCCGCCAACGCGCTCGGCGGCAAGGCCCAGCGGCTGAGCCTGCGCGCCTGGATCGACGCGCAATGGGCGCAGAAGGACCAGCGCATTTCACACCTGTTGCAGGAGCACGGAACGCATGTTCCCTGAAACCGAAGTCGCCATCGTCGGCGCCGGCCCGGCCGGGCTCGCCATGGCCATCGCACTGGCCGATGCCGGCTTTGCCGCCACCGTGATCGACCTGCAGCCCCGCGCCGCGCTGGCCGCGCCGCCGGAGGACGGCCGCGAGATCGCGCTGACCCACTCCAGCGTCGAGACCCTGCGCGTGCTCGGACTCTGGCAGCGGCTGCGGGCCGATGAGATCGGGCGCATCCGCGAGGCACGGGTGAGCGACGGCGACCGGCTGCATGCCAGCCTGGACTTCAAGGCCCGCGAGGCCCTGGGCTGGATCGTGCCCAACCATGCGCTGCGGCGCGTCAGCTTCGAAGCCGCCGCCGAGCGGCCCGGCGTGCGGCTGCTGCCGCAGTCGCGGCTGCTGCGCATCGCCACCACGCCGACGCAGGTGGAGCTTGAGATCGAAGACACCGCCCAGGCGTCGCGCGAGCCTTTGCGCAGCCGACTCTTCATAGCCGCCGACAGCCGCTTCTCCACTGCGCGCAGGCAGCTCGGCATCGCCGCCGACATGCATGACTTCGGCCGCACCATGATCGTCTGCCGCATGCGGCACGCGCTGGCGCACCAGGAGGTGGCCCATGAGTGCTTCGGCTACCAGCGCACGCTGGCGATCCTGCCGCTGGCCGGCGACGTCTGTTCGGTGGTGCTGACTGCCGAGCACGCCGCCGCGGCGCAGCTCATGGAGCTGCCCGGCGAGCCCTTCGCGGAACTGGTCGAGGCGCAGTTCGGCCGCCGGCTCGGCCGCATGGCCCTGCTGGGCGAGCGCCATGCCTATCCGCTCGTGACCGTGCTGGCACGCCGCTTCACGGCGCTGCGCAGCGCCCTGATCGGCGACGCCGCGGTCGGCATGCACCCGGTGACCGCGCACGGCTACAACCTCGGGCTGCAGGGGGTTGCGTCACTGACCCATGCGCTGTGCGATGCGCGCGCCGCCGGGCGCGACATCGGCAGTGCCCAGGTGCTGGCGGCCTATGGACGCCAGCACCGCCGCGACGCCGCGGTGATGTACCACGGCACCAACGCCGTCGCCAAGCTGTACGCCAGCAACGGCGCGCCGCAGCGCCTGGCGCGGCAACTGATCCTGCGCGGCGCGCAGCACCTGCCGCCGCTGAAGTTGGCGATCACGGCGCGGCTGACCGGGCGCGCCGGGCTGCGGCTGCCCACGGCAGCGCGCTGATTTGCTATCAAATATGTAGCTAATGGCCCAGGCACTACCTGGGCTACAGGCGCTTTTCGCTCAAAAACCTGCCCTGCAGGTTGAAAGTGCGGCGCGTCAGGACCTGGCCGGCGAGGTCTGTGCGCTGGCCGGATCGAGCCTCTCGTTCGCGGGCTTGAAGCGCTTGCCGCGCAGATGCAGCGCCAGGGCGGCGTCGGCCGACTGCACGTGCTTGTCGTACCAGTCCCGCAGTTCCCACACCATCTGCCGCACCTGGGGCAGGTGCCCGGCCTCGGCCTGCACGATGCCTTCGCGCATCACCCCGAGCACCACGCGGTGCTGCAGCATGTGGTCGCGGCGCGTCGAAAACCCGGTGCTGTGCATCCACAGGTCTTCGCGGGAGAAGGTCTCCGCCGCGCAGGCGACCAGGTTGCGCCAGGCAGCCGGCAGTTGTGCGTCGCCGGCCTGGTCGGCAATCGCCAGCCGTTTCATGAACTCCGCGCGGGCGTTGTCCATGAAAGGCAGATCGTGCGCCAGTGCGCCGGGCTGAAGCGGGGTTGCCATGGGATCTCCTGCAGATAGAAGACACGAGGCTATTCGTCCCCCCGGCGGGCGTATTGACCTGGCGCAATGGTGCGCGCAACGGCGGCGCGCTCACGGCGCGACGGCGGCCACGCCGCTGCGCACCGCGCCCTCCAGCGTGGCGGGGTAGGGCCCTTCGACGTAGTCGCCGCAGGCCAGCAGTCCGGGTGCGATCCGCGCGGCGGGGCGCTGCAGCGCGGGCGTGCAGGCGAAGGTGGCGCGCTTCTCGATGATGGTCTGCAACGGGCGCACGGGCCTGCCCAGTTGCGCGCGCGCCTGCGCCACGACCGCCGCTTGCACCACTGCGCGCTCGGTGCCGCTGGCGCTGGCCACGAACGCCAGCAAGCCGGCCGGCCCGCCCAGGCGGCCGCGGTCGAACACGAATTGCGCGGGCGCCGCGGGGCCGCTGCGCAGGGCCAGCATCGGCTGCGCCAGGCCCTGCGGCGCCTGCGCATAGACCGTGGCGATCGCCTCGAAGCGCAGCGCCCGCGCCCGGGCGCACCAGATCGCGGAGGCGGCGGGCGCGGCGCCTTCGGCCAGCCGCGCCGCCTCGGCCGGCGGGCAGGCCAGCAGCACCCGGTCGAAGACCTCGCCATCCACCTGCCAGCCCGTGGCCTGCGCCGTGACGGCCCGCACCCGCCAGGGCAGGCGCAGCACGGCGCCGCGCGCGGCCAGCCATTGCAGCGCAGGCGCCGGGAACAGGGCGCCCAGCTCGGCGCGCGGCAGCAGCAGATCGCCGCCGCGCGGCACGCCGAACAGCGCGTCCTGCAGCACGCGCAGGAAGACCTGGCCGCTGGCGTCGGCGGCCGGCGTGTTGAGCGCCGCGACGCAGAGCGGCTCGACCAGCTCCGCCGCCACGCGCGGGGCCAGGTCGGCGCACAGCCCGGCCACCGTCTGCTGCGGCGCGCAGCGAAAGCCCGCGCGCTGCCAGCGCAGCGATGCGCGCAGCAGCGACAGGCGCTCGCCCCAGGACCAGCCGCGCGCCGCCAGCACGCCGGCGAGCAGGTCCAGCGGCGCCGGCCAGCGCGGCAGCGCCAGGCCGCCGCCGTCCGCAAAGCGCAGCGACAGCGGCTGGCGCAGCAGTACGTTTTCTGGCCGTACGCCCACGGAGCTCATGAGCCGCAGCGTTTCGGTGTAGGCGCCGATCAGGATGTGCTGGCCGTTGTCCAGCAAGGGCTCGCCGGCGACCGTGCGGGCGCGGCCGCCGGCGTTGCGCGCGGCCTCGAAAACGGTGACCTGGTGGCCCGCGCCCACCGCCTCCACCGCCGCGGCCAGGCCGGCCCAGCCGGCGCCGACGATGGCGAGTTTCACAAGCGGCCCAGCGCCTGGACCTTCCACGCGAGCCAGAACTTGCGCAGCGGCGTCAGGCTCACGCGCTGGTGCAGCACCTGGAAGCCGTCGCGCTCGATCTCCGCCAGCAGGGTGCGGTAGATGCTGGCCATCATCAGGCCCGGCTTCTGCGCGCGCCGGTCGGCCGCGGGCAGCAGCGCCAGCGCCTCGTCATAGAGGCGGCGCGCCCGCTCGGCCTGAAAGCGCATCAGCGCCACGAAACGCTCGGAGTGCACGCGCTTGAGCAGTTCGTGCGCCTTGACGTCGAACTGCTGCAGTTCGTTGACCGGCAGGTAGATGCGCCCGCGCAGCGCGTCCTCGCCCACGTCGCGGATGATGTTGGTGAGCTGGAAGGCCAGGCCCAGGCGGTGCGCGTACTCGGTGGTGCGCGGATCGGTCTGGCCGAAGATGCCGGCGGCGACCTCGCCCACGATGCCGGCCACCAGGTGGCAGTAGCGCTGCAGCCCGGCAAAGTCGAGGTAGCGGGTCTGCTCCAGATCCATGCGGCAGCCCTCGATCACCGCCTGCAGGTGCTGCGGCTCGATGCGGTAATCGGCGGCGTGGGGCATCAGCGCCTTCATCACCGGGTGGCTCGGCTGGCCCGCATACGCCCGCGCCACCTCGGTCTGCCACCAGGCGAGCTTGGTGGCGGCCACGCCGGGGTCGTGCACCTCGTCCACCACGTCGTCCACCTCGCGGCAGAAGGCATAGAAGGCGGTGATCGCGGCGCGGCGCGGGCGCGGCAGGAACAGAAAGGCGTAATAGAAGCTGCTGCCCGATGCGGCGGCTTTTTGCTGGACGTAGTCTTCAGGCGTCATGTCGTGGGTCGTTGCCCGGCGATTGTTGCATCCGCAAGCGCTTCATCCGCCGCGGTGGGCTACATCCATGCCGCGCGCCAGAGCATGGCCGGCAGGTCCCGCTTGCCCACGGTGGGGCGCTGGCGCAGCGTGGCATGGCCGAGCGCGGCGATGCGATCGAGAATGCGCAGGCCGCCCTGCACCACCAGGCGCAGTTCCCAGCCGGCCCGGCCCGGAATGCGGTGCACCAGCGGCGCGCCGGCCCGCATGCTCGCGCGGGCCCAGTCGCAGCAATCGGCCACCAGGGCCGTCGCGCCGGGTGTTTGCCGCAGCGCTAGCAGGTCTTCATCGGCCACGCCGTGCGCGCGGCGGTCCGCCTCTGGCAGATAGAGGCGGCCGCGCGGGATGTCCACCGACAGGTCCTGCCAGAAGTTGATCAGTTGCAGCGCGCTGCAGATTGCGTCGCTCTCGGCCAAGGCTGCGGAGCCGGTGACGTCATAGAGATGCAGCAGCAGCCGTCCGACCGGATTGGCCGAGCGGCGGCAGTAGTCCAGCAGGTCGGCGCGGGTGGCGTAGCCGCTGCCCTCGTGCGTCTTGCGCACGTCCTGCTCGAAGGCGTCCAGCAGGTCCTCCAGCAGCGGCACCGGCAGCTTCCAGCGCGCGATGGCAAGGGCCAGCGGCTGGAACACCGCGGACCAGCGCGGCGAGGGCGGGCGGCCGGCTGCGGCGGCCAGCAGGTCCGCGCGGTAGGCGGCCAGGTCGGCCAGGCGGGTGTCGGCGCTCGCGGCGCCCTCGTCGGCCAGATCATCCGCGGTACGCGCGAAGGCATAGAGCGCGGCAATCGGCGGGCGCAGCGCGGGCGGGCACAGCCAGGAGGCGACCGGAAAGTTCTCGTAGTGGGTGGGTGCGGGGGCGGGGGAGTGTGGCACCCGCGCATTGTCGGGGTTGGCGACTTGACAGCCCCGGGCGGCTTCACTAGATTACTAACCAGTCAGTCATTAATGGGGCTCTCGTTCGAGTCCGTCCGCGCCCATGCCGCTTCCTCATTCCTTTTCTGCCCGGCGTCGCCCGGGCGTCCTTGCCTTGCTGGCGCTCCTGTCCCTGGCGCTGGCCGGGTGTTCGCAGAAGGCCGCGCCCGAGGAGCCGGTGCGCGCGGTGAAGCTGGTGACGGTGGCCGCATCGACCGAAGGCTCGGGCCAGGTGTTCGCTGGCGAGGTGCGGGCCCGCATCGAGTCGCAACTGGGCTTTCGCGTGGGCGGCAAGATCTTGAAGCGGCAGGCCGAGGTCGGCCAGCGGGTGCAGGCCGGCCAGTTGCTGGCCCAGCTCGACCCGCAGGACCTGCGCCTGGCCGCCGACGCGGCGCGCGCCCAGGTGGCGGCCGCGCGCACCAGCTACGAGCTGGCGGCGGCGGATTTCAAGCGCTATTCCGCACTGAAGGCGCAGAACTTCATCAGCGGCGCGGAACTGGAGCGGCGCGAGGCCACGCTGCGCTCGGCCAAGGCCAGCCTGGACCAGGCCCAGGCGCAGCTGGCGGCGCAGAGCAACCAGGCGGGCTACGCCAACCTGGTGGCCGACGCGCCCGGCGTGGTCACCGCGATCGACGCCGAGCCCGGCCAGGTGGTTTCCGCCGGCATGCCGGTGGTGCGCCTGGCCCGGGACGGCCAGCGCGACGCCGTGTTCGCGGTGCCGGAAGACCAGGTCGCCCGCTTCGCCGCCGGCCAGCCGGTGCAGGTGCGCACCTGGGCCTCGGCCGCGCCGCTGGCCGGCCGTGTGCGCGAGGTGGGCGCCAGCGCCGACCGGGCCACCCGCACCTTCACGGTCAAGGTGGCCTTGGAGGACGCGGCGCCGCCGCTCGGCACGACCGTGTCGGTGCTGCCGAAGGCCGCGGCCGGCGCCGCGCCGGCGGTGCTCAAGCTGCCCACCTCCGCCCTGCGGCAGGAGGGCGGCGGCACGGCGGTCTGGGTGCTGGACGAGAAGAGCATGACGCTGCGCTCGCAGCCCATCGTGGTGGGCGGCGTGGACGGCAACCAGGTGATCGTGTCGCAGGGCCTGGCGCCGGGCATGCGCGTGGTGGCCGCGGGGGTGCATGTGCTCACGGCCGGCCAGAAAGTCAGCATTTATGAAGGAAAATACCCTGAAGCCCAGGTTCCACCTGGGCGTGATGCTATTGATTTGATAGCGAACGTCGCGCCCCCGCCGAGCCTGCCTTCCACCCCCGCCGCGAAGTGAGGCCCGCATGACGCAGCAAGCGCCGCACGCGCCCGAGGGCGCCGAGCCCAGGTCCGGCTTCAATCTTTCCCGCTGGGCGCTGGAGCATGCCGCCCTGACCCGCTACCTGCTGGTGGCGCTGATGGTGCTGGGCTTTGGCGCCTACTTCCAGTTGGGCCAGGACGAGGACCCGCCCTTCACCTTCCGCGTGATGGTGGTGCGCACCTACTGGCCCGGCGCCACGGCCCAGCAGGTGGCCGACCAGGTCACCAGCAAGCTCGAGCGCACGCTGCAGGAGGTGCCCTACGCCGACAAGATCCGCAGCTACTCCAAGCCGGGCGAATCGCAGATCATCTTCCAGCTGCGCGACGACTCGCGCCCGGGCGACGTGCCCAACGCCTGGTACACCGTGCGCAAGAAGATCGGCGACATGCGCTATACCCTGCCGGGGGGCGTGCAGGGGCCTTTCTTCAACGACGATTTCGGCGACGTCTATGGCGTCATCTACGCGCTCGAGACGGACGGCTTCGGCACGGCGGAGCGCCGGCAGCTGGCCGAGGACGTGCGCCAGCGCCTGCTGCGGGTCAAGGACGTGGCCAAGGTCGAGTTGTTCGGGGCGCAGGACGAGAAGATCTTCATCGAGATCCCGCGCCAGCGCCTGGCGCAACTGGGGCTCAACCTCAACGACGTGCTGGGCCAGTTGGGCCAGCAGAACGCGGTGGAGGGCGCGGGCGCGGTGCAGTCGCCGCGCGACGTGGTGCAGGTGCGGGTGGAAGGCGCCTTCGAGGCGGTGGCGCAACTGCGCGAGATGCCGATCCGCGGCAGCTCCGGCAACCAGTTGCGCCTGGGCGACATCGCCGAGATCCGCCGCGGCACGGTGGACCCGCCGGTCACCAAGGTGCTGTTTCAGGGCCGCGACGTGATCGCGCTGGGCATCTCCATGACCAAGGGCGGCGACATCGTGGCGCTGGGCAAGGCGCTGCACGCCACGGTGCAAGAGCTCGACCGCACCCTGCCGGCTGGCGCGCGCCTGGCGCAGGTGCAGGACCAGCCGGCAGCGGTGACCGCATCGGTCGGGGAATTCCTGCGCGTGCTGGCCGAGGCCGTGGTGATCGTGCTGGCGGTGAGCTTCATCAGCCTGGGCCTGCACCGGCGCGCCGGCCAGCGGCGCTGGTGGCAGCGCTACACGCTGGACGTGCGTCCCGGGCTGGTGGTGGCCATCACCATTCCGCTGGTGCTGGCCATGACCTTCCTGGCCATGGACTACTGGAACATCGGGCTGCACAAGATATCGCTCGGCTCGCTGATCATCGCGCTGGGCCTGCTGGTGGACGACGCCATCATTGCGGTCGAAATGATGGTGCGCAAGATGGAAGAGGGCTACGACAAGGCCCGCGCCGCCACCTTCGCCTATGACGCCACGGCCAAGCCGATGCTGACCGGCACCCTGATCACCGCGGCCGGCTTCCTGCCCATCGGCATCGCCAAGTCGATGACCGGTGAATACACCTTCGCCATCTTCGCCGTGACCGTGATCGCGCTGCTGCTGAGCTGGTTCGTCTCGGTCTACTTCGTGCCCTACCTGGGCATGCTGCTGCTGAAGGTGCCGCAGCACGTGCAGGAGGCCGTGCATGACCAGCCGCACGAGATGTTCGACAGCCGCTTCTACAACGGCTTTCGCCGCACCGTGAACTGGTGCGTGGCGCACCGCTGGATCACCATCGGCGCCACGCTCGCCATCTTCGCCCTCGGGCTGGCGGGCATGGGCCGGGTGCAGCAGCAGTTCTTCCCGGATTCGAGCCGGCCCGAGATCATGGTGGACCTCTGGTCCGCCGAGGGCACGCCGTTCGCCGTCAGCGACACCATCGCGCGGCGCGTGGAAGCCCGGCTGCGCGAGGAGCCCGGCGTGGACAGCGTCACCACCTGGATCGGCTCCGGCGTGCCGCGCTTCTACCTGCCGCTGGACCAGGTGCTGCCGCAGAGCAACGTCGCGCAACTGATCGTCATGCCCAAGGACCTGGCCGTGCGCGAGAACCTGCGCCTGCGCCTGCCGGCGCTGCTCGCCCGGGAGTTCCCCGAGGTGCGCGGCCGCGTCAAGCTGCTGCCCAGCGGGCCTCCGGTGCCTTACCCGGTGCAGTTCCGCGTGATCGGCGACGACCCGGCCACGCTGCGCGCGCGCGCCGACGAGGTGGCCGCCGTGTTGCGTGCCAACCCGCATGCCCTGGGCACCAACGACAACTGGAACGAGTCGGTCAAGGCGATACGGCTGGAGGTGGACCAGGACAAGGCGCGCGCGCTGGGCGTGAGCAGCCAGTCCATCGCCCAGGCCACGCGCATGCTGCTCAGCGGCAGCACCGTGGGCCAGTACCGCGAGGGCGACCGGCTGATCGACATCGTGCTGCGCCAGCCGGCGTCCGAACGCGACGCCATCACCGACCTGCAGAGCGCCTATGTCACCTCTGCCACGGGGCGGGCCATTCCGCTGGCGCAGATCGCCAGGCCGGTCCTGGGCTGGGAGTACGGCGTGATGTGGCGCGAGAACCGCGAGTACGCCATCACCGTACAGGCCGACACCGTGGAGGGCATGCAGGGCGCCACCGTGACCAACGAACTGCTGCCCGAGCTGCGCAAGCTCGAGGCGCAATGGCGCGCCCAGGGACGCACCGGCTACCGCATCGAGGTGGCCGGCGCGGTGGAGGAGAGCAGCAAGGGCGCCGACTCCATCGCCGCGGGGGTGCCGATCATGCTGTTCCTGGTGTTCACACTGCTGATGCTGCAGCTGCACAGTTTCAGCCGCTCGCTACTGGTGTTCCTGACCGGGCCGCTGGGCATTGCCGGCGTGGCGGCGGCGCTGCTGCTGCTGAACCGGCCGTTCGGCTTCGTGGCGCTGCTCGGGGTGATCGCGCTGATGGGCATGATCCAGCGCAACTCGGTGATCCTGATCGACCAGATCGAGCACGACCGCGCGCGCGGCGTGCCGGCCTGGGACGCCATCGTGGAATCCGCCGTGCGCCGGCTGCGCCCGATCGTGCTCACCGCCGCGGCGGCGGTGCTGGCCATGATCCCGCTCTCGCGCAGCGTGTTCTGGGGGCCCATGGCGGTCGCCATCATGGGGGGCTTGATCGTCGCCACCGTCCTCACCCTGCTGGCCCTGCCCGCCATGTATGCGGCATGGTTCCGCGTCAGGCGCGAACCGGCCGCCACGGAAACGGCTCCCACATCGGGCTAAAATAGCGGGTTGACCAAATTGCGCAGGTGCGGCTTCATCCGCCGCACCGTGCTTTGGGCACGAGCGCGGGTGGCGAAATTGGTAGACGCACCAGGTTTAGGTCCTGACGCCAGCAATGGTGTGGGGGTTCGAGTCCCCCCCCGCGCACCACGCAAGCATTCCAGACAGGTAGGCGAGATGGCCTGCCGCCGATCTCAAAGGAGTAGAACATGGCCGTCAATGTGGAAACCCTCGACAAGCTGGAGCGCAAGATCACGCTGACGCTGCCCGTTGCCACGATCCAGTCCGAAGTGGACGCGCGCCTCAAGCGCCTCGCCCGCACCGTCAAGATGGACGGCTTTCGGCCCGGCAAGGTGCCGATCAACGTCGTTGCGCAGCGCTACGGTTACTCCGTCCACTACGAAGTCATGAACGACAAGGTCGGCCAGGCGTTCGCCAGCGCCGCCAACGAGGCGCAACTGCGTGTCGCCGGCCAGCCCACCATCACCGAGAAGGAAGGCGCGCCCGAAGGCGAACTGGCCTTCGACGCGGTGTTCGAGGTCTATCCGGACGTCAAGATCGCCGACCTGTCGGACGCCGAGATCGAGAAGCTCCACGCCGAAGTGGACGACAGCGCCATCGACCGCACCCTGGACATCCTGCGCAAGCAGCGCCGGACCTTCGCCCAGCGCGCGCTCGATGCCGTCGCCCAGGATGGCGACCGCGTGACCGTCGACTTCGAAGGCAAGATCGACGGCGAACCCTTCCAGGGCGGCAAGGCAGAGGGCCACCAGTTCCTGGTCGGCGAAGGCCAGATGCTCAAGGAGTTCGAGGACGCCGTGCGCGGCATGAAGGCCGGCGAGAGCAAGACCTTCCCGCTGGCCTTCCCCGAGGACTACCACGGCAAGGACGTGGCCGGCAAGCAGGCCGACTTCCTCGTCACCGTCCACAAGATCGAGGCCGCCCACCTGCCCGAGGTCAACGAACTGCTCGCCAAGTCGCTGGGCATTGCCGACGGCACGGTCGAGGGCCTGCGCGCCGACATCAAGAAGAATCTCGAGCGCGAGGTCAAGTTCCGCGTGCTGGCCCGCAACAAGAATGCGGTCATGGATGCCTTGCTGTCCAAGGCGGAACTGGACCTGCCCAAGGCCAGCGTGCAGGCCGAGGTCGCTCGCATGATCGAAGCCGCCCGCGCCGACTTGAAGCAGCGCGGCATCAAGGACGCCGACAAGGCGCCGATCCCGGACGACGTGTTCCGCCCGCAGGCCGAGCGCCGCGTGCGCCTGGGCCTGGTCGTGGCAGAACTGGTGCGGGCCAACAACCTGCAGGCCAAGCCCGAGCAGATCAAGGCCCACATCGACGAACTGGCCGCGAGCTACGAGAAGCCGGCCGATGTCGTGCGCTGGTACCTGGGCGACCGCCAGCGCCTGGCCGAAGTCGAGGCCGTGGTGGTCGAGAACAACGTCACCGAGTTCGTGCTGGGCAAGGCCAAGGTTGCCGAAAAGACGGTGTCCTTCGACCAGCTGATGGGCCAGGCGGCCTGATTTTCCGCCGCCCGGTGACAACCGGATGCCGTGTGGGGCTTGTGCTTTGCGGCGCAAGCCCCATGTCATTTTCGCTACAGTATTCGTTTCCCAGGAGAAATCATGAGTGCACTGGAAACCCAAGCCCTCGGCATGGTGCCGATGGTGATCGAGCAGTCCGGCCGGGGCGAGCGTTCGTACGACATCTATTCCCGCCTGCTCAAGGAGCGGGTGATCTTCCTGGTGGGCGAGGTCAATGACCAGACCGCCAACCTCGTGGTGGCGCAATTGCTGTTCCTTGAGAGCGAGAACCCGGACAAGGACATCTCCTTCTACATCAATTCCCCCGGCGGCAGCGTGAGCGCGGGCATGGCGATCTACGACACCATGCAGTTCATCAAGCCGGCCGTGTCCACTTTGTGCATCGGCTTTGCGGCCAGCATGGGCGCCTTCCTGCTGGCGGCCGGCGAAAAGGGCAAGCGTTTCTCGCTACCCAATTCGAAGGTCATGATCCACCAGGTGCTGGGCGGTGCCCGCGGCCAGGCGACCGACATCGAGATCCATGCGCGCGACATTCTGCGTACCAAGGACCAGATGAACCGCATCCTGGCCGAGCGCACCGGCCAGCCGCTGGAGAAGGTCAAGTCCGATACCGAGCGCGACTACTTCCTGACGGCGGACGAAGCCAAGGAATACGGCATCGTCGATCAGGTGATCGCCAAGCGCAGCTGAATTCCCTTGCGGGCGTCCCGGACGGCGTTTTCCCTGCGGAAAGCGCCGTTTTTTATTTCGTTATCATGTCCCCATCCCCTCTTCAGGCATAGCGTCCATGGCCGAAAAAAAAGGCTCCTCCAGCGAGAAAACCCTGTACTGCTCCTTCTGCGGCAAGAGCCAGCACGAGGTGAAGAAGCTGATCGCCGGTCCTTCGGTCTTCATCTGCGACGAGTGCATCGACCTGTGCAACGAAATCATCCGTGACGAGCTGCCCGACGGCGATGCCGCCAAGGAGCCCCGCAGCGACCTGCCGACCCCGGCCGAGATCAAGACCAATCTCGACAACTACGTGATCGGCCAGGAAGTGGCCAAGCGCACGCTGGCCGTGGCGGTCTACAACCATTACAAGCGCCTGCGGCACAAGGAAAAGTCCAAGAAGGAGGATGTCGAGCTTGCCAAGAGCAACATCCTGCTGATCGGCCCGACGGGATCGGGCAAGACGCTCCTGGCCCAGACGCTCGCGCGCATGCTCGACGTGCCGTTCGTGATGGCGGACGCCACCACGCTGACCGAGGCCGGCTACGTCGGCGAGGACGTCGAGAACATCGTCCAGAAGCTGCTGCAGAGTTGCAACTACGAGGTCGAGCGCGCCCAGCGCGGCATCGTCTACATCGACGAAATCGACAAGATCTCGCGCAAGTCGGACAACCCCTCGATCACCCGCGACGTATCTGGCGAAGGCGTGCAGCAGGCCCTGCTCAAGCTGATCGAAGGCACGATGGCCAGCATCCCGCCGCAGGGCGGACGCAAGCATCCCAACCAGGACTTCCTGCAGATCGACACCACCAACATCCTGTTCATCTGCGGCGGGGCCTTCGCTGGTCTGGAGAAGGTGATCGAGGGCCGCACCGAGGCCTCGGGCATCGGTTTCGGTGCGTCTGTGCGCAGCAAGCAGCAGCGCGCGCTGACCGAGGTGTTCAAGGAGGTCGAGCCTGAGGATCTGATCAAGTTCGGCCTGATCCCCGAACTGGTCGGCCGCATGCCGGTCGTGGCGACCCTGGCCGAACTGAGCGAGGATGCCCTGGTGCAGATCCTCACGGAGCCCAAGAACGCGCTGGTCAAGCAGTACAGCAAGTTGCTGGCGATGGAAGGCGTGGATCTGGAAGTGCGTCCCGCCGCGCTCAAGGCCATTGCCAAGAAGGCGCTGGCCCGCAAGACCGGTGCCCGCGGCTTGCGCTCCATCCTGGAGCAGTCGCTGCTCGACACGATGTATGAATTGCCCCACACCCACAATGTCGACAAGGTGGTGGTGGACGAATCGACCATCAACGAGAACAAGCCCCCCTTGCTGCTGTACCGAGAGGCAGCGAAGAAAGCCTGACGCGCCGCCCTTCAAAAGGGCGGATCTTGCGGGCACCGCGGTTTTTCCCCCGCTCCCGGTCGGCGGCGTATTGAAAACCTCGCCTTCCCGGCCATATGGAGCGGGTCCAACAAAGGATTTTCATGTCCGGTCATACCCTTCTCCCCGCCGACCCGATCGAGCTGCCGTTGCTGCCGCTGCGTGACGTCGTCGTTTTTCCCCACATGGTCATCCCGCTGTTCGTGGGCCGGCCCAAGAGCATCAAGGCGCTTGAACTGGCCATGGAGGCCGAGCGGCGCATCATGCTGGTTGCGCAAAAGACAGCGGCCAAGGATGAGCCTTCCGTCCAGGACATGTTCGAGGTGGGCTGCGTCTCCACCATCCTGCAGATGCTCAAGCTGCCCGATGGCACCGTGAAGGTGCTGGTCGAAGGCCAGCAGCGCGCCGGCGTCACGCAGATACAGGACGCCGAAACCCATTTCGTCGCCACCATCGCGCCAGTGCAGGAGGCCGAGGCCGCGCAGAGCAGCAGCGAGGTCGAGGCCCTGCGCCGCGCGGTGATGCAGCAGTTCGACCAGTACGTCAAGCTCAACAAGAAGATCCCGCCCGAGATCCTGACCTCCATATCCAGCATCGACCATCCCGGCCGCTTGGCGGACACCATTGCCGCCCACCTGCCGCTCAAGGTCGACAACAAGCAGACCGTGCTGGACCTGGCGGACATCAAGCTGCGGCTGGAAAATCTGTTCGAGCAGCTCGAGCGCGAAGTCGACATCCTCAACGTCGACAAGAAGATCCGCGGCCGCGTCAAGCGCCAGATGGAGAAGAACCAGCGCGACTTCTACCTCAACGAGCAGGTCAAGGCCATCCAGAAGGAACTGGGCGAAGGGGAAGACGGCGCGGACATCGAGGAGATCGAGAAGAAGATCAAGCTCGCCAAGATGCCAAAGGAAGCGCTCAAGAAGGCCGAGGGCGAACTCAAGAAGTTGAAGCTGATGTCGCCGATGTCGGCCGAGGCCACCGTGGTGCGCAACTACATCGATGTGCTCACCGCGCTGCCCTGGAGCAAGAAGACCAAGATCAAGCACGATCTCGCCAATGCGGAAGAGGTGCTCAACGAGGACCACTACGGCCTGGACAAGGTCAAGGACCGCATTCTCGAGTATCTTGCGGTGCAGCAGCGCGTGGACAAGGTCAAGGCGCCCATCCTGTGCCTGGTCGGACCTCCGGGTGTGGGCAAGACCTCGCTTGGGCAGTCCGTCGCGAAGGCCACGGGGCGCAAGTACGTGCGCATGGCGCTGGGCGGCATGCGCGACGAGGCGGAAATCCGCGGCCATCGCCGCACCTACATCGGCGCTCTGCCGGGCAAGGTGCTGCAAAGCCTGAACAAGGTGGGGACGCGCAACCCGCTGTTCCTGCTCGACGAGATCGACAAGCTGGGCACCGACTTCCGGGGCGACCCCTCCAGCGCCTTGCTGGAGGTGCTGGACCCGGAGCAGAACCACACGTTTGGCGACCACTACGTCGAGGTGGATTTCGACCTGTCGGACGTGATGTTCGTCGCCACGTCCAATTCGATGAACATCCCGCCGGCCCTGCTGGACCGGATGGAAGTCATCCGCTTGTCGGGTTATACCGAGGATGAGAAGACCAACATCGCCATGAAGTATCTGCTGCCCAAGCAGATGCAGAACAACGGCGTGAAGGACACCGAGTTGCGGGTCACCGAGGATGCGGTGCGTGACATCGTGCGCTACTACACCCGCGAGGCGGGCGTGCGCTCGCTGGAGCGCGAGCTCTCCAAGATCTGCCGCAAGGTGGTGAAGGCCCTGCTGCTCAAGAAAATGGCGCCGCAGGTCGTGGTGTCGGCCGAGAATCTGAACGACTTCCTGGGCGTGCGCAAGTACACCTATGGCCGTGCCGAGTTGCAGAACCAGGTCGGGCAGGTGGCGGGGCTGGCGTGGACCGAGGTCGGTGGCGACATGCTCACCATCGAGGCGGCAAGCATGCCAGGCAAGGGCACCATCACCCGCACGGGTTCCCTCGGCGACGTGATGAAGGAGTCGGTGGAGGCTGCCCGTACCGTGGTGCGCAGCCGTTCGCGTCGGCTGGGCATTCGGGACGACGTGTTCGAGAAGCGTGACATCCATATCCACGTCCCGGACGGAGCCACTCCGAAGGACGGGCCCAGCGCCGGCGCGGCCATGACCACGGCGCTGGTGTCGGCGCTGACCGGTATCCCTGTGCGGGCCGATGTGGCGATGACGGGCGAAATCACCCTGCGCGGCGAAGTGACGGCCATTGGCGGTTTGAAGGAAAAGCTGCTGGCTGCACTGCGCGGTGGCATCAAGACCGTGCTGATCCCCGAGGAAAACGTGAAGGACCTGCAGGAGATTCCCGACAATGTCCGGGATGGCCTGGAGATCGTTCCGGCTCGCTGGATCGACAAGGTGCTGGAAGTGGCCCTGGAGCGCATGCCCGATCCGCTGTCGGACGAAGAGGCCATTGCGGCTGCGGCCGCTGCCGCGGTTCCGGATGCCGCCAAGCCCGCGTCCGTGAAGCACTGAATTTTTCGAGCACATGTGGCATAGAGACCGAAAACGGCCCAAAAGTGCGCTAGAATTCGACTCGTTGCAGCAAACGACGCTAAGACGTTGAATGCGGAAGATGCGGGAATAGCTCAGTTGGTAGAGCGCAACCTTGCCAAGGTTGAGGTCGAGAGTTCGAGACTCTTTTCCCGCTCCAATTTTCCAAAAAGGGAAGCCCAGGCTTCCCTTTTTTGTCGGCGCGGTAGCAAAGCGGTTATGCACCGGATTGCAAATCCGTGTAGGTCGGTTCGACTCCGGCCCGCGCCTCCATCATCGTGCTTCGCAAGCTTGGCTTTCTGACGCAGCGGAAGCATCTGCTATAATTGAATTCTTTTGGGATGGCGTCAGGTTGATGGCGTTGCCTGGAAAATAAGCGGGAATAGCTCAGTTGGTAGAGCGCAACCTTGCCAAGGTTGAGGTCGAGAGTTCGAGACTCTTTTCCCGCTCCATGTTTTAAAAAGGGAAGCTTCGGCTTCCCTTTTGCGTTCTGGCTGCTCTTCATGTACGCGAGAGGCTGCGTGCCGCCGGATGTTCCGGTGCGTCCTGGCCCGCTATGGCGAGTCCTGTTGGTGTGACGTTGCCGCCACCCTGGCTTTGGTCGAACGCACGGATACGGTCATACTGTGACTTTTCCCGAGAGGTGGTAATGTCTGCGACCTTGACGACGTTTCGCCACGGCCACTATCTGCTGGCCTGCAGCGCGAGGGTGCTGGCCAACGGACGTTTCGTGCCGGAGCTGGTGATCACGAAGGATGTCTGGCCGACCCGTCCGCGCTCGATCGCCATGGATAAGGCGGAGTTCGAGGTCGAGGAGGATGCCATCGCCGCGGCGCATTCGCGCGGCATCGAGTGGGTGGCCCACTACGGTTAGCGCTGGCGGCGGCCACTATCCGTCCCTGTCACAATGCGTGTCTTGCGCGTCGGAATGCGCATTGGTCATGCCCGAGTGGTGAAATTGGTAGACACAAGGGACTTGAAGAAAATTTGAGCCCTTCGGGGGAAACTCCGAGGATGAAGCCCGTCAAATTCGGCGAACGCCCTGGCTGCTTCGAGCAGCCGAGCCAACGCCGAGCCAAGCCCTGGCTAGCACGTGCCGGGGAAGGTGTAGAGAGCAGACGGCGGGCACCTACAGCCTCCCTGAGAGGCCATGGTGAAGGCGTGCTCCAGACCACGAACGCGGCGTGCCTCCATGCTGCGGCGGCGAAAGCCGAAGCGGTAAGAAAATCCCTCGGCTTCACGGTCGTGCCGGTTCGATCCCGGCCTCGGGCACCACACTGCAGGCTCTTCCAGCAATGGAAGGGCCTATTTTTTTTACGGAATTCCGTTTGGGGAAGGGCGGATCGCCCCCGCACTTGTCCCCGGCGGCGCTGGACAATCCTGGGGATAACCCGTGGTCCGTGGCAGGAGTGTGCGCGTAAGTGCCTGTTTCATAAGGAATTGCATTGCGCTGCTTTTTGCGTGGGCAGAGGGCGCAGCCTGCCGGAGGAACGTGAGAAAATGCCATCTCCGCTGGCTGGATGCAACCGTGATTGCGGCTTTCCCGCTCCCTGTCCCTTTTTTATTCTGAGGTTGCCGCTTCCGGGCCTTCGCCCGGCTGCCTGCGCCGCAGAGATGCACGATGTCTAGCTATAACACCCCCTTCGAAATCCACGTCCATGGCGATGTGGTACTGCGTGCCGACGCGACCTTCGAGCAGCTGCAGGATGCGCTGCGCCCGCTGTGGAAATACGCAGGCGCGCGTTCGCTGGCCGATGGCGCCGCCAGCGTCTACGAGGAAGAGCCCGGCATCGAGTTCGACGCCAAGGAGCACGTTCTGCACATCTGCTGGACGGTCAATGGCGACGAGGATTTCCGGCACAACCTCGACGAGATGTGCATGAGCCTGAACGAGCTTGCCGAGCAGGGCGCCGCGATCGAGGTCAGCTTCTACGACACCGACTTCGACGAAGAAGAGGAGCCGCCCGAGGCCGAGGCGCGCGACGACTTCGTCATGCTGTTCGTCGGCCCCACGCCGGCTGCCATCATGCAGGTGCAGCGCGACCTGCTGGTGCAGGACGTGGTGAGCATGATGGAGCGCCACTTCGACGGCGCGGAGCTGGGCGGCGTGGTTGCCGAGATCGACAAGCTGTTCGGCGAGCGCTTCGATGCGCTGGTCAATTCGCTGGAACTGGGCAAGCCGCCGCGCGGCAGCGGCGGCGGTGGCCCGGGCGGCGGACACGGCGGCGGGCGCCGTCCGCGCCATCTGCATTGAGGCATCCGTCGTGCGCTTCCTGGGCGGCTACCCGGAGGCCGTGCTGGAGCAGGTGCGCGCGGTCCAGGCGCAGGGCGGCCTGGGACGCCTGCTCCGCTCACGCTATGCCGCGCCGCACGGCCTGCGGACCGACCGGGCGCTGCATGGCTTCGTCACGGAGCTGAAGGCCGAGCACATGCGCCGGGCGCCGCCGCTGGACAAGGTGCTCTACGACAGCAAGCTGCAGGTGGTGCAGCATGCGCTGGGCCTGCATACGCAGGTGGCGCGGGTGCAGGGCTCGCGCCTGAAGGCCAGCCGCGAGATCCGTATCGCCTCGGTCTTCAAGGATGCGCCGCTGGATTTCCTGCGCATGATTGCCGTGCATGAGCTGGCGCATCTGAAGGAGCGCGAACATGACCGCGCCTTCTATCAGCTATGCGAGAGCATGGAGCCGCGCTACCACCAGTTGGAATTCGATGTGCGCCTGTACCTGACGCACCTGGAGGCGACGGGGGAGCGGCTCTGGTCAGGCGAGGACGGGCTGGTGCGAAGCCAGGCCCAGCCAGCCTAGTGCCGCACGCTGCAGCAACGCAAGGTCGCCCGTGCTGGTGAGCTGCACCGTGCCGGGTGTGCTGCCAGGGGCGCGCAGCAACCCGTTCTGGGCCAGCAGGCGCTGCGTCTGGCGCGCGACCGGCGCGCCGGTGTCGAGCAACTGCACGTCAGGGCCGAGCAGCTTGCGCAGCACGGACTGGGCGAACACATAGTGGGTGCAGCCGATCACCAGCGTGTCGATCTGGCCCTTTTCAGTGCCAAATATGCCCAAAGCCTTGGTGTATTCTAGGCATAGTGCTATCACTTTTGATTCGCTCTGAGGCGCGGGAAGCAGCTCCGCTTCAATCGCGTGCGCCAGGCCGTCGCAGGGCTGGATGCGGAATTCGGCCTGCGCCTGCAGCGGTGCGAGCAGGGCGCGGAACTTGGCGCTGCCCAGCGTGCCGCGGGTGCCGATCACGCCGATGCAGCCGGTGCGGCTGGCGGCCAGCGCGGGTTTGACGGCGGGCTCCACGCCGATCAGCGGAAGGTCCGGATGGGCCTCGCGCAGCAGGTGGATGGCCGCGGTGGTGGCAGTGTTGCAGGCCACGACCAGAGCCTTGATGCGATGCCGTTCACGCAGTTCGCGGGCGACCTGCAGCGTGCGCTGGGTCACATAGGCGTCGCCGCGCTCGCCATAGGGCGCATGCGCGCTGTCGGCGAGGTAGACGTAGTCCTCGCCAGGCAGTTCGGCCCGCAGCGACTGCAGCACGCTCAGGCCGCCAAGGCCGCTGTCGAAGACGCCAATGGGGCGCTGGGGCGGTGCGGCGGTCATCGCGGATCCGGTAGGCGGCGCAACGCTCAGGCGGTGGCCAGCTCGATGCCGCGGAATTCGCCGCTGGCGATGCGCTGCTGCCACTCGGCCGGGCCGGTGGTGTGCACGCTGGTGCCGCCGGCGTCGACCGCCACGGTGACCGGCATGTCGACCACGTCGAACTCGTAGATGGCTTCCATGCCCAGGTCGGCAAAGCCGACCACCCTGGCGTCCTTGATGGCCTTGCTGACCAGATAGGCGGCGCCGCCCACGGCCATCAGGTAGGCGCTCTTGTGCTTCCTGATCGACTCGATGGCGACCGGGCCGCGCTCGGCCTTGCCGATCATGGCGATCAGGCCGGTCTGCTCCAGCATCATGTCGGTGAACTTGTCCATGCGCGTGGCGGTGGTGGGGCCGGCGGGGCCGACGGCCTCGCCCTTGACCGGATCGACCGGGCCGACGTAGTAGATGACGCGGTTGGTGAAGTCCACCGGCAGTGGCTCGCCCTTGGCCAGCATGTCCTGGATGCGCTTGTGCGCGGCGTCGCGGCCGGTGAGCATCTTGCCGTTGAGCAGCAGCGTGTCGCCCGGCTTCCAGCCCGCGACTTCTTCCCTGGTAAGGGTGTTGAGGTCGACGCGCTTGCTCTTGTTGTAGTCGGGCGCCCAGTCGATCTTGGGCCACAGGTCGAGCGAGGGGGCTTCCAGGTAGACCGGGCCGGAGCCGTCCATCACGAAGTGCGCATGGCGCGTGGCCGCGCAGTTGGGGATCATGGCGACCGGCTTGCTGGCCGCATGCGTCGGGTACATCTTGATCTTGATGTCGAGCACGGTGGTGAGGCCGCCGAGGCCTTGCGCGCCGATGCCCAGTGCGTTGACCTTCTCGTACAGCTCCAGGCGCATTTCATCGAGCTTGTCGAGCTTCTCGCCGCGGGAGGACTTGGCCTGCAGCTCGTACATGTCCAGGTCGTCCATCAGGCTTTCCTTGGCCATCAGCACGGCCTTTTCGGCCGTGCCGCCGATGCCGATGCCCAGCATGCCCGGCGGGCACCAGCCGGCGCCCATGGTGGGCACGGTCTTGAGCACCCAGTCGACCACCGAGTCGCTCGGGTTGAGCATGATCATCTTGCTCTTGTTCTCGCTGCCGCCGCCCTTGGCCGCGACGGTGATGTCGAGTTTGTCGCCCGGCACGATCTGCGTGAAGATCACCGCGGGCGTGTTGTCCCGGGTGTTCTTGCGGTCGAACTGCGGGTCCGCCACGACCGAGGCGCGCAGCGTGTTGTCGGGGTGGTTGTAGCCGCGGCGCACGCCTTCGTTGATGGCGTCTTCCAGGCCGGCCGGGAAGCCCTCGAAGCGCAGGTCCATGCCGACCTTGACGAACACGTTGACGATGCCGGTGTCCTGGCAGATCGGGCGCTGGCCGGTGGCGCTCATCTTGCTGTTGGTCAGGATCTGCGCGATCGCGTCCCTGGCCGCCGGGCTCTGCTCGCGCGCATAGGCGCGAGCAAGGTGGGCGATGTAGTCGGCGGGGTGGTAGTAGGAGATGTACTGCAGCGCGGCAGCAACGGATTCCACGAGGTCGTGGTACTGGATGCGGGTCGTCATGTCGGGGGGCGTGTCGTTATGGGAAGCAGCCGGCAATTATCCCCGCTGCGCGTCGCCTGTGCAGTGGCCCGCCGTTCAGGTGTCGATCATGGTGGAGGGCGCAAAGTCCACGCCGTCCGCCGGTTTATTGCCTTTGGACCATTCCAGCAACGTGTGCGCCGGCATGGGCCGTGCAAAGACGAAGCCCTGCAGTTCGTCGCAGCCCATCTTCAGCAGCATGTCGCGCTGGGCGCTGGTTTCCACGCCTTCTGCCACCACGCGCAAGTCCAGTGCGTGCGCCGCCTCCACCACGGCGCGGGCGTCTTTCCTGGTCTTCCGGTCGTTGACGAAACTGCGGTCGATCTTCAACTGCCGCGCGGGCAGTTGCCGCAGGTAGCTGAGGCCGGAGTAGCCGGTGCCGAAGTCGTCGATGGCCAGGCATCTTCTACAATGCGCCTACTTCATCGGGTGAGACGGCCGCGCCAGGCCGACCGACCCTACACCCGGAAGGAGCCTGTGCGTGGCGCCGCACAGGCTCTTCCTTTTGGCCGCTCACGGCGCCTGACGTCGGTACAGCAGCGCGCCGACCCGCCACTCGTCCGCTCTCTGCGACACGCCCTGGAAGGTGGTGGCGCCGCTCCAGCCGTCCGCGCCCAGCTCGAATACGGCCAGGGCCGGCGTGTCGTGGCCCTCGACGTCGAAGCGCGCGACGTAGCGGCGCCGCACCACGGCACGGCCCTGCACGCGCAGCCACTCGACGCGCACCCAGATTTCGTCGGGCTCCAGCAGGGTGCGGGCCAGCAGCGGCATGAGCGGTATGCGCAAGATGATCAAGCGCATCCGGGCCAAGATCAGGGCCTACACGGCTCAAACCGACCTGTTCGAGCCGCCCGAGTCGACATGGCCCGGTCGTTACACCCGCTGCGACGCCGTTGCAAGCTCCGTCCGATACATCCCCCCTCGCTCCCCAATATCCCGATTGATCGCAGCCGTTTGACCTTGCCCCTGGAATCCGTATCCCATAGCTGAGCTCATGAGGTGGCTTGCCTTGGTTGATTGGCAAGCCAGTCCTGCTCGAACTGCATCGGGCTGACGTAGGCCAGCGTCGAGTGCAGTCGGGC
>NZ_JAELTO010000416.1 GCF_016428875.1 Xylophilus sp. ASV27
GCCGGTCCACGTGACCCAGGCCTTCGCTCAGGTGCTCCAGATAGCTATCGAAGCGCTCGGCTGCATTCATCGATCCTCCAAATCGAAGTCCGGAAGATCGAATTATGAAATTTATGACACAGTAAGACTAGGGCAACGCTGAACAAGTCCCTCGCGTGTCGCGCATCCCTGCTGTGGGCGGTCTGCGGCGTTGCAAATCCTCGCCATGGCGGCGGCCATGGCTGCGGTTTGCGCCTTGCATCCCATCCCACACCAGGG
>NZ_JAELTO010000417.1 GCF_016428875.1 Xylophilus sp. ASV27
TAGGGAAGGTCTGCGCAATGAGCTTTGAGATGTGCTGAGGCGGCCTGATAGAGCCAATTTGCAAACAAGTCCAGCCGTGCCGCGGCCTTTGGGCCCTTTGCGGGCCTGTTTTTCGGCCATCAGGCCGTTTGCAGGCGCACTCATGCCTGCGCTCCCATCAATCGCTCTCGCATCATCCACAGGTTGGACAACGCAAACAGCGTGTGCAACTGCGCGGTGTTCTTGGCCAGCCCGCGGTAGCGCACCTTGACGTGTCC
>NZ_JAELTO010000418.1 GCF_016428875.1 Xylophilus sp. ASV27
TAGGGAAGCTCTGCGCAATGCGCTTTGAGATGTGCTGAGGCGGCCTGATAGAGCCAATTTGCAAACAAGTCCAGCCGTGCCGCGGTCTTTGGGCCCTTGCGGGCCTGTTTTTCGGCCATCAGGCCGTTGGCAGGCGCACTCATGCCTGCGCTCCCATCAATCGCTCTCGCATCATCCACAGGTTGGACAACGCAAACAGCGTGTGCAACTGCGCGGTGTTCTTGGCCAGCCCGCGGTAGCGCACCTTGACGTGTCC
>NZ_JAELTO010000419.1 GCF_016428875.1 Xylophilus sp. ASV27
CGGCCCAGGCGCTGACCATGTGCAAGGCCTTGGGGACATCGCCCTTGCGGCTGCCACGCACGCTTTTGCCGTCGATGGCCACCGTGCCCTGGACCTGGCCTGCGAGCTGTTGCAGCCAGCATTGGCAGGCCCGCTCCACCTCCTGGGCATCGAGGATGCGAAACACCCGGGCGAAAGTGTCATGTGAGGCGATGCCCGAGGGCAGGGGCACGAAGCGGGCGAACCAGCTCTGGTGCATCTGTCCAAACTGGGCCA
>NZ_JAELTO010000420.1 GCF_016428875.1 Xylophilus sp. ASV27
GCTGCCAGTCGTGAAGCCTTCGCCCAAGGGAGGCAGACCGCGACTGAGTGACGAATTGGCCCTCAATGGCATTCTTTTTGTGCTGCGCACGGGCATCCCCTGGGAAGAGCTCCCCCAGGAACTGGGCAGGGGCAGTGGCATGACTTGCTGGAGGCGGTTGCGCGATTGGCAGGCTGCAGGGGTGTGGCACAACCTGCATCTGGCTTTGCTGGGCGAGTTGCGCAATGCCGACAAGCTCGACTTCAGCCGGGTAAG
>NZ_JAELTO010000421.1 GCF_016428875.1 Xylophilus sp. ASV27
GGTCTGGTGCATCTCGGGGTCGCGCGCCTTGTCCGCGTTCTTCGTCGAGCTGGGCGCGCCGATGATGGTGGCGTCCACGATCGTGCCCGTGCCCACCTCCAGACCTCGGGCCTGCAGCGTCTGGCCTGCCGTGGCGAACAGTTGCTCGCCCAACTTGTGCGCCTCCAGCAGGCGCCGGAACTTCAGCAGCGTGGTGCCATCGGGCACCCGCTCACGTCCGAGGCCGATGCCCACGAAGCGCCGCAGCGCCGGGCT
>NZ_JAELTO010000422.1 GCF_016428875.1 Xylophilus sp. ASV27
GGAACTGGGCGCAGAGATCAGCGTGGCGTCCACTACCGTGCCGGCACGCAGCATCAAACCCTTGGCACCCAGCAATTCGTTGACCAGTGCCAGGATCTGAGGGGCCAGCTTGTGTTCCTCCAGCCGCTGGCGAAAGCGCAGGATCGTGGTCTCGTCGGGCAGCGGCGTGTCCCAGTTCAGGCCTGCGAATTCGCGCAACAGCGGCACATCGTGCAGCGACTCCTCCATCGCCGGATCGCTCAGCGTGAACCACTG
>NZ_JAELTO010000423.1 GCF_016428875.1 Xylophilus sp. ASV27
TTCAGGCTGCTTGCTGCGCAGCACGGCTTGACCTTGCTGCAGTGATTGCTTGATCTCCCGAAACCCCAGCTCGATCTCCCAGCGCTGGCGGTACAGCTGCGCCAGCGACGCTGCGGCAAACCGCTGAAGATCGAGCATCGAGGTGATGAAGCGCCTGATCTTGCCGCCAGCGCTGAGCTCGATCAGACGGGCCTGCCAATGGCTGGGCAGTTCTGGGTGCAGCTTCCTGGCACGCGGTGACACGGGCATGCGGAT
>NZ_JAELTO010000424.1 GCF_016428875.1 Xylophilus sp. ASV27
GCACACCCACTTCACCGCAGAAGTCTACGTACTGAGCAAGGACGAAGGCGGCCGCCACACCCCCTTCTTCAACAACTACCGCCCGCAGTTCTACTTCCGCACCACCGACGTCACCGGCGCCATCGAATTGCCGGCCGACAAGGAAATGGTCATGCCCGGCGACAACGTGTCGATCACCGTCAAGCTGATCGCCCCCATCGCCATGGAAGAAGGCCTGCGCTTCGCCATCCGTGAAGGCGGCCGTACCGTCGGCGC
>NZ_JAELTO010000425.1 GCF_016428875.1 Xylophilus sp. ASV27
TCACCGGCGCCGCCCAGATGGACGGCGCCATCCTGGTCTGCTCCGCCGCTGACGGCCCCATGCCCCAGACCCGCGAGCACATCCTGCTGGCGCGCCAGGTCGGCGTCCCCTACATCATCGTCTTCCTGAACAAGTGCGACATGGTCGACGACGCCGAACTGCTCGAACTCGTCGAAATGGAAGTCCGCGAACTCCTCGACAAGTACGAATTCCCCGGCGACGACACCCCCATCATCCACGGCTCGGCCAAGATGG
>NZ_JAELTO010000058.1 GCF_016428875.1 Xylophilus sp. ASV27
CCCCCCCCCCCCCCCCCCCCCCCCCCCCCCCCCCCCCCCCCCCCCCCCCCCCCCTTTTCAAGCAGAAGACGGCATACGCGATTTCCTGTACGGTCTCGTGGGCTCGGAGATGTGTATAAGAGACAGATTTCCTGCAGGCGCTGCACGGCCATGCGCCGCTCACCGCGGGCTACATGACCGCGGCCATGGCCGGTGGCTGGAGCCTGGGCTCGCTGCTGTCCTCGGGCCGCAGCGGTGCGGCGGCATCCCGCTGGCTGCGCGCCGGGCCGCTGATGTGCGTGGCCTGCCTGGCGGCGCTGGCGTTGCTGGTGCCGCTGGGAGGGGGCTGGCCCCTGGGCGTGAGCACCGTGCTGGTGGCCGTGGCCCTGGCCGCCGTGGGCCTGGGCGTGGGCGTCGGCTGGCCGCATCTGCTGACCCGGGTGCTGGCATTGGCGCCCGCCGGCGAGGAAGGCACGGCCTCTGCCGCCATCACCACCGTGCAGCTCTACGGCATGGCACTGGGTGCCGCCGTGGCCGGGCTGGTGGCGAACGCCGCCGGCCTGGCCGAGCCCGGCGGCGCGCCGCACGCCGCGGCCTGGCTGTTCGGCGGCTTCGCCCTGGCGCCGCTGCTGGCGGCGTGGCTGGCTCTGCGCGTCACGGTGGGCAGGGATCTCGCGGGGCGCTGATGCCGACCCCACGGTTGCTGCCGGCCGCGTTCGACTCCCGGACCCGCGCACCTCGCGCGCGGGCCGAACACAGGCGAGTTCGTCTGCGCCACCTGCATGTCGAGGGCCAGACTCCTGCCTTTGACAGAATGCGGCCATGACCAACGCCCACATGCCCATGGACATACGCAGGGCCGTGCCTGCCGACGCCCAGGCCATCAGCGCACTGATTCTCTCGCTCGCCCACCATTTCCTTGCCAGGGTGGACGGCGCGGGTGCCGACGCATTCCTGGCAGCGCTCCAGCCTGCCGGCATCGAGCGCAACCTCGGGAACAAGGAGCTGGAGTACTACGTCGGCATGGCCGCAGGCGCGTTGGCGGGAGTCGTCGCGGTCCGTCGTGGGACGCACCTGTTCCATCTCTTCGTCGATCCGGCATTCCAGAGGCGGGGCGTCGCGCGCGCGCTGTGGACCCACGTGGCGACCGCGCAGGGATGGCGCGGCGCCTCGGCGGCGGTCACCGTCAACTCGACCCCATTTGCCCAGCCGTTCTACGAGAGCGTCGGCTTCCGGGCTGCGGGCCCTCGCGTGGAGACGAACGGCATTGCCTTCATCCCGATGCGGCTCGTGCCTGCGTGAACGGCCGGCGCGCGGCACGCCCGGCGCGCAGCTCCAAGCCCTTGGTGGCCGCGCGTGCAGGCGTGTGCCTGCTCATGGCCGACACCTTCGCCTTCGGCTGGGCGCGCACCGATACGGGATACGGACTCCAGGGGCAAGGTCGCTCTCACTCACCGAAAGTGATCAAACGCCCCGAACCCCCCCTCCACCGGCGCGCCCTCCGCATCCACCAGCCGCACACCGGTCTCGGCCTCGATCCAGCCGATGCGCGTCACCGGGGTGCCGCTCGCCGCGCCTGCTGCCTCCACCCGGTCGCTGGCCTCCGGCGGCGCGGTGAAGGCCAGTTCGTAGTCGTCGCCGCCGGCCAGCACGAACTCCAGCCGTTTTTCCGAAGGAAAAACGCCTGTAGCCCAGGCATCGCATCGGCATGCAGCTATTAATTTTGTAGCAACCAGGGTGTCGATCACGGCGCCGGCATTGCTGGCGCGCAGCACGTGGCCCAGATCGCCGAGCAGGCCGTCGCTGATGTCGACCGCGCTGGTGGCGATGCCGCGCAGGGCCTGGCCCAGGGCGACGCGGGGGGTGGGGGTTTCCATGCGCAGGCGCGCGGCCTCGAACACTTCGGCCGGCGCGGCCAGCGTGCCGCGGAACACTTCCAGCGCCAGCCGCGCATCGCCCAGCGTGCCGCTGACCCACAGGTCGTCGCCGGGGCGCGCGCCGCTGCGCAGCAGGGCCTGGCCGGTGGGGACTTCGCCGAACACGGTGATGCAGATGGTGAGCGGCCCGCGCGTGGTGTCGCCGCCCACCAGCTCGCAGCCGTGCGCATCGGCCAGCGCCAGCAGCCCGCGCGAGAAGCCGGCGAGCCAGGTCTCGTCCACATAGGGCAGTGACAGCGCGAGCGTGAAGGCCAGCGGCTGGGCGCCGCAGGCGGCGAGGTCGCTCAGGTTCACCGCCAGCGCCTTGTGGCCCAGGCGCGCCGGGTCCACGGTGGAGAGGAAGTGCCGGCCTTCGACCAGCATGTCGGTGGACACGGCCAGCTGCATGCCGGGGCCGGGCGCCAGCAGCGCGCAGTCGTCGCCCCCGCCCAGCGGCGAGCGCATGGCGGGGCGGTGGAAGTATTTCTTGATGAGGTCGAATTCACCCATGGGGTCGGAGCGCGCGGTGCAAAGTGCCGAGGATAGTCTTCAGGCCACGGCGCTTCTGGTTTTGGCCGTGCCAGTGAGCGCGCGCCCCTCGGCCCGTGCATGCTCCTTCAGCAGCTGCGTGAAGGCGCGCGCCTGCCGGCTGGGGCGGTCGAAGCGCGAGCGCACCAGGCTCAGCGTGAGCGGGATCACCTCCTGCAGCGGGCGCACGGCGATGCCGGGCCAGCCGCCCGTGCCGACGGAGAACTCGTCCACGATGGCCACGCCGACGCCGACGCCGGCGCGCACCAGGGCGCAGGCCAGCTCGGCGCGCTCGATGTCCACCGTGGCGCGCCATTCCACGCCCGCGCGCTGGAAGGCCGCGGCCACCAACTGGCCAAAGGGGATGTTGCGGCTGTAGAGCACCAGCGGGTGCGCGGCCAGCTCGGCCAGGCCCACCGTGGGCTGCGCCGCCAGCCCGTGGCCGGCGGGCAGGATGCAGACCATGCGGCCCGAGGCAAAGGGCTCGACCACCAGGTTGGCGTGGTCGATGGGCAGCACCGACACCGCCAGCTCGGCCTTGCGGCCCAGCAGTTCGTGCGCCATCTCCGACAGCAGGGCGGTGTAGTAGCGCAGCCGCACCTCGGCATGGGTCTGCAGGAAGCGCGCGATCACCGGCGGCGTGAAATTCAGCGCCAGGCTGGGGCTGGTGCAGAGCGTGAGCGCGCCCTGCGGCCGGGCGGCGAGGTCGCGCGCGAACTCGTCCACGCGCAGCGCCTCTTCGTACAGCGGGCCGACCTCGCGGTACAGGCGCTCGGCCTCGGCCGTGGGCGTGAGCTTGCCTTTGTCGCGCTCGAACAGCTTCAGGCCCAGGCTCTGCTCGGTGTAGGCGATCAGGCGGCTGATGGCCGGCTGCGACACGAACAGCAGGCGCGCCGCGCCGTTCATCGAGCCGGTCAGCATGACCGCCCGGAAGACTTCCATCTGTCGCAGCTTGAATCGCATGGAAAAAAGGGGCTGTGCCGATAACCATTCATTATTAGGCACGGCCATATGCGAATAGCCGGCTATCGGCCAGCTGGCCTACCATCCGCAGCGATTCGTGAACGAGTGCATAAGGAGACTGCATGGCTTTGAAGGTGGGCTTCGTGGGCATGGGAATGATGGGCCTCCCGATGCTGGAGAACCTGGCGGGCGCGCCGGGCCTGGACATCCGCGCCTACGACCGCGACACGGCCGCGCTGCAGCCGCTGCAAGGCCACGCTGCCTGGGGCCGCATGCTGCAGGCGGCGGCCACGCTGGCCGACCTGGCAGACCGCGAGATGGTCATCACCATGCTGCCCAACAGCGCCATCACCAATGCGGTGGTGGGCGGCACGCCGGGCCAGCCCGGGCTGGCGGACGTGCTGGCGCCGGGCGCGGTGGTGGTGGACATGGGCTCGTCCAACCCGGCCGACACGCTGGCGCTGGCGCAGCGGCTGGAGCAGGCCGGGCTGGCGCTGGCGGATGCGCCGGTGTCCGGCGCGGTGGCCAAGGCGCGCAGCGGCAGCCTGGCCATCATGGTCGGCGGCGCAGATGCGGTGGTGGCGCGCGTGCAGCCGCTGCTGGCGCACATGGGCAGCACGCTGATCCGTACCGGCAAGGTCGGCTCGGCGCACGCCATGAAGGCGCTCAACAACTACGTCTACGCCGCCGGCCTGCTGGCCACGTCCGAGGCGCTGCTGATCGCCGAGGCGATGGCGCTGGACACGGAGGTCTTTGCCGAGGTGCTCAACGCCTCCAGCGGCCGCAACGTGGCCACCGAGACCAAGCTGCGGCAGTTCCTGCTGCCGCGCAGCTTCAAGGGCGGCTTCGCGCTGCGCCTGCAGGCCAAGGACATCGCCACGGCCCACGGGCTGCAGGACCTGGCCGGCGTACAGGCGCCGCAGCTGGCGCTGTGCCATGCGCTGTGGCAGGACGCGGCGCAGGCGCTGGAGCCCGGCGCGGACAACACCGAGATCTACCGCTTTCTCGAACAGCGCCAGGCCGCAGTGCCGGCGTAGGCGGCCCGTGCGCCTTCAGGGGCGCGGCCGCCCGCAAATCCAAGGAGACAATGACATGAACCGACGCACGCTTGCCACTGCCGTGCTGGCCCTGCTGGCCTGCACCGGCGCCGCCGCCCAGGGCGGCAGCTACCCGGACCGCCCCATCCGCCTGATCGTGCCCTTCCCGGCCGGCAGCATCACCGACGTGGTGGCGCGCAGCCTGGCCGAGCCCATGTCGCTCGACCTGGGCCAGGCCTTCATCATCGACAACAAGCCCGGTGCCAACGGCATCATCGGCACCCAGGCCGCGGCGCAGAGCAAGCCCGACGGCTACACGCTGGTGGTGGTAGGCGTCACCACCGCGGCCAGCAACGTCAGCCTGTTCAAGAAGCTGCCCTACGACCCGGCCAAGGACCTGGCGCCGATCGGCGGCGTGGCCGAGACGCCCTACCTGCTGGTGGGCTCGCACGAGACGCCCGGCAAGACGGTGGGCGAGCTGTTCGCCTGGGGCCGCCAGCACCCGGGCAAGCTCACCTACGCCTATGGCTCGGGCAGCGCCCAGGTGTTCGGCGCCAAGCTGGCGCACATGGGACGCATGGAGGTCACGCCCGTGTCCTACCGCGGCGGCCCGCAGGCCCTGACCGACGTCATGAGCAACCAGGTCAACCTGACCTTCACCGACTTCGCCAACGGCCTGCAGCAGGCCAAGGCCGGCCGCGTCAAGGTCTATGGCGTGAGCACGCGCGAGCGCTTCGCGCTGGCCACCGACCTGCCCACGCTTCAGGAGAGCGGCGCGCCGGGTTTCGATCTCACGGTATGGTTCGGGCTGATGGCTCCGGCCGGCCTGCCGCCGGAGACCACGCAGCGCCTGTCCGCCTCGCTGGACAAGGCGCTGGCGACCGACGAGCTGGTCAAGCGCTTCGCGGCGCAGGGCCTGTCGGTCAAGTTGCAGAAGCCCGCGCCCTTTGGCGACTTCGTGAAGAGCGAAATCGCCAAGTGGGCCGGCATCGTCAAGGAAGTGGGCATCCAGCCCGAATGAAGCACCACGGAAGACCGCCATGTCCCTCATCGAGATCCGCAAGCGCAGCCTCACCATCGAGACCACCTACCACGAGGGCGGCCCGGCCCCGGCCACGCCGCTGAAGCTGGCCGCCGCCTGCGCCGTCATCCGCAACCCCTACGCCGGGCGCTACGAGCCCGACCTGCTGCCCTTCATGGCCGAGCTGCGCACGCTGGGCACCACGCTGGCCACCGAGCTGGTCGATGCGCTGGGCGGCAAGGACCGGATCGAGGTCTACAGCAAGGCCGCCATCGTCGGCCTGGAGGGCGAGATGGAGCACGGCGCGGTGTGGCACGAGGCCGGTGGCTGGGCCATGCGCACGGTGCTGGGCGAGCCCAAGGCCATGGTCCCGGCCAACAAGGCCGTGGCCGTGGCCGGCTACCGCATGATGGTGCCGGTGCACTACATCCACGCCTGCTACGTGCGCAGCCACTTCAACAGCATCGAGATCGGCATCCAGGACGCGCCGCGGCCCCGGGAGATACTGTTTGCGCTGGTCATGGGCACCGGTGGGCGCGTGCATTCGCGCCTGGGCGGGCTGCTCAAGGAGAACGTCGCGGTGCACGACGGGCAGCGCTGAGCCGGACGTCGCGAAGCAGGGGCTGCGCACAGGCCGCCCGGCCCCGCCAGGGCCAAGCTCAGCCGCCGGCGGCCACTTCCTGCGGGCGTTCCTCGCGCCCGTCCGGGTGCCGCGCGAAGCGCGCCGGGTCGCGGCCGTGCACCGGAGCTTCTCCGGCAAAGGGCCAGCCGCCGAACTGGGTGCGGCGGTAGTCGTCCACGGTCTGGCGGATCTCGGCCTGGGTGTTCATCACGAAGGGGCCGTGCTGCACCACGGGTTCGCCGATCGGGCGGCCCTGCAGCAGCAGGAATTCGGCCTCCCGCGTGCCGGTGTTGTGCAGTTCCACCGCCGCGTCGGCGCGCAGCGCGATGGCGGCATGCGCGGCCACGGGCTGGCCGGCGACCGTTACCGCATCGCCCTTGAAGAAGTAGAGCCGGCGGTGGCTGCCTGTCCGGGCGGCGGGCAGCGTCCAGCACGCGCCGGGGTCCATGCGCAGGGTCCAGATGGCGACGTCGGCCGTGGCCTGCGCGGCCCAGGAGTCGGGCGGCGGCGGCAGCGGTTCGGCGGCCGATGGCAGGCGGCCGGCGATCACCGCCACCTCGGTGCCGCGGCCTTGGTCGTCCGTGGCGACGAGGCGCGGGATGTCCTGCGACCACAGCATGGTGAAGTGCGGCGGCGCCATCTTGGAGGCGGCCGGCAGGTTGAGCCAGATCTGGAACAGCTCCAGCGGGTTGTCGCGCTCCTGCTCCAGCAGCGGGAACATCTCGGAATGCACCACGCCCCGGCCGGCGGTGAGCCACTGCACGTCGCCACGGCCGAAGCGCGCGGTGGCGCCGAGCGAGTCGGAGTGGTCGATCAGCCCCTTGCGCACGATGGTCACCGTCTCGAAGCCGCGGTGCGGGTGCGCCGGAAAGCCCGGCACCGTCTGCCCGTGGTACATGCTCCAGCCGTCCTTGCGGCTGAAATCCTGGCCCAGCGCGCGGCCGGCCAGCGAGGCCTGCGGGCCCATCTGCGCGTTGGCGCGCGGGTAGGCGTCGTCGTGGTAGACGCAGAACAGGAACGGATCCA
Organism: Xylophilus sp. ASV27; assembly: GCF_016428875.1. Taxonomy (GTDB): domain Bacteria; phylum Pseudomonadota; class Gammaproteobacteria; order Burkholderiales; family Burkholderiaceae_C; genus Xylophilus. The sequence goes on from NZ_JAELTO010000058.1 coordinate 7,093, forward strand.
CGGTTTCCCACGGAAAGCCCAGGGGCTGGATCTTGAGAATTGGGCTGGGTGCGTGCGACACGGCGGGGCCTTTCAAAGGACGAAGGTGGGCCCGGCCTGCGGGGTTTCAATGTCCTGCCTGTGGCCCCCTGGGTGCTGGATTCCTGGTGAAAAGTGCCTGAAGCCCAGTCAATACCTGGGATTTAAGCTATCGATTATGTAGCGAGCTGGCGCCCCACCACCGACCAGCCCGCATGCAGGTTGGCCTTGTCGTTCTCGTACTCCCAGGCCGTGCCGCAGCGGTCGCAGCGGTAGCGGGTGATGGTCACCAGGCCATGCTCGCGCTCTTCCTTGCGGTTGCCGCCCTGGACCAGCTCGGCGTGCCCCGGCGCGCGGCGCCAGTTGCGCTGGATGCCGGCGCAGGATGCGCACAGCTCCATCTTCTTCAGTTCGTTCTGCCGGGCCAGGTCCTTGCTCATGGTGCCCACCTGCTCAGCCGCGCTTCGGGATCGCCAGCCCGCGCACCACCGCCGGCCGCGCCACGAAGGCCGCCAGCGCGCGCTGCACGTTCGTGAAGTCGTCGAAGCCGACCAGCTCGCCCGCCTCGTAGAAGCCGACCAGGTTGCGCACCCAGGGAAACACGGCGATGTCGGCGATGGTGTATTCGCCGCCCATGATCCAGTCGCGGCCCTGCAGGCGCTGCTCCAGCACGGCCAGCAGGCGCCGGGATTCGGCGGCGTAGCGGTCGCGCGGGCGCTTGTCCTCGTAGTCCTTGCCGGCGAATTTGTGGAAGAAACCCAGTTGCCCGAACATCGGGCCGACGCCGCCCATCTGCCACATGAGCCATTGCAGCGTCTCGTAGCGCGCGGCGTCTTCGGCCGGCAGCAGGCGGCCGGTCTTGCCCGCGAGGTAGACCAGGATCGCGCCGGACTCGAACAGCGCCAGCGGCTGGCCGCCCGGCCCGTGCGGATCGACGATGGCCGGGATCTTGTTGTTCGGGTTGAGCGACAGGAATTCGGGCGAGTTCTGGTCGTTGGTGGCGAAGTCGACCAGGTGCGCCTCATAGGGCAGGCCGGTCTCCTCCAGCATGATCGACACCTTCACGCCGTTGGGCGTGGGCAGGGAGTAGAGCTGCAGGCGGTCGGGGTGCCGGGCCGGCCACTTGCGGGCCACGGTGAGCGGGCTGGATGCGGGCATGGTGTTGGGAAGTGGTTTGCAAAAAAGGATTGTCGGGCGGGCTATTCTGGCGGCAAAGCGCGCGGGCTGCAGGCGTCTTGCGGCGGCGCGCTACAGGCCCAGCTCGCGCCTGACTTCCGGCCGCACCAGCGCCAGTTCGTCCGGGTGCCGCCGCAGGTAGGCCGCGATGAAGCTGCAGCGGGGCACCACGGTGCGGCCGCTCGCGCGGGCCGCGTCCAGCGCCCCGCGGGCCAGGAAGCCGCCAATGCCCTGGCCTTCATGGTCTGGCGAAACCTCGGTGTGGGTGAAGACGATGCCGTCGCCTTCCAGGCGGTAGTCCACATGGCCCACGGCGACGCCGTCGGCGCGGGCTTCGTAGCGATGGGCGGTGGCGTCGTGGTGGGGCGTGGGCCGGTCCCGGCGCGGTGGCGTCTCGGACAACCGCAGGGCCGGGCCCAGCGCCAGCAGCGCGCCGCAGGCCGCGAGGTAACCCGTGGTGTAGCCGCACAGGGGCGCGAAGACCAGCTTGGGCTGTCCCGCGCCGATGAGGCGGCCCTGCGGCCGACGGCGGCCCGCACCGCCTCGGGCGTGCTCTCGCACTGCAGCACGTCCAGCACGCGCTGCGACAGGTGCGGCAGGTTCAGGTGCGGCAGGAACCAGCGGCCGCCGCGCTGCTGCCACAGGTCGTTGGCCGCCACGCCGACGGCCGCCAGCACGGCGGCGGTGGTGTCGCCCACGCGAAAGGGCGTGGGATGGAACGGGTCGCGGCCCTGCACCGTGGCTTCGCCCGCTGCCACCGGGCCCTGGCCGCGCAGGGCCATCAGCTCGCCGAAGGCGGGGCTGGAACGGCCTGTCTCTGCCATGGTGGCGGTTTCAGCTATGGGAGTAGAGGGCGGCGCCCGGCGCCGGCAGGTCGGCCTGCAGCACGGTGCCGGTGGCCGACTCGGTCAGCACCAGCGTGCGACAGCCGGGGCGGAAGGCGGCGTTGGTCACGGTGCCGCCGGTGGGGCTGCGCACGAAGTGCGTGGTCCAGCCGCGCGCGTCCAGCACGAAGGCGCCGCCCAGGCTGGCATGGGCCACCACCAGCCGGTCTTGCGCATCCAGTGCCAGCCCGTCCGGGCCGCTGGTGCCGAAGAAGGTCTGGAAGGCGCCGACCTTGGACACCGAGCCGTCGGCCAGCAGCGGCATGCGCCAGACGGCGTTGGCGCGGGTGGCGGCCACGTACAGAAAGCGCTGGTGCAGGTCCAGCGCGATGCCGTTGGGGCTGGGCACGTTGGCCAGCAGCAGGTCCAGCCGGCCGTCGCTGCGCAGCCGGTAGACGCGGCCGCTCGGGTCGTGCAGGCCGGTCTGGCCCTGGTCGGTGAAGTACAGGTTGCCTTGCGCGTCGAAAGTGAGGTCGTTCAGGCCTTTGAAGCCTTCCGAGTTGCGGTGGCCCAGTACTGTGTCCACGGCCCCGCTGGCGGCATCCACGCGCAGCAGGCCGCGCCGGTAGTCGGCCACCCACAGGCTGCCGTCGCGGTGGATGGCGATGCCGTTGGGCCAGCCGCCGGTCTCGGCCACCAATTGCCACTGCAACTGCGGCGTGACACGGAAGATGCGGCCGTGCGGGATGTCGGTGAGGTAGAGGCTGCCGTCGCGGTCGAAGCTCGGGCCTTCCAGGAAGCAGTCGACCACCTGGCCGGGCTTGTTGGCGTCGGCCCAGTCGCTGCGGCGCGGCAGGCGCAAGGCGTCGGGCAGGCGGGTGAGCACCTGGGCCTCGATGGCCTGCGGCGCGGTGAAGTCCACGTTCCACATGCCGCTCAGTCCTGCCTGGGCACGCTGCGCGGCGCGTGGCCGCTGTAGGTGGGGATGAAGCTGCGCGGCATCGGCCCCTTGTTGCGCCCGCCCTGCTGCGTCTGCTCCCAGGCGTGCGCCAGTATGCCGACCGAGCGCGACAGGCAGAACAGGCCGCGCGCCAGTTCCGGCGCAAAGCCCAGCTCGGCGTAGACCACGGCGGTGGCGCCGTCGATGTTCATGGGGATGCGGCGGCCGCCCTTGCGCGCGGCCAGCACGTCCTCCACGCCGCGGGCGATCCGCGCGAAGCGGCCCGGGACCTCGCCGCGCGCGGCGGCGGCATCGACCAGCGCCAGCAGCGGCGCGCTGCGCGGGTCCACCGGATGGAAGCGGTGGCCGAAGCCGGAGATGAACTTGCCATGCCCGGCGACGAAGTCGTCGAGCGCGGCGCCGGTCGCGTCGGCGGCGGCGGCGCCCGCGTCGATGCGCGCGGCGATGTCCCGGTACAGCCGCACCGCCTGCTCGCCCGCGCCGCCGTGCACGTCGCCCAGCACGTTGACCGCGCTGGCCATGGCGTTGTTCAGGCCCACGCCGCAGGTGGCGGCCATGCGCGCGATGGCGATGCTGGGCGCCTGCGGGCCGTGGTCCACGGCCGCCATCAGCGCCGCATCCAGCAGCCGGGCCTGCGCCGGCGTGGGCAGCTCGCCGCGGGTCATGAGCCAGATCATCTGCGCCAGGCCGACGCCGCCCGCGATCAGCTCCTGTACGGGGTAGCCGCGGTAGCGGATCACGCCGGGCTGCATGTCGATGATGTCGGTGCGCCACCAGTCCTCGCTGGCGATCTGGGCGGCGGGCTTGTCTGTGCTCGTCATACGGCTTGCTCCGATTGCAGTTGCGCGATCTCGTCCGGGCCGTAGCCCAGCTCCGAGAGGATGTCCCGGGTGTGCTGGCCCAGCGTGGGCGGCGGCGTGTCCACGGTGGGTGTCCGGCCGTCGAGCTTGAAGCCGGTGCGCAGCACGCGGATGTCGCGGCCCACGCCGGGGGCGTCGGCAAAACTGCCGACCATGCCGCGCCCGGCGACCTGGGGGTGCGCCAGCGCCTGGGGCACGGTGTAGACCGGTCCGGCCGGCACGCCGGCCTGGTTCAGCAGCGCCCACCATGCCTCGGTACCGCGCGTGGCCATGGCGTCTTCCAGCGCCGCCGTGAGCGCGGCGCGGTGCTGCAGCCGGCCCTGGCGCTCGGCAAAGCGCGGGTCGGTGGCGAGTTCGGGGCGGCCGACGACCCGGCAGACGGCCTCGAACTGCTCCTGCTTGTTGGCCGCGATGTTGAGCAGGCCGTCGGCCGTGCGGAAGGTGCCCGACGGGCTGGCGGTGACGTTGTCGTTGCCCATGGGCAGCGGCGCGCGCCCGGCGATCAGGTGGTTGGACACGGCCCAGCCCATGGTGGCCATGGCGGCTTCCAGCATGGACACGTCGATGAAGCGGCCGCCGGTGCGGCTGCGGTCGGCCAGCGCGCCGGCCACCGCCATCGCCGCGGTCAGGCCGCCGATGGTGTCGGCCACCGGGTAGCCCACGCGGCAGGGCGCGGTATCCGGTGCGCCGGTGATGCTCATCATGCCGGACATGCCCTGGATGATCTGGTCGTAGGCCGGCAGGTCGCGCAGCGGCCCGTCCTGGCCAAAGCCGGAGATGGCGCAGTAGATCAGCCGGGGCTGCTCCTTCAGCAGCTCTTCATAGCCCAGGCCCAGGCGCTGCATCACGCCGGGGCGGAAGTTCTCCACGAGCACGTCGGCGGTGGCCACGAGCCGGCGGAACACGGCCCTGCCCTGCGGCTGCTTGAAGTCGATGGTGATCGAACGCTTGCCCGGGTTCTGCGCCAGGAAGGATACGCCCATGAAGCGGCGGTTCAGCTCCGCATCGGCGCCCAACTGGCGCGCGAGGTCGCCGCCCCGGCGGTTCTCCACCTTGACCACGTCCGCGCCCATGTGGGCCAGTTGGTGGCAGGCGAACGGGCCGGCCAGCACGTTGGTGAGATCGAGCACGCGGATGCCGTGCAGAGGGCGGGTGGTCATGGGGTCGGGAGCGAAAGTCGCATGGGTTGCATCGGGGGCTGCGACGTCAGTCGGGTTTGATGCCGGCCTGCTTGATCACGGCGCTCCAGCGCTCGATTTCGCGATTGACCAGCGCCGTGGCTTCGGCGGGGGTGCTGCCGACTGCGGTCAGGCCCATTTCGTCGATGCGCTTCTTCGCCTCGGGCAGCGACAGCGAGGCGACGATGGCCCTGTGCAGTTTGTCGATGACGGGTGGCGGCGTGCCGGCCGGCGCGCCAAAGCCGACCCAGAAGTCCATGTCCATCCCGGGCAGGCCGGACTCCGCGGCCGAAGGCACGTCGGGCAGCGTCGGGTTGCGCTGCGCGCCGGTGACCATCAGCGCGCGCAGCTTGCCGCTGCGGATGTGGGGCAGGGCGGTGGGTGCCGAGGTGATCAGCGCCTGCACCTGTCCGCTCATGAGATCGGTCAGCACCGCGCCAGCGCCCTTGTAGGGAATGTGCACGATGGCGGTGCCGGTCAGGCTCTTGAACAGCTCGCCCGCCAGATGCGTGTTGGTGCCGTTGCCGCCCGAGCCGTAGTTGAGCCTGCCCGGCTGAGCCTTGGCCAGCGCGATGAATTCCTGCACCGTCTTTGCCGGCACGCCCGGGTTCACCACCAGCACGTGCGGCACCTTGATCGCCGTGGTGATCTGGGCGAAGGCTTTGTGCGGATCGAAGGGCAGGTTGGGGATCAGGCCGGCCGCGATCGCGTAGGACAACTCGATGGTGCACAGCGTGTTGCCATCGGGGTTGGCGCGGGCCACGGCGCCCCAGCCCACCACGCCGCCGGCGCCGGTGCGGTTGTCCACGATCATCGGCGCGCCGGCGCCCGCCGAGGCGAACTGCGCCACCACGCGCGACACCAGGTCGGTGCTGCCACCGGCCGAGAAGGGCACGACGATGGTGATGGGGCGGCCATTCATCTGCGCGCGGCCCAGGGTGGGCGGCAGCAGGGCGGCAGGGGCCAGCGCGAGCGCGCGGCGGGTGCGGTTGGGTTGCATGGATGCCTCCGGGGGGGAATGGGATGGAGCCTGCTCGCTCATTCCGCCGTGGCGCCCGCTGCCTTCACGGCGGCGCCCCAGCGTGCGTATTCGCTTTTCATGAAGGCCGCGAGTTCGGCCGGCGTGCCGCCGCGCGGCGTGGTGCCTTCCTCGCGCAGCCGGGCGATGGTGGCCGGGCGGGCCAGCGCGGCGTTGAAGGCCTGGTTGAGTTGCTGCACCACCTCGGCGGGCGTGCCGGCCGGGGCTACCACGGCCTTCCAGTCCTCGGCGACGAAGCCGGGGTAGCCGGACTCGGCCACCGTCGGCACGTCCGGCAGCAGCGCGGCGCGCTGCGCCGCGGTGACCGCGATGGCGCGCAGCCTGCCGGCCTGGACCATGGCCAGCACGCTGGGCGGCGTGCCGAAGTACAGGTCGGTCTGGCCGCCGAGCAGGTCGGTGATGGCCGGCCCCGCGCCCTTGTAGGGCACGTGGTTGAGTTGCACGCCGGCCTCGCGCGCGAACATGCTGCCGGCCAGGTGGCCGACCGTGCCGTTGCCGGGCGAGGCCATGTTCAGCGGCTGCGCCCTGGCGCGGGCCTTCAGGTCCGCCAGGCTGCGGATCGGCGAATCGGCCCGCACCACCAGCACCACCGGCTGCGAGCCCAGCAGCACCACGGGCGCGAAGTCCTTCAGTGGGTCGAAGGGCAGCTTGCGGTAGAGCGCGGGGTTGATCGCCAGGTTGGAGGTCTGGCCGGTGCCGAGGGTCAGGCCGTCGGGCCGGGCCTTGGCCACCGCGTCGATGCCGATGTTGCCGCCCGCGCCGGGCCGGTTGTCGATCACGATGGACCAGCGCGTGGCCTGCGCCACCTCGTTGGCAATGACGCGGCTCACCACGTCGGTGCCGCCGGCCGGCGGGAACGGCACGATCAGCTTGATCGGCTGCGACGGGTAGCCGCCCTGCGCCCACGCGGCGCTGGCGCCCAGCAGGGCACCGGCACACAGCAGCCGGCGGCGAAGGGGGGACGAGGGGGCGCGGGAAGGCATGGACGTGTCTCCGGGTTGGAAGGAATGGGTGCGGGAAAACAGGGCGGCGCCGGCGGCCCATCGGGCTGCGCCCGTGCCTGCCGGTGGTGCCGACCTGCGCCATGCCGGCATGGCACTCGACGGCCGCCATGTCTCGATTGATTTGATAGATAGAACGATGTTTTAACTATGCTAAAACCAGGGCGGCAGAATTTCAAACCTTGCACCCGCCACCCCCATGCCCCGCCGCGCTGCCCAACCCGCTCTTGCCGACCAGAACGCCGCCGAAGGCGGCATCGCCACCCTCGACCGCGCGCTGTCGCTGCTCGGTGCCTTCACCACCGCGCAGCACGCGCTGACGCTGGCGGCGCTGGCCGAGCACACCCGCATCTACAAGAGCACCGTGCTGCGCATGCTGGCCTCGCTGGAGCATGCGCACCTGGTGCAGCGCCTGCCCGACGGCCGCTATGCGCTCGGCGCGGAGGTGGAGCGCCTGCACCGCGTGTTCGCGGCCTCGTTCTCGCTCGAGTCGGTGGTCACGCCGGTGCTGCGGGCGCTGGTCGACGAGACGCAGGAGAGCGCGGCCTTCTACGTGCCGCGCGGCGACCGGCGGCTGTGCCTGTACCGGGTGTCGTCGCCGCGCCCGGTGCGCGACAACCTGCAGCCGGGCGACCTGCTGCCGCTGGACCGCGGCGCGGGCGGCCGCATCCTGCAGGCCTATTCCGGCGCGCGCGATGCGCTGTCGGCGAAGATCCGGCGCGAGCAGGTGGTGGTGCTGGTCGGCGACCGCGTGCCCGAGCTGGCCGGGCTGGGCGCGCCGGTGTTCGACGCCGCCGGCGCGCTGGCCGGCGCGCTGACCCTCACCATGCCCACCGAGCGGCTCGACCCCCGGCATGCCGAGCCGCTGCGGCAGGCGGCCCGGCGCATCACGGCGCAGCTCGGCGGCGTCTACCCAGCGGCCGGGTGAGCTGAAATGAACGATAAATGAACGATTACACCCTGCCCCCGCCGCGCCTGACAGGCATGCCTTTGCGCGCCACAATGCCTGCATGCAGCCTTCCTCGCAGCGTTTGAAGATCGGCCTCTCGGCGTGCTTCCAGCATGCCGACCCGGCGCGTTCCCTGTTCACCGGCAAGACCCTGCAGTACGTCGAGCAGTCCATCGCCCACTGGCTGATGTCGGCCGGCGCCATGGTCGTGATGGTGCCCTGCCCCACGGGCGAGACGGCGCGCGGCGACGTCACGCTGGCGCACTACGCCGACTGGCTCGACGGCGTGGTCATGCATGGCGGGGCCGACGTCTGGCCCGGCAGCTACGGCGAAGAGCCCTTGAAAGAAGCCTGGATGGGCGACCGCATCCGCGACCTCTACGACCTGGCCGTGGTCGAGGCCTTCGCCCAGGCCGGCAAGCCGGTGTTCGGCGTCTGCCGCGGCCTGCAACTGATCAACGTGGCCTACGGCGGCACGCTCTACCAGGACATCGAGACCCAGCACGAGGGCGCGCTGCGCCACCGCGACGCCCTCACCTACGACCAGAACTTCCACGAGATCGACCTGGTCGAGGGCTCGCACCTGTCGCGGCTCTACCCCGGCGTGCTGCGCGCGCGGGTCAACAGCATCCACCACCAGGGCATCAAGCAGCTCGCGCCCGACTTCACCGTCGAGGCCTGGAGCTACCCGGACCGCGTGCCCGAGGCCATCCGCCGCATCGGCGGCCCGCAGAAGGGCTACATCGCCGCCACGCAATGGCACCCTGAGTTCCACCGCCGCGGCGCCAACACCATCGACGACACGGCCATCCTGCATGACTTCCTCGATGCCTGCGCCGCCTTCCGCGGCCGCCCGCCGCCACCGGTGCGCAGCCTGCCCGGCAAGATCCGCGACCGCGGCGCGCGGCTGCTGCGGCAGGCGCTGCTGAGGCGCTAGGTTTCCGATCCAGGCAGCGACGGCGCGGCGTCGTCCACCACGCGCGTTAGAACCAGTGCGCCCGCCATGCCGGCGTAGCCGGCCACCCGCTGTGCGCCACTGGCGCGCGAGGAGGGACGCTACGCGCAGCCCACCCAGTGCATCGGAGGCGTGAGCCCCTGCCTGAAGTCAAAATTGCTATATAAATAATAGCTAATAATCCGCGTGGAGTATGGGTTACAGCTATTTCTGGCAGTAAATTTACTTCGACCGGGTCCGGGTGACGGCCGCATCGACGTCGCCGAACACGGTGACGCCGCTCCCGCCGCCGCTGCTGCCTGCGCCGGCGCAGCCCGAAGCCGCGCACAGCGCCAGTGCGGCGAGGAGGGCGAGGAGGGCGCTGGGGGCTTTCATCGTCAGCCCAGGTGCTTGCCGACGATGCCGGCCAGCTCGAACATGGTCACCTGCGGCTTGCCGAACACCGGCAGCAGCTTGGCGTCGGCGTTGATCGCGCGCTTGTTCTGCGCGTCCTGCAGGCCGTTGGCCTTGATGTAGTCCCACAGCTTCTTGATCACCGCCGGGCGCGCCACGGCCTCGGGCCCGATCACGGCGGCCAGCGCGGGGCTGGGCGTGAGGCCGGCGCCGGGCGTGGTCTTGCGCGGCGCCTTGGGGGCGGCGGCCTTCTTGGCGGCGGTCTTGGCGGCCGTTTGGGTGGCGGCTTTCCTTGCCGGCGCCTTGGCGGCCGAGGTCTTGGCCGCGGCCCCGGGGCGCGGCGGGAACTTGCTGGCGCGCGGCTCGAACTCGAAGTTCACCTTGCCGGCGTTCGCGTCCCAGGCCAGGAAGGCCTTGAAGGCGCGGCGCGTCTTGTTGGAGATGAACTTCTCCAGCAGGTCGGTCTTGCCGGTTTCCAGCAGCTTGTGCATCTGCGCGCGCTCCACCGGCTGCTGCAGGATGATCTTGCCGCTCTTGAAGTCGCAGCCCGGCGTGGGCTGCGCGGCCGTGGGCACGGCTTTCTCGCAGACGTAGTTGTTGCCGTGCTCGTACACCGGGGCGCCGCACTTGGGGCAGGCGCCCAGCGATTCCTGGCCGGCGAAGTCGACCAGCTCGCCGGTTTCCTCGGCGTTCCTGTCGTCGCCGAAGTCGAATTCGAGCTTCCAGTTCTTCGCTTCGCCGTCGTACTTGAGCACGATCTCGGAGGTGAAGGGCCAGCCGGCCTTGGAGCGGAAGCCCTCCAGCGGGCCGATGCGGTGCTCGCGCAGCAGGGCTTCGGCCTCGGCGATCTCGAAGGTGCGGCCGGCCGGCGACTTGCCGAAGGAGAAGCCGCAGCCCTCGCCCTGACCCGGCTTGCCGACGCAGGAGTAGCGCCGGTAGTTCTCCTTGACCACGCCGCCGCAGTTGGGGCAGGGCGTGGCCAGCGTGGCGTAGTCGCCGGGCACGGTGTCGCGGTCGTACTCCTTGGCCTTCTTCACCATGCGCTCGGTCATCTCGGCGATCTGGGCCATGAACTGCTCGCGGCTCAACTGGCCCTTCTCCATCTGCGCGAGCTTGTATTCCCACTCGCCGGTGAGTTCGGCCTTGGACAGCTCCTCCACGCCCAGGCCGCGCAGCAGCGTCATGAGCTGGAACGCCTTGGCCGTGGGGATCAGCTCGCGGCCCTCGCGCAGCATGTACTTTTCGGTGAGCAGGCCTTCGATGATGGCCGCGCGCGTGGCCGGCGTGCCCAGGCCCTTCTCCTGCATGGCCGCGCGCAGTTCCTCGTCGTCGATGGTCTTGCCCGCGCCTTCCATGGCGCCGAGCAGCGTGGCTTCGCTGTAGCGCGCCGGCGGCCGGGTCTTCAGGGCCTTGGGGTCGACCTGCACGGCCAGCGGCGTCTCGCCCGCGCGCACCGGCACCAGGCGCTTGTTGTCCTTGGCGTCCTTGTCGCCGCTGGCGGCCTCTTCGTCCTGCGCCTCCTTGCCGTAGATGGCGAGCCAGCCCGGCTTGACCAGCACCTTGCCGTCGCTGCGGAAGGCGTAGTTCCTGCCTTCGTGCGTGACGGTGCTGATGCGGGTGGTGATCTGGTATTCGGCGCTCGGGAAGAACACCGACAGGAAGCGCCGCACCACGAAGTCGTAGAGCTTCTGCTCGGCCTCGGACAGGCCGCTGGGCGCCTGCAGCGTCGGGATGATGGCGAAGTGGTCCGATACCTTGGCGTTGTCGAAGATGCGCTTGCTCGGCTTGACGTAGTGCTGGTCCAGCGCCTGCTGCGCGAACGGCGCCAGGTGCCGCATGCCGCTGCCCGCGAGCATGCCCATGGTCTGCTGCACCACCGGCAGGTAGTCCTCCGGCAGCGCGCGCGAGTCGGTACGCGGGTAGGTCAGGGCCTTGTGGCGCTCGTACAGGCTCTGCGCCAGCGCCAGCGTGGTCTTGGCCGAGAAGCCGAAGCGGCCGTTGGCCTCGCGCTGCAGCGAGGTCAGGTCGAACAGCAGCGGGCTGGCCTGCGTCGTCGGCTTGCTTTCCTCGGTGACGGTGGCCGGCCTGCCGCGCGCGGCCTCGGCGATGGCCTGCGCATCCCGGGCATTCCAGACGCGGTCGGCGCGCTGTTCCGGGTCGGGTTCGCCATTGGGCAGCAGCGGCGCCTGGGCCTTCTTCCAGGCCGGGTCGAAGTACTTGCCCGGGTACGGGCCGGCTTCGGCCTGGAAGCTGGCGTGCACCTCCCAGTAGTCGCGGCTGACGAACCTGCGGATCTGCTCCTCGCGCTCGACCACCACCGACAGCGTGGGCGTCTGCACCCGGCCCACGGTGGTCAGGAAGAAGCCGCCGTCGCGCGAGTTGAAGGCGGTCATGGCGCGCGTGCCGTTGATGCCGACCAGCCAGTCGGCCTCCGAGCGGCTGCGCGCGGCATGGGCCAGGCCCTGCATCTGCTGCTCGCTGCGCAGGTGCTCGAAGCCCTCGCGGATCGCCTGCGGCGTCATCGACTGCAGCCAGAGGCGGCGCACCGGCTTGTTCAGCGGCTTGCCGCCGCCGGCGTACTGCTCGATCAGGCGGAAGATCAGCTCGCCCTCGCGCCCGGCGTCACAGGCGTTGACCAGGGCGGTCACGTCCTTGCGCCGGGCCTGGCGCACCACGGCGTTCAGGCGGGTCTTGGTCTTGTCCACCGGCTTCAGGTCGAAGTAGGGCGGGATCACCGGCAGATGGGCAAAGCTCCACTTGCCGCGCTTCACGTCGAACTCCTCGGGCGCCTGGATTTCCACCAGGTGGCCGACGGCGCTGGTCACCACGTAGCGGTCGTTCTCGAAGTAGTCGTCGTGCTTGTCGAATTTGCCGGCCACGGGCGTCAGCGCGCGCACGATGTCCTGCGCCACCGAGGGTTTTTCCGCGATCACCAGAGTCTTGGTCATGGGCCTATCTCTTGCCTTGTACTGTCATGGGAGTGCGGGCGCCTGCGGCGCCTACATACAATCGTCTTCTCGCGCGCATGCGCTCGTACGTGCCCGCACGCGCATGCGCCCTTTTTCCAAATTAACAGACTTTCGGCCATGCCTCCAACCGCGCCCGCGAATTCCGCCCGACGCATCCAGACCCGCCGCTCTGGCGTGCACGGCAAAGGCGTGTTCGCGCTGAAGGACATCGCCGCGGGCGAGACCATCATCGAGTACGTCGGCGAGGTCATCACCTGGCAGGAGGCGCAGGACCGCCACCCGCACGATCCGAAGGACCCCAACCATACCTTCTACTTCCACGTGGACGCGGACAGGGTCATCGACGCCAAGGTCGGCGGCAACTCCTCGCGCTGGATCAACCACTCCTGCGACCCGAACTGCGAAGCCGACGAGCAGGGCGGCCGCATCTTCATCAAGGCGCTGCGCGACATCGCCGCCGGCGAGGAGCTGAACTACGACTACGGCCTGATCATCGAGGAGCGCTACACCCGCAAGCTCAAGGCCGAATACCCCTGCTGGTGCGGCGCGGACCACTGCCGCGGCACCCTGCTGGCCCCGAAGAGGGGCTTGCGGCGGTGATGCCGGGCCCGCGCTGGCCGGCCGAGGCCATCTGGGAGGCCGTGTCGGCGGTGCTGCCGGACTTCTCGGTCGAGATCGTGCCCGAGATCGACTCCACCAGCAGCGAGCTGATGCGCCGCGCGCGCGCCGGCCGGACCGAGCCGGTGCTGCTGCTGGCAGAGCACCAGACCGCCGGCCGCGGCCGCCTGGGGCGCCACTGGCAGACCGCGCCGGGCGCCGCGCTGACGTTTTCCTTCGGCCTGCCGCTGGCGCCCGAGGAATGGTCCGGCCTGTCGCTGGTCGTCGGCGTGGCCGCGGCCGAGGCGCTGCACCCCGAAGTGGGCCTGAAGTGGCCCAACGACCTCTGGTGGCAGGACCGCAAGCTGGCCGGCATCCTGGTCGAGACCGCCGGCACCGCGCAGGGCCGCGAGCGCTTCGTCGTCGTCGGGCTGGGCCTGAACATCGCCACGCCGCAGCCCACGGACCAAGCCCTGCGCGCGCCGCCGGCCGGCCTGCGCGAGCTGGAGCCGGGCATCGACGCCGCCGCCGCGCTGGGCCGCATCGCCGCGCCGCTGCTGCTGGCGGTGCAGGCCTTCGGCGCGCAGGGCTTTGCCCCGTGGCGCGAGCGCTTTGCCGCGCGCGACGTGCTGCGCGACCGCGCGGTGCGGCTGTCCGACGGCCGGCAGGGCGTGGCCCGCGGCGTGGACGCCCAAGGCGCCCTGCTCGTCGATACCGGGCAGGGCCCGCAAGCGCTGCACAGCGCCGAGATCAGCGTGCGCCCGGCGGGCCTTGCCTAGCATGCTGCGCATCCTTGTCCTGCTGCTGGCGCTGGCCAACGGCCTGTACTTCGCCTGGTCCCAGGGCGCGCTGCAGGCCTATGGTCTGGCGCCGGCGCAGCAGTCGGAGCCGCAGCGCCTGCAGCAGCAGATCCGGCCCGAGTTGCTGCGCGTGGTCACGGCCGAGGAGGCGCGCGCCAGCGCCCAGGCCTCGGCCGCAGCCGCGCCGGCGCGCGAATGCCTGCAGGCCGGCATCTTCACCGAGGCCGAGGCGGCGGCGCTGCGCGAGCGTGCCCAGGCGCTGCTGCCGGAGGGCCGCTGGGCCTTGCAGCCGGCCACCATACCGGCGCGCTGGATCGTCTACATGGGCCGCTTCACCGACGCGGACCAGTTCAACAAGAAGCGCGCCGAGCTGCGCGCGCGCCGCGTCTCGTTCGAGGTGCTGAGCCAGCCGCCGCTGGAGCCGGGCCTGTCGCTCGGCGGCTTCGCCACGCAGGAGGCCGCCGCGGCCGAGCTGGCCGCGCTGTCGCAGCGCGGCGTGCGCACCGCCCGCGTGGTGCAGGAGCGCGCCGCCCAGCAGGGCCAGATCCTGCGCCTGCCGGCGGTGGACGACGCGCTGCGCCCCGCCCTGGCACAGCTCGCACCCGCACTGGCGGAAAAGCCTCTGCGCGCCTGTGACTGAGCTGCACCCCGGCGCTGCCTAGTCAAGCGGCCACGGAGCCGGCCAGGCGGTGGTCATTTCAACCTGCGCAGCGCCTCGCGCAGGCCGCGCACGATGGCCGTCTGGCCATGGCGCAGCCGCTCGACCATGCCGATCTCGCGGCTGAATTCCGCGTCGCCCAGGCCGATGGCGCGCACGCCCGGCGGCAGTGGGAAATAAGGCCGGCTGCGCGGCAGCAGGGCCACGCCCAGGCCGTGGGCGACCAGTTGCACGATGCCGCCCAGCTCGTCCATTTCCACCGCGTCCTGCACGTCGAGGGCCTGGGTGTGCAGGAACTGCGCCACCAGCCGGCCGCCGAAGGAGGCGCGGTCGTAGCGCAGGAAGGGCTGCTCGCGCAGGATGCGCCGCCAGTCGCGGCCCTTGACCTGCGGCGGCACCGCCAGCACGAAGGGTTCGTGCCACAGCGGCTGCCATACCAGCTCGGGCGGCAGCGCAAAGGGCGGGCGGATCATCACCGCGGCGTCGAGCTCGCCCGCGTCCACCATGCCAAGCAGCGCCAGCGACACCCCCGGCACGATGCGCAGGCGCGCCTGCGGGAAGCCGCGCCGCAGCTCCAGCAGCGCATCCGGCAGGCCGGCGGCCTGCACCGAGGCGATGGCGCCCACGCGCAAGGGCACCGAGAATTCCGCGCCGCCGGGCTGCTGGTGCAACTGCTCGAACAGCGCCACCAGTTGCTCCGCGCGCGCCAGCGTCTCGCGCCCCGCGGCATTGAGCGTGGCCGTGCGGCCCGCGCGGTCGAACAGCGCGAAGCCCAGCGACTCCTCCAGCCGCTGGATCTGGGCACTGACCGCCGACTGCGTCAGTCCGATGCGCTCGGCGGTGCGCGAGAAGGTGCCGTGGCGGGCCACGGCGAGGAAGGTGCGCAGTTCCTTCAGCATGCTCGATCCATCGAATTTATTGCTGATCAATACAAAAATATATCGTTTATCAAAATGAGTCGACGTCCCTAGACTTCTGCTGGATCTTCAACCCCACCCGTCACGCAAACCCACGCGCATGTCCGCCATCCTGTCCCCGACCCCTGCCATGCCGCCGTTCCACCTGGCTTTCCCGGTGCACGATCTGGCTGCCGCCCGCGCCTTCTATGGCGAACTGCTGGGCTGTCCCGAAGGCCGCAGTTCGCCCGACTGGATCGACTTCAACTTCTACGGCCACCAGATCGTGGCGCACCTGGCGCCCGACGAGTGCAGCCACAGCCAGCTCAGCGCGGTGGACGGCCACGGCGTGCCGGTGCGCCACTTCGGCGTGGTGCTGTCCATGGCCGCCTGGGAAGACGTCGCCGCCAGGCTCAAGGCCGTGGGCACCGACTTCGTGATCGAGCCCTACATCCGCTTCAAGGGCGAGGTCGGCGAGCAGGCCACCATGTTCTTCCGCGATCCGTCGGGCAATGCGATCGAGATCAAGGCGTTCGCCAACATGGCGTCGCTGTTCGACAAGTAGGGCCCGTTGCCAGGGCTGCAGCCCTCCCATGGACCGCCTGTAGCGCGTGGTTTAGCATCCCCTGCACGTCCCAGGGAGATCTCGATGAAAGCAGCCTTCCTTCGTCGCGCCAGCGGGCTGGCGCTGGCCCTGCTGGCCTCGGCCGGCGCCGTGGCCGGCCAGCTCGACCGCATCCGCGAGAGCCGCCAGATCGTGATCGCGCACCGCGACACCTCGGTGCCGTTCTCCTACGTGGTGGGCGAGGACCAGCGCCCGGTCGGCTATGCGCTGGAGCTGTGCCTGAAGGTGGCCGAGGCGGTGCGCAAGGAGCTGAAGCTGCCCGCGCTGGACGTGCGCTACCTGGCCGTCACCTCGGCCTCGCGCATCCCGGCGGTGGCCGAGGGGCGGGCGGCGATGGAGTGCGGCTCCACCACCAACACCGCGGCGCGGCGCCAGCAGGTGGACTTCACCATCGCGCACTTCATTGCCGCGTCGCGCTTCCTGGTCAAGGCCGAGGCGCCGGTCAACGGCATCGCCGACCTGGCCGGCCGCACCGTGGTGTCCACCTCCGGCACCACCAACGTCGACACCCTGCGCCGACTCGACCGCGAGCAGGGCCTGAAGATGAAGATCGTCGAGGCGCGCGACCATGCCGAGGCCTTTGCCATGGTGGAGAAGGGCAGCGCCGACGCCTTCGCCATGGACGACGTGCTGCTCTACGGCCTGCGCGCCAACGCGGCGCAGCCGGCGGCGTTCAAGATCGTCGGCAAGCCCATGACCATCGAGCCCTACGCCATCATGCTGCCCAAGGGCGATGCGGAGTTCAAGCGCGTGGTCGACCAGGAGATGCGCCGCCTGATCCAGAGCGGCGAGATCTACGAGCTGTACAGCCGCTGGTTCCAGAGGCCGATCCCGCCCAAGGGCATCACGCTGGAGCTGCCGATGCCGTCCATGCTGCGCGACAGCTTGCGCTTCCCGAGCGACAAGGTCGGCGACATCGGTAATTGAGAAATTGCTATCTAAAATATAGCATGAAGCCCTGGTGAGTCCTCCGATTCAGTATGTTTTTTATCTGAAACGAAGGTGCTTTCGGGGCATCGTGCTATCTATTTCGATGGCTCCAGCGCCAGCAGCATCTCCACCATCGAGCGCAGGTCCTGCTGCAGCCGCGCGAAGCCGGCCTCGTTCGGCGCGAGCGTCTGCTCGTCCATGTAGAGCCTGCGGTTGATCTCGACCTGGATGCTGTGGCGCCGCTCGGCCGGCCGGCCGTAGCGGCGCACCAGCTCCACGCCCTTGTAGGGGTGGTTGTAGTCCACGCTGTAGCCCAGTGCGCGCAGGTGCTCGCAGAGCCTGTGCGACAGCGCCGGGTCGGCGGTGCTGCCGTCGCGGTCGCCGATGACGAAGTCGGCGTGCGCCAGGCCCGGAAAGTCGGTGGCGTGGCTGGCGGCCACGGCGGGCATGGAGTGGCAGTTGATGTGGAGGCTGTAGCCGTGCCGCGCATGGGCCGCGTCGATGGCCGCCACCACCGCCGCGTGGTAGGGCTTCCAGCAGCGCTCGATGCGCTGGCGCACCTCGTCCACCCCCAGCAGGCGGTCGTAGATCGGCACGCCGTCGTCGGTGAACTTCCAGATCAGGCCCTTGCCCAGTCGCACCTTGGCCAGCACCTGCGGGTCGCTCGCCACGGGATCGGGCCAGGGGCCGTCCAGCAGCGTGGCGTCCAGCTCCCGCGTGTCGCGGTTGGCGTCCAGGTAGCTGCGCGGGAAGTGCGCCTCGACCCAGGCCACGCCCAGCGCCGGGGCGAAGGCGTAGAGCTTCTCGACGTGCGTGTCCTCGGCCCGGCGCAGCACGGCCAGGTCGCAGGCGGAGCGGAAGTCCGCCGGGTAGAACGTGCCGCTGTGCGGCGAGTCCAGCACCAGCGGCGTGCTGCCGGGCAGGCTGCTGACCATGGCCGGGGCCGCGCCGCCGCTGCCGCCGGGCGCGCCGGGCAGGGCCTGCTGGTAGCGGTGCTGGATCAGTTTCAGGGCTGCATGCATGGTCACTCCAATCGGATCTGGGCGAAGGCGGCGACCTTCTTCATCTTGTCGATCTCGGTCACGATCTGCTGCGAGAACGCGGCCGGCGTGCTGCCGCTGGGGTACAGGCCCTGCGCGGCCAGGCGCTCGCGCACGGCCGGCTCCTTGAGCGCCGCGGCCACGGCCTGCTGCATGCGCTGCACCTCGGCCATGGGCGTGGCGGCCGGCGCCACCAGGCCGAACCAGGACGGATCGTTGTTGGCGGGGTAGCCCAGTTCGGCATAGGTGGGCACCTCGGGCAGCACGTCGAGCCGGCCGCTCCAGGACACCGCCAGCGCCTTGAGCCTGCCCGACTTGACGTAGGGCAGCGAGGAGGCGACCTGGTCGAAGTACACCGGCACCTGGCCCGCCAGCACGTCGTTGAGGGCCGGGCCGGCGCCGCGGTAGGGAATGTGCACCATGCGCGTGCCGGTGCTGCTCTTGAACAGCTCGCCCCACATGTGGCCGATGGTGCCGTTGCCCGGCGACGCATAGGACACCTTGCCCGGGTTCGCCTTGAGGTAATGGACCAGCTCGGCGAAGTCCTTGACCGGCAGTTCCCTGGGGTTGATCACGATCACGCCCGGCGCTTTCACCAGTTCGGTCACGCCGACGAAATCCTTTACCGGGTTGTAGGGCAGCCTGGCGAACACGGCCGGGTTCACGCCATGGGTGGACAGCGTGGCCACGCCGAAGCTGAGGCCGTCCGGCGCCGAGCGCGCCACCTCGGCCATGCCGATGGAGCCGCCGGCGCCGGCGCGGTTGTCGATCACCACCGGCTGCTGCAGCAGGCGCGCCAGCGGCTCCTGCAGGCTGCGGGCGGTGATGTCGGTGGCGCCCCCGGGCGGGAAGGGCACGACCAGGCGCAGCGGCTTGCCCTGCGCCCAGGACATTCCAGGAGCGACAGAAGCAGCGGCCAGGGCGGCCAGTAGGGTACGGCGTTGCATGAGGTTCATCCTTTGAGGTTAGCGGTGTTTGCGCTCGGAGAAAAGCAATTGCTGTACCTGATAACATTCCAATTGGGAATGTTTTGAGGGGATTTAGCCATGTCCGTCCGCCGCCTGAACCCGCCCTTGCACCTGCTGCGCGCCTTCTCCACCGTGGTGCGCTTCGGCGGCGTTTCGCGCGCGGCCGAGGCGCTGCACCTGACGCAAAGCGCGGTCAGCAAGCAGGTGCAGGAACTCGAGCGCTGGATCGGCGTGGCCCTGTTCGAGCGCAGCCGCAAGCGCCTGGCGCTGACGCCCGCGGGCGAGCGCTACGAGAAGACCGTGCGCGCGCTGCTGGGGCAGCTGGAGGCGGCCACGCTGGAGCTGATCACCAGCGGCGACGGCGGCGGCGCGCTGCACCTGTCCGCCCTGCCCACCTTCGGCGCCAAGTGGCTGATCCCGCGCCTGCCGGACTTCCAGCGGCGCCACCCGCAGACCACGCTGCATTTCGTGCCCTACGTGCACGGCTACGACTTCCAGCGGCCGGAGCTGGACTGCTCCATCCTGTTCGGGGACGGCCACTGGCCCGGCGCGCGCTCGCACTACCTGGCCGGCCGCGACGTGGCGCTGATCGCGCCGCGCCAGGGCCTGGCCGAGCCGCCGATCCGCACCCCGCGCGACTTGGCGCGCTGCACACTGCTGCGCCACGTGACCGTGCCCGAGGCCTGGCTGCGCTGGAGCCAGGCGCATGGCGTGCAGGGCCTGGACCCGCTCGCCGGCCCGCAGTTCGACCAGTTCCAGACCATGATCCGCGCGGTCATGGTCGGCATGGGCGTGGCGCTGGTGCCGCGCTGCCTGGTGCAGGACGAGATCGGCGCCGGCGTGGTCACGGAGCCGCTCTGCGGCGGCGGCTACCGCAGCGAACTGGGCTACTGGCTCTGCTACCCCGAGGCGCGCGCCCAACTGGCCACGCTGGGCCAGTTCCGCGAATGGCTGCTGCCCCAGGCCGAGCCGGAGCCGGCGGCTGCCCCGGCTACCCCGGCTGCGGCGTCTGCGTGAAGCGCACCGTGAAGCGCGCGCCCGGCGGCTGGCGGCCGGGCTGGGCGTCTTCCAGCTCGACCTGCGCGCCGTGCAGCCGCGCGATCTCGCGCACGATCGGCAGGCCCAGGCCCGAGCCGTCCACGCCGGTGCCCAGCGCGCGGTAGAAGGGCTGGAACACGCGCTCGCGCTCGGCCTCGGGGATGCCGGGGCCCGAATCCTCCACCTGCACCAGCGCCACGCCGCCGAAGGCGTCGGCCAGCACGCGCGCGGTGATCACGCCCGGCTGCGCGGCGGTGGAGGGCGTGTAGGCGATGGCGTTGTCCACCAGGTTGCGGATCATCTCCTTGAGCAGGGTCGGATGGCCCTGCAGCGCCACGCGCGTGGCGCCGGGCGCCAGGCCGTCGTAGCCCAGGTCGATGCGCTTTTCCAGCGCGCGCGGCACCGCCTCGCGCACCACTTCCATGGTGAGGCGCGCCAGGTCGCAGGGCTGGCCGGCGGTGAAGGCGGTGCCGCTGCTCTCGGCGCGCGCCAGCGCCAAAAGCTGGTTGACGGTGTGCGTGGCGCGGATGCTGGCGCGGCCGATCTGCTGCAGCGAGAGCTTCAATTCCTCGGTGCTCGTGCCCTCGCGCTGCGCCAGGTCGGCCTGCATGCGCAGGCCCGCCAGCGGCGTCTTCAGCTGGTGCGCCGCGTCGGCCAGGAAGCGCTTCTGCGTCGCCACCGACTCCTGCAGCCGCAGCAGCAGGTCGTTGACCGAGGACACCAGCGGCGCCACCTCCAGCGGCACGGTCTTGTCGTCCAGCGGGCTCAGGTCGTCGGGCGGGCGCGCGCGGATGCGCTCCTCCAGCTCCGACAGCGGCTTGATGCCGCGCGCCAGCGCCAGCCACACCAGCAGCACCGCCAGCGGCAGGATGGCGAACTGCGGCAGCATCACGCCCTTGATGATTTCGGTGGCCAGCACCGAGCGCTTCTCGCGCGTCTCGGCCACCTGCACCAGCACCTCGGCCGCGGGCTGCGTGGGCGTCGCGGGCGTGAAGCGCACCCAGGTGGCGGCCACGCGCACGCTCAGGCCGCGCAGCTCGTCGTCTGTCTCTTATACACATCTCCGAGCCCGGGAGAGGG
>NZ_JAELTO010000426.1 GCF_016428875.1 Xylophilus sp. ASV27
AGTGGGTGTGCGGCTTGATGGAGCCGGGCTTGCACAGCACTTGGCCGCGTTCGACGTCTTCGCGCTTGGTGCCGCGCAGCAGCAGGCCGACGTTGTCACCGGCCTGGCCCTGGTCGAGCAGCTTGCGAAACATTTCGACGCCGGTGCAGGTGGTCTTTTGCGTGTCGCGGATGCCGACGATTTCGATTTCCTCGCCGACCTTGATGACGCCGCGCTCGATACGGCCGGTGACGACGGTGCCGCGGCCGGAGATGG
>NZ_JAELTO010000427.1 GCF_016428875.1 Xylophilus sp. ASV27
CCATCTTGGCCGAGCCGTGGATGATGGGGGTGTCGTCGCCGGGGAATTCGTACTTGTCGAGGAGTTCGCGGACTTCCATTTCGACGAGTTCGAGCAGTTCGGCGTCGTCGACCATGTCGCACTTGTTTAGGAAGACGATGATGTAGGGGACGCCGACCTGGCGCGCCAGCAGGATGTGCTCGCGGGTCTGGGGCATGGGGCCGTCAGCGGCGGAGCAGACCAGGATGGCGCCGTCCATCTGGGCGGCGCCGGTGA
>NZ_JAELTO010000428.1 GCF_016428875.1 Xylophilus sp. ASV27
GCAGCGCCACGTGGCGACGTCGATCACGACACTGCGTCATCGACTGAGCTACCAACTGATCGCTCGTCTCGGGCAGTGCCCATGCTGCGGAAGGGCAAGCGCAAAGCATCTTTTATGACACAGTAAGGTTAAGGCAACGCTGAACAAGTCCACCACTGGCGGCTCGAATGCGTTGTGATCCGATGAAGCAACAGACCCTGGCAGCAGCGGCCGATCAAGAGGCCGGATTCGAGCAATACCGCCGCCCCACCCGAC
>NZ_JAELTO010000429.1 GCF_016428875.1 Xylophilus sp. ASV27
CACCGTGAGCTTCTTTGAAAACATGCGGGTCGCCCGCAAGGTCTGGGGCGCGTTCGTCTTGCTGCTGGCGGCCATGCTGGCCATTGCCGCGCTGACCTACTGGCAGACCCAGGCCCGCAATGCCGATACCGCCCGCTACGACCTGATCGCCCAGGCCCTGCAGTGGCGCGGGCTGACGGAAGTCAGCATCACCAAGACCATGGCCGGCGCGCTCAGCGCCGACCCGACGGTGGCGGACTTGTTCAAGGAGGAGCA
>NZ_JAELTO010000430.1 GCF_016428875.1 Xylophilus sp. ASV27
AGGCCTCGCGCCGCATCACCGACATCATCGGCGTGATCGACAGCATCGCCTTCCAGACCAACCTGCTGGCGCTCAATGCCGCGGTGGAGGCCGCGCGCGCCGGCGAGCAGGGCCGCGGCTTCGCCGTGGTCGCCAGCGAGGTGCGCAGCCTGGCGCGGCGCAGCGGCGAGGCGGCCAAGGAAATCAAGAACCTGATCGGCGCCTCCGGCGCCAAGGTGCAGGCCGGCGCCTCATTGGTGCAGACCGCGGGCAGCA
>NZ_JAELTO010000431.1 GCF_016428875.1 Xylophilus sp. ASV27
AGGCCTCGCGCCGCATCACCGACATCATCGGCGTGATCGACAGCATCGCCTTCCAGACCAACCTGCTGGCGCTCAATGCCGCGGTGGAGGCCGCGCGCGCCGGCGAGCAGGGCCGCGGCTTCGCCGTCGTCGCCAGCGAGGTGCGCAGCCTGGCGCGGCGCAGCGGCGAGGCGGCCAAGGAAATCAAGAACCTGATCGGCGCCTCCGGCGCCAAGGTGCAGGCCGGCGCCTCATTGGTGCAGACCGCGGGCAGCA
>NZ_JAELTO010000432.1 GCF_016428875.1 Xylophilus sp. ASV27
CGCTGGCGCGCTCGGTGGACCTGGCCCATGCCATCTCCGCCGGCGACCTGACGCAGCAGATCGTCAGCACCCGGCGCGACGAGTTCGGCGAGCTGCAGCGCGCCCTCGGCCAGATGAACGCCTTCCTCGGCCAGGTGGTGGGCGGCGTGCGCGGCGCCACCGACAGCGTGGCGACCGCCTCGCAGGAGATCGCCGCCGGCAACCAGGACCTGAGCATCCGCACCGAGCAGACCGCCAGCAGCCTGGAGCAGACCG
>NZ_JAELTO010000433.1 GCF_016428875.1 Xylophilus sp. ASV27
CCACGTGACCCAGGCCTTCGCTCAGGTGCTCCAGATAGCTATCGAAGCGCTCGGCTGCATTCATCGATCCTCCAAATCGAAGTCCGGAAGATCGAATTGTGACATTTATGACACAGTAAGACTAGGGAAACGCTGAATAAGTCCGCGTGGTGGCGCGCGCCCTGGTGTGGGATGGGATGCAAGGCGCAAACCGCAGCCATGGCCGCCGCCATGGCGAGGATTTGCAACGCCGCAGACCGCCCACAGCAGGGATGC
>NZ_JAELTO010000434.1 GCF_016428875.1 Xylophilus sp. ASV27
CGGTCTGCTCCAGGCTGCTGGCGGTCTGCTCGGTGCGGATGCTCAGGTCCTGGTTGCCGGCGGCGATCTCCTGCGAGGCGGTCGCCACGCTGTCGGTGGCGCCGCGCACGCCGCCCACCACCTGGCCCAGGAAGGCGTTCATCTGGCCGAGGGCGCGCTGCAGCTCGCCGAACTCGTCGCGCCGGGTGCTGACGATCTGCTGCGTCAGGTCGCCGGCGGAGATGGCATGGGCCAGGTCCACCGAGCGCGCCAGCG
>NZ_JAELTO010000435.1 GCF_016428875.1 Xylophilus sp. ASV27
GCGCGCTCAGCGCCGACCCGACGGTGGCGGACTTGTTCAAGGAGGAGCAGGCCCACGCCGCCGCCGCCATGCAGAATTTGCGCGAGAAGTTGGGCGCCTCCGAGGACACCGAGACCGGCCGCGCGCAGCTCGCGCGCATCGACGAACTGGCCGCCAAACTGAAGGAGGGCACGGGCGTCCTGCTGGCGGCGGCGGAGGACGGCGATGGCGCCGTGGTCGTCGGCAAGCTGCAGGGCACCTACCGGCCGGCGGCGC
>NZ_JAELTO010000059.1 GCF_016428875.1 Xylophilus sp. ASV27
GCCTGGGGGTGTTCCAGACTCAGCGCAGTCGCCCGACGTAGCGTGGGTCCGGCCCGTCGGGCGCGGGGGGAGCCGCAGGCGCCGGCGCAGCAGGCGGTGCGGCCGGCGGCAGCAGGCCCATGGCCCGCTCCAGCTTGTAGGCCCACTCCGCAAGCTCCGGGCGGTCTTCCTCGTCGGCCTTCTCCCGGGCGAAACGCACGATCGCCGCCGCGTACTCCTTGTTGCCCGCCATCCATTCGGTGTCGGTCACGCGGCCCGTGATGCGCCGCAGCAGCACATGCAGATGGGCGGCAATGGCCAGTTTTTCGCTGTCGAGCATGGAACGTCCTTCCGTGGTCGTCGTCGAAACCTCTTCCGTTCAGGAAGGAATGCGCTCCCGGTGCTGCGCCACGTCCAGGCCCTGCTGTTCAGCGCCTTCGCCCACCCGCAGCCCCACGAGGATGCGCACGATGGTCAGCACCACTGCCGTACCCACGGCGCTGTAGGCCAGCGCCACGGCTGCGCTGATCGCCTGCACCGTGACGCTGCCCGCACTGCCGCCGATGCCGGGGTTGGCAAACACCCCCGTCAGCAGGCAGCCGACGATGCCGCCCATGCCGTGCACGCCGAACACGTCGAGCGAGTCGTCCGCGTGCAGCAGCCGCTTGAGCCCGGTGGCACCCCAGTAGCAGGCCAGCCCCGCCACCAGGCCGATCACCAGTGCCGCGCGCGGCGTGACGAAGCCCGAGGCCGGCGTGATCGCCACCAGCCCGGCCACCGCGCCAGAGCACAGGCCCAGCAGCGACGGCCGGCGGCGCATGATCCATTCGCCGACCATCCAGGCGATGGCGCCCGCAGAGGCCGCGATGTGCGTCACCGCCAGCGCGAGCCCGGCCCGGCTGTCGGCGGCCAGCGCCGAGCCCGCATTGAAGCCGAACCAGCCGACCCACAGCAGCCCGGTGCCGGTCATGGTCAGGCCCAGGTTGAAGGGCTCGAACGCCTCGCGCCCATAGCCGATGCGCGGCCCCAGCATCCATGCGCAGACCAGGCCGGCCGCGCCGGCGTTGATGTGCACGACCGTGCCGCCGGCAAAATCCAGCGCCCCCAACTGGGCCAGCCAGCCGCCGGGCTCCCATACCCAGTGCGCCAGCGGCACATAGACCAGGATCGACCACAGCCCGGCAAACCACAGCACCGCCGAGAAGCGCATGCGCTCGACGAAGGCGCCCACCACCAGCGCCGGCGTGATGATCGCGAAGGTGAGCTGGAACATCGCATAGACCGCCTCGGGCACATGCGGCGCAATGTGGCTCACGGCCACCTGGCCGGCGCCGGGGAGCACCTCCAGCCCCGAGAACCAGAGCCGATCGCTGCCTCCGATCCAGGCGCTGCCCGGGGTGAAGGCCCAGGAATAACCAACGGCAAACCACAGCAGCGTGGTCAGCGCGGCCACGCCGATCACGCAGGCCATGGTGTTGAGCACGTTCTTGCGGCGCACCATGCCGGCGTAGAACAGCGCGATGCCGGGCAGGGTCATCAGCAGCACCAATGCGGTGGCCGTCATCATCCACGCGGTGTCGGCGGGTGCCAAGCCGTCTATCGGCACCAGGGAGGGGCGCACCACGGCGGGGGGCGCATCCGCCGCCCAGGCCGCCGTGGCCTCGCACATACCCAGCAGGGAACCTGCAAAAGCCCGCATCCGTGCGCTTCGCACAGCGATGTTGCACATTACACGGCCTCTTTTCGTTGCATATTGCGGCTGCAGCACGAGTCGTGCCAACTGTTTCAGAAGGTAAGAGGCGCGGGTAAAACCCTATGCTCTGAAACAGTGCAAAGGCCTACATTCATGGGTACTCGCAGACGGGCCCCCAACAGCCGGTCTGGGCGGGGGCCGAGGAGACACAGCAGCCAACCAGAATCAGAATACCGATCCCAAGCGCCCATACGAGGTGCAGATCCACTCTCCCAAGCGCCGCCGGTCGGCGCTTTTTTTTGCCCGGCTGGTTTGCCTCCCAGGCTTCGCACTTCGTGTCTAGGCCTCACCCTCAAGGCGGCACATCCTGCAGCCCGGCGAAGCCGGTTTCACGGATGCCCGAGCTTGGCCTGCTCCGCGGCCTCTTGCATTCGGGGGTGTGCGCGAATCAGGGAGCCACCAGCTCCACATCCTCTACCCGGCGCGGCCTGCCTATCGGGGCGCTGGCCTTGCCGATGCGCACCGCGGCCATGTCTTCCTCGCTCGGGTACTGGCCGGCCAGCCAATAGTCGAATACGCGGCGCGCGATGGGCGCTGCGGCGCCCGCACCCCAGCCCGCGTTCTCCACGATGACGGCCAGTGCGATCCTGGGCGCATCGGCCGGGGCGAACGCCATGAACAGCGCATGGTCGCGCTGGTGCTCTTCCAGCGCGCGTGCGTTGTACTTGGTGTTCTGTGCCTGCGTCACCGCCTGCGCGGTGCCGGTCTTGCCGGCGGCGAGGTAGGGCGCGCCGGCGAACACGCCGCGCGCGGTGCCACCGGTGACCACGCTGACCAGGCCGCCACGCACCACCGCCACATTGGCCGGCTTGAAACCCAGATCTTCCGCGGGCGGCTGCGGCACCAGCGACTGTTCGCCGCTCAGCGGGTCCTTGGTGGCCAGCACCAGGTGCGGCCGGTGCTTGATGCCGCCGTCGGCGAGGATCGACGCCGCCTGCGCCAGTTGCAGCATGGTGAAGCTGTTGTAGCCCTGGCCGATACCGAGCGAGATGGTCTCGCCTGCGTACCATCTGCGCTGCTCCGGGCGCTTGTAGGCATTGCGCTTCCACTCGGTGCTGGGCAGCACGCCGCGCACCTCGCCGTTGATGTCGATGCCGGTGATCTGTCCAAAGCCCAGCGGCTTCATGAAGTCGTGGATCAGGTCCACGCCCATCTCGTTGGCCAGGGTGTAGAAGTAGACGTTGGAAGAGAGCTGGATCGCCCGCTGCATGTCGAGGTTGCCCAGATAGCCCTCGGGGCTGCCGAAGCGATGGCCCGCGAACACGTAGTAGCCGGGATCGTTGACCATCACGTTGGGCCCGCGCTTGCCCGTCTGCAGCGCGCCCAGCGCCATGAAGGGTTTGTAGGTGGAGCCCGGCGGATAGGTGCCGCGCAGGGCCCGGTTGAGCAGCGGCTTGTCGATGGATTCGTTGAGCGCGGCCCAGTTCTCCTGGTCGATGCCGTCGACGAACAGGTTGGGATCGAAGGTCGGCTTGCTGACGAAGGCCAGCACCTCGCCGCTGCGCGGGTCGATCGCCACCAGGGCGCCGCGCCGGTCGCCGAACAGGTCCTCCACCATCTTCTGCAGCTTGACGTCGATGGACAGCACCACCGTCTTGCCGGGCGTGGCCGGATGGGTGGCCAGCGTGCGCACGGCGCGGCCGCCGGCCGAGGTCTCCATCTGCTCGACGCCGGTGCCGCCGTGCAGCTCGCGCTCGAAGCTCTGCTCCACGCCGAGCTTGCCGATGACGTCGGTGCCGCGGTAGTTGGGGGCGTCGTCGGAGTCCTCGATGCGCTCCTTCTCCCGCTGGTTGATGCGGCCGATGTAGCCGATCACGTGGCTGGCCACCTCGCCGAAGGGATAGCTGCGGAACAGCCGCGCCTTGATCTCCACGCCCGGAAAGCGGTAGCGCTGCACCGCGAAGCGCGCCACCTCCTCGTCGGTCAGGCGGGTGCGCACGGGCAGCGACTCGAAGCTGCGCGACTCCTCCATCAGCTTCTTGAAGCGGCGGCGGTCGCGCGGCGTGATCTCGACCAGCGCGGACAGTTCGTCGATGACCTCGTCCACCGGACCGCTGCGCGAGGGCGTGATCTCCAGCGTATAGGCCGAATAGTTGGTGGCCAGCACCAGGCCGTTGCGGTCCAGGATCAGGCCGCGGTTGGGCACGATGGGCACGACGGCGGTGCGGTTGCTCTCCGCCTGCGCCGCCAGTTCGTCGTAGCGCACGACCTGCAGGTAGACCAGCCGCCCCGCAATCAGCCCGAACGCCCCCAGCACCACCAGGGCGATCACCAGCAGCCGGCGCCGGAAGCGAGCCAGTTCGGCTTCGACATTGCGCAGTTCAGTCATGGCGGTCACCCATGGCGCTCACGCACCACCCGCAGCGCATGAACCCCAAAGGCACAAACGGCCGCGGAGCAGGCCAAGCCAGAACATCCGCGGAACCGGCTTTGCCGGGCCGCAGGAGAGATATTGCAGACCGCGCCGGGCCAGCGGCCCGGCCCTTCGCCAGTCACGAAAGGTCCACCGGACCTTTCGTGTACGGGCTCAGCCCCCTCGCAGGGGGAAGGCGAAGACGCGAGGCGCGTAGCCTGGGGGTGCTTCATTTCACAGCGGTCGATTTTCGTCGGGATCGGGGGCGCGGCGCTGCGGCGCCAGCAAGACCATGCTGGCCAATGGCCACAGCAGCGCCTCCAGCACCGGCGCGAGGACGAAGCCCCAGCCGGGAAACACCCCGCCGGAAATCATGCGCACCAGCAGTTCGATCACCTGCGCACTGAAGAACACCGGCAGCAGCAGCACGGTCTGCGCCGGCACGCCGAGCCACAGCAGGCGGCGCTGCAGGCGAAGGCCCAGGTACACCAGCACCGTGTAGCACAGCGCATGCTGCCCGAGCAACGAGGCCTGGTGCACGTCCATGCAAAGGCCCAGCACGAAGGCCGCGCCCATGCCCACGCGGGAGGGCTGGTGCACGCTCCAGAACACCAGCAGCAGCAGCAGCGGATCGGGCGCCCAGATGGCGCGGCCTATCGGCAGCAGGTCCAGCAGCAGCGCCGCTCCCAGGGTGGCCCAGATGAACAGGGGATTGGCCGGCAGCAGCAACTGCTGCTGGCCTTTGCGCATGATCATGGCGGCCTCCCGGCCGGGGCGGCGGGCGTCGCGGGTGCCGGGCGCCGCGGCGTGGCTACAGGTGCCGCCGCAGGTGTCGGACCCGACTTGCGCCGCTGTTGAGCCGACGCGTCCCCTTCGGATGCGCCGGCGGGCTGCGGCGGCAACTGCGCGGACAGGGGCTGCAGCACCATCACGTGACGCGCCCCCTGCATGCGGGCCAGCGGCTCGCAGTGGATGCGGGCGAAGGCGGAGTCCGAGCGGCGCTCCACACGGTCCACCCGCGCCACGGGCAGGCCGGCAGGATATACGCCGTCGACGCCGCTGGTGGTGAGCAGGTCGCCCTCCTGCACGTCGGCGTTGCCGGGCATGAAGCGCAGTTCCAACCCGCCGCCCGGCCCGGTGAACGGGTTGCCGTAGGCCACGCTGCGCGCGCCGGTTCGCGTATTGAGCACGGGAATGGCGTAGTCGCGCTCGACCAGCAGCGTCGCCTCGGACAGGAAGGGATGGACCCGCGTGATCTGGCCCAGCACGCCGAACTCATCGATCACGGGCGAGCCTGGCGCCACGCCCTGCAGCATGCCGCGGTCGATGATGACGCGGCGGGTATACGGGTCGGGCGCGTCATACAGCACCTCGGCCGCCTGCTCAGGCGCCGTGAGCCGGCTGCGCAGCCCCAGCAGGTCGCGCAGGCGGCGGTTTTCCAGCATCAGTTCCTCGACCTGGTTGGCGCGCTGCGACTGCTGCAGCATCTGCCGGCGGGCGGCGTCTTCGAGCTCCTGGGCAGCGCGCAGGGTCCTGAAATAGGTATCGGCATTGCGCGCCCACTGCACCGGTTGCAGCGCCAGTTGCTCCAGCGGGAACAGCACGACCGAGATGGCCGAGCGCAGCGGCGGCGTGAGCCCCAGGCGCGCATCGGCCACCATCAGGAACAGCGCCAGCGCGCTGAGGAAGATCAGCGTGGACAGCGCGGACGGCCCCTGCTTGAAGAAAGGGGGCGCGGTGCGGTCCAGGGTTCCCAGGGGCATGGGGAGTCGGGCGGGAAGGGTCGGGCGGGGACGGCGTCAGGGTCAAAAAAGCCGGCTGCATGATAGGCCAGCCGGCTTCGTGCGGGGCAGTCCTCGCAGGACGATGCGGGCTTATTCGCTGGTGAAGATGCTGCCCAGGCGGTCCATGCGCTCCAGCGCCATGCCGCAGCCGCGCACCACGCAGGTCAGCGGCTCCTCGGCCACCAGCACCGGCAGGCCGGTTTCCTCGGCCAGCAGGCGGTCGAGGTCGCGCAGCAGGGCACCGCCGCCGGTGAGCATCATGCCGCGGTCGGCAATGTCGGCGCCCAGCTCGGGCGGGGTCTGCTCCAGCGCGTTCTTGACGGCCGAGACGATGTTGTTGAGCGGGTCGGTCAGGGCTTCCAGCACTTCGTTGCTGCTGATGGTGAAGCTGCGCGGCACGCCCTCGCTGAGGTTGCGCCCCTTGACCTCCATCTCCTTGACCTCGGAGCCGGGGAAGGCCGAGCCGATGTTCTTCTTGATGGCCTCGGCGGTCGGCTCGCCGATCAGCATGCCGTAGTTGCGGCGGATGTAGTTGATGATGGCTTCGTCGAACTTGTCGCCGCCCACGCGCACGCTGCCCTTGTAGACCATGCCGCCGAGCGAGATCACGCCGACCTCGGTGGTACCGCCGCCGATGTCCACCACCATCGAGCCGCTGGCCTCGCTCACCGGCAGGCCGGCGCCGATGCCGGCGGCCATGGGCTCCTCGATCAGGTAGACGGCGGTGGCGCCGGCGGCCTCGGCCGCGTC
This sequence comes from Xylophilus sp. ASV27, assembly GCF_016428875.1. Lineage (GTDB taxonomy): Bacteria > Pseudomonadota > Gammaproteobacteria > Burkholderiales > Burkholderiaceae_C > Xylophilus. The sequence continues at coordinate 6,620 of NZ_JAELTO010000059.1, forward strand.
CTTGATGGCGCGACGCTCGACCTGGGTGGAGCCGCAGGGCACGCAGATGATGATGCGTGGGCTGGGCGTGAACAGCGTGCGCGGGTGCACCATCTTGATGAACTGCTTGATCATCTGCTCGGTGATGACGAAGTCGGCGATCACGCCGTCCTTCATCGGGCGGATCGCCTCGATGTTGCCGGGCACCTTGCCCAGCATGGCCTTGGCCTCGCGGCCCACGGCCTGGATCACCTTCTTGCCGTGCGGGCCGCCTTCGTGGCGGATGGCGACGACCGAGGGTTCGTCGAGCACGATGCCCTTGTCGCGGGCGAAGATCAGGGTGTTGGCGGTGCCAAGGTCGATGGCGAGGTCGGTGGAGAAGTATCGACGGAAGGCTCCAAACATCACATGTCCTCTCGGGCACGGCAGGCGCTCCGGCGTGCCGTCGCCTGGTTCTGGGGGTCGAAACGGGTTCGAAAAAGGGGTTTTACGCGCTGTTGACGGCAGGATCGCCGGCCAAACGGGCCTGAACGGCCTCTCGCGGCGAAGGCGGGATAATACTCCATCCCCCATGCGCCAAACCCCTTGGCGCCAGCGGTTTCAGTGCCTTTACTCCCCATTTTTCCGGCGTCGCGCAGACGCCCGCCCGCCATGGCCCTCACATCCCAGGACATCGGCCGGATCGCCAATCTGGCCCGGCTGGAGCTTCGCCCCGACGAAAGCGAGCGCATGCTCTCGCAACTCAATGATTTCTTCGACGTGGTCGAGAAGATGCGCGCGGTGGACACCGCCGGCATCGAGCCGCTGGCCCATCCGGTGGCCGCCGTGCAGGACGTGGTGCTGCGGCTGCGCGAGGACGCGATCGGCAGCTTTCCGTCGCGGGAAGAAAGCCAGAAGAGCGCCCCGGCGGTCGAGAACGGCCTGTACCTGGTTCCGCGCGTGATCGAGTGAGCAGCCCCGCCATGACCCAGAATCTTGCCCTGCACGAATACACCGTCGCCCAGTTGGCCGCCCGCCTCGCCGCCCGCGAGGTCTCCGCCGTGGAAGCCGCCCGGCACTTCCTGGACCGGGCCCAGGCCCATGCCGCGCTCGGCGCCTATGTGGCGCTCGATGCCGAGGCGACGCTGGTCCAGGCGCGCGCCGCCGATGCGCGCATCGCCGCCGGCACCGGCGGCCGCCTCGAAGGCGTGCCAATCGCGCACAAGGACATCTTCGTCACGCGCGACTTCCCGACCACCGCGGGCTCGCGCATGCTGGCCGGCTATTGCTCTCCTTTCGATAGCACAGTCGTGAGGAACCTCCAAGGCCAGGGCGTGGTTACGCTCGGAAAGCTGAGCTGCGACGAATTCGCCATGGGCTCGGCCAACGAGAACGTGGCGGTGCCCGCCGCCGGCGGCAGCGCCGTGCTGCCGGTGCGCAATCCCTGGGACACGACGCGGGTTCCGGGCGGCTCTTCCGGCGGCAGCGCCGCGGCGGTGGCGGCGCGCCTGGCGCCGGCGGCCACCGGCACCGACACCGGCGGCTCGATCCGACAGCCCGCGGCCTTCTGCGGCATTACCGGCATCAAGCCGACCTACGGCCGCGCCTCGCGCTACGGCATGGTGGCGTTTGCCTCCAGCCTCGACCAGGCCGGTCCGATGGCCCGTACGGCGGAGGACTGCGCGCTGCTGCTGTCGGCCATCTGCGGCCCGGACCCGGACCGGGATTCGACCTCGCTCGACCTGCCGGCGGAAGACTTCACGCGCGGCCTGCGCGACAGGCTGGACGGCCTGCGCATCGGCATCCCGGCCGAGTTCTTCGGTGAAGGCCTGTCGGCCGACGTGCGCGCCGCCGTCGAGGGCGCGCTCAAGGAGTTCGAGAAGCTCGGCGCGAAGCTGGTGCCGATCTCGCTGCCGCGCACCGAGCTGTCGATTCCGGTCTACTACATCATCGCGCCGGCCGAGGCCTCGTCCAACCTGAGCCGCTTCGACGGCGTCAAGTTCGGCCATCGCGCGGACAAGTACGCCGACCTGCTCGACATGTACAAGAAGACCCGCGCCGAAGGCTTCGGCGATGAGGTCAAGCGCCGCATCATGATCGGCACCTACGTGCTGAGCCATGGCTACTACGACGCCTACTACCTGCAGGCGCAGAAGATCCGCCGCATGATCGCCGACGACTTCCAGAGCGCATTCAAGCAGTGCGACCTGATCGCCGGCCCGGTGGCGCCCACGGTGGCGTGGAAGATCGGCGAGCACGGCAACGACCCGCTGGCCGACTACCTGGCCGACATCTTCACCCTGCCCGCCTCGCTCGCCGGGCTGCCCGGCATGAGCGTGCCGGCCGGCTTCGGCGAAGGCGGCATGCCGGTGGGCCTGCAGCTGATCGGCAACTACTTCAGCGAAGGCAGGCTGCTGAACGCGGCCCACCAACTGCAGCAGGCCACCGACTTCCACCTCCGCGCACCGGAGGGCATTTGATGGACAGGCTCGCCCCCCAGGCTGCGCGCACTTCGTGTCGCTTCGCCCACCCCCCTGCCGGGGGGCAATACCAGCGGCCCGGCAAAGCCGGCTCCGCGGTATTTGCCTTGAATGAAACACCGACCGTTTTCATGACGTCGGCTGACAACGCAGCCAGTGCGGCGGGAATCTGAGATGAGCGAAATCAACACATTCGAAGCACAACAGGAAGGCCGCCCCACCGGGCCGCTGGTGCAGGGCTACGAAGTCGTGATCGGCTTCGAGACGCACGCCCAGCTCTCCACCGTCTCCAAGATCTTCAGCCGCGCGCCCACCGCCTTCGGCGCCGCGCCCAACACCCAGGCCGCGCCGGTGGACCTGGCGCTGCCCGGCACGCTGCCGGTGATGAACAGGGGCGCGGTCGAGCGCGCCATCCAGCTCGGGCTGGCGCTGGGTTCGCACATCGCGCCGCGCAGCGTGTTCGCGCGCAAGAACTACTTCTACCCGGATCTGCCCAAGGGCTACCAGATCAGCCAGTTCGAGATTCCGGTGGTGCAGGGCGGCTCGGTTTCGTTCTTCCTCGGCCAAGAGCAGAAGACCGTTCGCCTGGTGCGCGCCCACCTCGAAGAGGACGCGGGCAAGTCGCTGCACGAAGACTTCATCGGCCAGAGCGGCATCGACCTCAACCGCGCCGGCACGCCGCTGCTGGAGATCGTGACCGAGCCGGACATCCGCTCCTCCGCCGAGGCCGTGGCCTATGCGCGCGAGCTGCACAAGATCGTCACCTGGATCGGCATCTGCGACGGCAACATGCAGGAGGGCTCGTTCCGCTGCGACGCCAACGTCTCGGTGCGCAAGCCCGGCCAGCCCCTGGGCACGCGGCGCGAGATCAAGAACCTGAACAGCTTCAAGTTCATGCAGCAGGCGATCGACTACGAGATTCGCTGGCAGATCGAGCAGATCGAGGACGGCCACGCCATCGAGCAGGCCACCGTGCTGTTCGACCCCGACACCGGCGAGACGCGCGCCATGCGCACCAAGGAGGACGCGGCCGACTACCGCTACTTCCCCGACCCGGACCTGCCGCCGCTGATGATCGCGCCGGAATGGGTGGAGCGGGTGCGCAGCGCCATGCCTGAACTGCCGCGCGCCATGGCCGCGCGCTTCGTGGCGCAGCACGCCCTGCCCGGGTACGACGCCGCGCAGCTCACGCAGAGCAAGGCCACGGCCGCCTACTTCGAGGCCGCGGTGCAGGCGGGCGCCGCCTCCAAGCTGGCCAGCAACTGGATCATGGGCGAGCTGTCGCGCCGATTGAATGCGGGCGGCATCGACATTGCGCAGGCACCGGTCACCGCAGCCCAACTGGGCGCGCTGATCGGCCGCATCGGCGACGGCACGGTGTCCAACAATGCCGCGCGCCAGGTGTTCGAGGCGCTCTGGAATGGCGAAGGCTCGGACGTGGACGCGGTGATCGAGGCCAAGGGCCTGCGCCAGGTCAACGACAGCGGCGCGCTCGAAGCGATCCTGGACGAGGTGATCGCGGCCAATCCGAAAAACGTCGAGGAATTCCGCGCCGGCAAGGACAAGGCCTTCAACGCCCTGGTCGGCCAGGCCATGAAGGCCAGCAAGGGCAAGGCCAACCCGGCGCAGGTCAACGAGCTGCTGCGCAAGAAGCTGCAGCAGTAGCGCCCGAAATCAGCGCGCTGCGCCGGCCTCCGCCGACTGGGACCACAGCGGGCGCAGACGCAGCAGTTCGTTGTCGAAGCGCTGCTGGATGCGGCGCTTTTCCTGCTCCAGCTCGGCGATGGCGCTCTGCTGCACGCGCTGGGCCTGCTCGATGTCCTGCTGCTCGCGCAGCAGAGCCGGCGGCATGCGCGAGCGCTCGTTGTCGAAACGCGCCATCGCGGCCTTGATGTCGAGCTGCTGCTGGTCGAGCTGGGCCATGCGCAGGCGCACCAGCGCGGCGCTCTCGTCCACCCGGTGCAGCGCAGCGGCGCGTTCGGCATCATGCGCGGACTGCTGCGGGTAGCGCAGCAGCAGCACGCGCTCGCTGCGCTCTTTCTCCTGCTGGCGGGCCAATGCCTCGGCGTCCTGGCGCTCGCGCTCGGCCTTGGCCGCCAGCTCGGCCGCCGTCGGCGGCGGCAGCACGGTACGGCGCACCACGCCACTGGGCCCGAGTTCGCGCTGCTCGCGGTCCAGGCACTCGCGGATCGGGCGGTCCGAGCTCAGCCGCCGGCCCTGGGCATCGACGCAGGTGTAGATGCTGGCAACCGGCGCCACGGGCTGGGCCGGCAGTGCCGCGGCAAGCGCGGCCAGAATGCAGGCGAGGACGACGGTTCTGCATCCGCGGGTGCCGACATCCACAAGCGATCCTCTCTAGTCGTTGACCCCGTAGCGCTGCCGGTAGGCCAGCACACGGGCATGGTGGGCGGCCGATTCTCCGCCCGTTACGTCCAGATACAGCAATAAATCTGCCAGCCTGGCGATGGTGCAGACCTGCAGGCCCAGCCGGTCGCGCATGTACTGCACGGCGCTGTGCTGCACGTCCTGTCCGTTCTCGGTGGCTTTTTCCTGCCGGTCGAGCGCCAGGGCGATGCCGTGCGGGGTGGCGCCGGCGGCCTGGATGATGGCGATCGACTCGCGCGCGGCGGTGCCGGCGGACATCACGTCGTCCACGATCAGCACCCGGCCGGCCAGCGGCGCACCGACCAGGGTGCCGCCTTCGCCGTGGTCCTTGGCCTCCTTGCGGTTGTAGGCGAAGGGCACGTTGCGGCCGCGCCGGGCCAGCTCCACCGCCACGGCCGCGGCCAGCGGAATCCCCTTGTAGGCCGGACCGAAGATCATGTCGAACCCGATGCCGCTGCCGATCAGCGCCAGTGCATAGAATTCCGCCAGCCGGCCGAGCTTGGCGCCGTCGTCGAACAGGCCCGCGTTGAAGAAATACGGGCTCATGCGGCCCGCCTTGGTCTTGAATTCGCCAAAGCGCAGCACGCCGGCCTCGACGCAAAACTTCACGAAATCCTGGGCCAGCGGGTCGTCCGACGCCGCAACCCGATCCGCCCGGACGCCTTCAACCAGCATGGGGAAATCCTTGTTCAAATTGACCAGCCTGAACCTCAACGGGATCCGTTCCGCCGCCAACAAGGGCGTGGAAGCCTGGATCGCGGCATGGCAGCCGGATTGTATTTGCGTGCAGGAGATCAAGGCGCAGGCGGCCGACGTGCAGGGCCGCTTCGAGCAGCTCGCCGGACTGCGGGGCCATTTCCACTTCGCGCAGAAGAAGGGCTACTCGGGCGTGGGCATCTACGCCCGGCACGAACCGAGCGAGGTCCAGGCCGGCTACGGCTCGGAGGAATTCGACGCCGAAGGCCGCTACCTGGAGGCGCGCTTCGACACGCCGCAGCGCAAGCTCTCGATCATAAGCTGCTACTTTCCCAGCGGCTCCTCGGGCGAGGAGCGGCAGGCGGCCAAGTTCCGCTTCCTGGCGGACTTCCACCCGCACCTCATGCGGCTGAAGGCCGAGCGCGAGCTCATCCTGTGCGGCGACATCAACATCGCGCACCAGCAGATCGACCTGAAGAACTGGAAGAGCAACCAGAAGAACAGCGGCTTCCTGCCCGAGGAACGCGCCTGGATGACAAAAGTGTTGCACCTGACGGACGAAAGCGGCGGCCTGGTGGACGTTTACCGTCAGCTCCAGCCCGATGCGACCGAGACCGCCTACACCTGGTGGAGCAACCGCGGCCAGGCCTATGCCAAGAACGTGGGCTGGCGCCTGGACTACCACCTGGCCACACCAGCCATGGCCCGGCTGGCGCGCCGCGAGCACATCTACAAGGACGTGAAGTTCTCCGACCACGCGCCGGTGACGGTGGAGTACGACTTCACGCTGTAGCGGCGGCGCGGGTGCACTCCGGCGCGACCCGTGCAGGCAGCACTCGCGCTTTGCGCGGGCCGACTCCGACGCTCACCAGAGGCGGGGCCGGGTCGGGGAACCGGTATCCACGGCGTTGGCGGACACCTTCCAGTTGCGCAGGGCCGCGTCGTGCGTAGCGTCGGCCATGGCGCGTCCGCTCATTCCGAGCTCATGTTGGCGGCACGGGCGACCTTGCCCAGGCGCTCGTATTCGGCGCGGGTGAGCGTGTCCAGCTCCTTCGGGCTGGAGCCGCGCGGCGTGAAGCCGGCGGCCTGCAGCTTGTCCTTGACCTCGGGCAGGGCCAGGGCCTCGACGAAGGCCTGGTCGAGCTTCTGCACGATGGGCGCGGGCACGCCGGCCGGGCCGCAGACACCGAACCAGGGCTCGACCGAGTAGCCGGCCAGGCCGGACTCCGCGATGGTGGGCACGTCCGGCAGCGAGGGCGAACGCTGCGAGCCGGCCACGGCCAGCGCGCGCAGCTCGCCGCTCTGGATGTGCGGCAGCGAGGCCGGCAGGTTGTCGAACATGACGGGCACGTGGCCGCCGATCAGGTCGGTGATGGCCGGGGCGCTGCCCTTGTAGGCGACGTGGGTCAGCTCGGTCTGGCTCATCTGCGCGAACAGCACGCCGGCCAGGTTCATCGAGGGGCTGCCTCCTGCCGTGGCGTAAGTGGTGCCCGGGTTCTTGCGCGGGTAGGCGATCAGTCCGGCCACGTCCTTCACCTGCAGTTGGGCGCCCACCTCGAGCACGATGGTGGAATTGCCCAGCAGGCTGACCGCCGTGAAGTCCTTGCGCGGATCGAACGGCACGTTCTTGTAGATGTGCGGGTTCAGCGCGTTGGTGGAGATGGCGCCGAAGCCTATGGTGTAGCCGTCCGGCGCGGCAGGGCGCAAGGAAGGGAGCAGGTCGGTAGGGGCATGGAGGACGTGGTTCGGTAAGGATGGCCGCGTATTCTGGCCCGAGCGCTCCGCCTGCGCGCCCTTTTCCGCTTGAACACCGCGAAGCCGAGCGACGACGCGCGGCGCACACTGGAAATGCTATTAATTAAGTAGCACGAAACCCAGGAAAAATATGGGCTTCACGCTCTTTTTTCTTGAAACAATGCCGCGCAGGGCAGAATCCCGCCCATGCTCCACTACCGCACCATCCCCGTGACCGCCTTCCGGCAGAACTGCTCGCTCCTGTGGGACGACGCCAGCATGGAGGGCGTGCTGATCGACCCCGGCGGCGAGGTCGACCGGCTGCTGGCCGAGGCCGCGCGCCTAGGCGTGGCGCTGCGCCAGATCTGGCTCACCCATGCCCACATCGACCACGCCGGCGGCGTGGCCGAGCTGGTGGCGCGCGCCGGCCTGCCGGTGATCGGCCCGCACCCGGACGACCAGTTCCTGATCGATGGTCTGGCCATGCAGGCCGCGGCCTTCGGCTTTCCGCCGGCCGGCGCCTTCGTGCCCGAGCGCTGGCTGCACGACGGCGACACGGTGGCGCTGGGCGAGCACCGATTCGCCGTGCGCCACTGCCCGGGCCACACGCCGGGGCACGTGGTGTTCCACAACGCGGAGATGAACCGCGCCTTCGTCGGCGACGTGCTGTTCGCCGGCTCGGTCGGGCGCACCGACTTCCCGCGCGGCGACCCGCAGGCGCTGATCGACAGCATCGTTGGCCGGCTCTGGCCGATGGGCGAGCAGACCGTGTTCGTGCCAGGCCACGGCCCGGAGAGCAGCTTTGGCCAGGAACGGCGCAGCAACCCTTTCGTGCGCGGGACCTGAGCCGCCAATAATGCGGATGCCCATGTCCGACCGCACGACCTCCGCCGCGCCCTCTTCCGCCGCCCCCGCCCCCGCCCCCGCTCCCGCCGCCCGCCGCTCCTGGCGCCAGGCGCTGCGCGTCTACCGCGAGCCGGCCAGCCTGCGCATGCTGGCGCTGGGCTTCTCGGCCGGGCTGCCGCTGCTGCTGGTGCTGGGCACGCTCAGTTTCTGGCTGCGCGAGGCCGGCATCGACCGCACCACCATCGGCTACCTGAGCTGGGTCGGGCTGGCCTACGCCTTCAAATGGGTCTGGGCGCCGCTGGTGGACCGGCTGCCGATCCCGCTGCTCACGCGCGCGCTCGGGCGGCGCCGCAGCTGGCTGCTGCTGGCGCAGTGCATGGTGGTCGCCGGGCTGGTGGGCATGGCGCTGCACGACCCGCGCGCGGCGCTGCTGCCGGTGGTCTGGTGCGCGCTGGCGGTGGCCTTCGGCTCGGCCACGCAGGACGTGGCGCTGGACGCCTTCCGCATCGAGTCGGCCGGGGCCGACCAGCAGGCGGCGCTGGCCGCCACCTACCAGACCGGCTACCGCCTGGCGATGATCTGGGCCGGCGCGGGCGCGCTCTGGATCGCGGCGCGGGCCGAGGTCGCGGGCCTCTCCGGCTATCAGTCCGGCGCCTGGAGCGCGGCCTACTTCGCGATGGCCGCGTCGATGGCGGTGGGCATCGTCACCGTGCTGTGCTCGCCCGAGCCCGCGCCGCGCGCCCTGCCCCGTCCGCGCAATGCGGCCGAGTGGCTGCGCGGCGCGCTGGTCGAGCCCTTTGCCGACTTCATCCGCCGCTACCGCTGGCAGGCGGTGCTGATCCTGGCGCTGATCGCCGTCTACCGCATCAGCGACGTGGTGATGGGCATCATGGCCAACCCGTTCTACGTGGACATGGGCTTCAGCAAAGACGAGGTGGCGGCGGTGTCGAAGATCTACGGCGTGGCGATGACGCTGGCCGGCGCCTTCGTCGGCGGCGCGCTGGCGATGCGCGTGGGCGTGATGCGGGTGCTGATGCTGGGCGCGCTGCTGTCGGCGCTGACCAACCTGCTGTTTGCCTGGCTGAGCACGCGCGGGCACGACCTGGCCGGGCTGATCGCGGTGGTGGCGGCCGACAATCTGGCCAACGGCATGGCCTCGGCCGCGTTCATCGCCTATCTGTCGAGCCTGACCAACATCCAATACTCGGCCACGCAGTACGCGCTGTTCAGCTCGCTGATGCTGCTGCTGCCCAAGTGGCTGGCGGGCTTCTCGGGCGCCTACGTGGACGCCTACGGCTACAGCGCCTTCTTCATCATGACCGCGCTGCTGGGGCTGCCGGTGCTGCTGCTGGTGGCCATTGCCTCGCGCCCCGGATTCTTGCCAAAAAGGCCTGAAGCCGGCTGACCACCTGGGCATACAGCTACTTTTTTCATAGCGCCCGCAAACGCTGTTTACCCAACTTTACGGCGCCTACAACGCAAAGCGCGAGCATCGGCGCAAGGATGGAACCATGACCACGCAGCTTCTCATGATCGAAGACGACGCCCGCCTGGCGCAGATGGTGGGCGAGTACCTGACGCAGTCGGGCTTCAGCGTCGCGCACGCGGGCGACGGCCTGGGCGGCCTGGAGCGCCTGCAGGGCGAGGGCGGCGGCGCCGCGCCCGACCTGGTGATCCTGGACCTGATGCTGCCCGACATCGACGGGCTGGAGGTGTGCCGCCGCATCCGCGCGCTGCCGGGCTCCGCGGCGCAGGTGCCGGTGCTCATGCTCACCGCCAAGGGCGATCCGATGGACCGCATCATCGGCCTGGAACTGGGCGCGGACGACTACCTGCCCAAGCCCTTCGAGCCGCGCGAACTGCTGGCGCGCATCCGCGCCATCCTGCGCCGCCGCACCGAAGGCGCCGCGCCCTCGGCCCGCTGCATGCGCTTCGGCACGCTGGAGATCGACCGCGACGCGCGCACCGTCACCATCGCCGGGCAGCCGGCCGACCTGACCTCCTACCAGTTCGACCTGCTGATCGCGCTGGCCGAGCGCGCCGGCCGCGTGCTCACGCGCGACCAGATCATGGAGGCGGTGCGCGGCCGCGAGCTGGAGGCCTTCGACCGCTCGATCGACGTGCACATGGGCCGCATCCGCGCGGCCATCGAGGCCGACGCGAAGAACCCCAAGCGCATCCTCACCGTGCGCGGCGTGGGCTACGTGTTCGCCAAGCAGCAGGACTAGCGATGCGCACCATCGCCCGGCTGGGGCAGCGCCTCTACGTGCGCATCTGGCTCGCCGTGGTGCTGGCCGTGGCGGTGCTCACCTTCCTCGTCGGCTGGGCCTGGCAGATGGCGGCCGACCCGCCGCCGCGCGCGCTGATCGTGCGCAGCGTGGACGGCAGCGTGGTGGGCAACGGCATCCTGCGGCGCCGCCCGCCGCCGGGCGAAGACGCCGAGCCCGGCCAGCACCCGTTCCCGCCCAACCTGCACCCGCCGCCGCCGCCGCGCTCGGGGCCGGAGTTCGTCGTCACCATGAGCGACGGCCGGCTGCTGACCATGCACCTGCAGCGGCCGCCGCCGGGCTTCTGGAGCCGGCCGCCGTTCGGCTTCTTCTGGACGCTGGGGCTGGTCGCGGTGGCCGTGGCGCTGGCCACCTACCCGATCATCCGCAAGCTCACGCGCCGGCTCGAGCGCCTGCAGCAGGGCGTGGAGCAGTGGGGCCGCGGCGACCTGAGCGCGCGCGTGCCGGTGCAGGGCAGCGACGAGGTCGCCTTCCTGGCGCGGCGCTTCAACCATTCCGCCGAACGCATCGAGACGCTGGTGCAGTCGCACAAGTCGCTGCTGGCCAATGCCTCGCACGAGCTGCGCTCGCCGCTCACGCGCATCCGCATGGGCATCGAACTCATGGGCAGCACGCCCTCGGCCGCGTTCAAGGACGAGATCTCGCGCAACATCGGCGAGCTCGACCAGCTGATCGACGAGATCCTGCTGGCCAGCCGCCTGGACGCCCAGGAGGCCGACATCGGCACCCGCGAACTGCTCGACCTGACCGGCCTGGCCGCGGAGGAATGCGCGCGCACCGGCGCCGAGCTGGAACTGGCCGAGGACGGCAGCAGCGTGGAGGTCATGGGCGTGGCCAAGCTGCTGCGCCGCGCGGTGCGCAACCTGCTGGAGAACGCGCGCCGCTATGCGCAGGGCGACGTCACCGTCGTCGTGCGGCAGGAGGGCGGGCATGCCGTGGTCCGCGTCTGCGACCACGGCCCGGGCGTGCCCGAGGCCCTGCGCGAGCGCATCTTCGAGCCCTTCTACCGCCTGCCCGGCGCCAGCGAGCGCGAAGGCGGCGTCGGGCTGGGCCTGGCGCTGGTGCGCTCGATCGCGCAGCGCCACGGCGGCAGCGTGCGCTGCGAGGGGCGGCCCGACGGCCGGAGCGGCGCCTGCTTCATCCTGGAGTTGCCCGCCGCGGCCGAAGGCGCCTGATCAGCCCTTGCCCGCCCCAGGCCACTGCCGGTACATGAACCCGTACAGCGCCGCCCCCAGCACCAGCGCGCCCGCCGCCGCCGACAGCGCCCAGGCAAAACCCTGGCCCGGCGTGGCGCTGTGCCGCAGCAGCAGCGCCACCATCGGCGGCCCGGCGATCTGCCCGACGCCGTAGCAGGCGGTCAGCAGGCCGGCGACGCTGTCGCCCGCCGCGGGCCAGATGCGGCGCGCCTCCTGCAGCGCATAGAAGGTCAGCGCGGTGAAGGGCAGCCCGAGCAGCAGGCTGCCGAGCGCAAAGCCGGCGCGGTTCGGCCACAGCAGACTCAGGCCGATGGCGCAGGCCTGCAGCGCATAGGCGGCCACCAGCAGCAGCCGCCGGTCCCACCCGGGCGGCGTGCGGGTCGACAGCAGCGCCCCCAGCGCCACGCCGGCCCCGAACAGCGGCCAGAACAGGTCCGGCCAGACCGAGCCGGCCGGCAGCGCGGCCCGCGCGATCACCGGCAGGAAGGTGGCGGTGACGATGTAGCCCAGCCCGGCCAGTCCATACGCCAGGGCGAGCAGCCCGCGCTCGCTGCGCGGATGCGCGGTGGCCGTCGCCGCCGCACCCGGGTGCGCCGCGCCCGTGGCCGGGGCGGCCGCGCCCTGCAGCACCGGCCACACCGCCGCGCACAGCCCGGCCGCCAGCAGGCCCATCACCACCCAGCCGCCCGCCGCGCGCCAGTGCGCCGCCACCATGGCGCTGGCCAGCAGCCCGCTCAGCACAATGCCCAGGCCGGGCCCGCAGAAGATCAGCCCGCCCATGGCCGGCCGGCCCAGCGCCACCAGCCGCACCATGCACCAGCCGGAGATGTTCACGAACACCAGCGCGCTCGCCACGCCGGCGGCCAGGCGCAGCGCCGGCCAGGCCGCGGGCAGCGGCAGCGCCATGCACAGCGTGAGCAGCACCGTGGCCGCCAGCCCCAGCCGCGCCAGCGCGGCGGCCCCGGGCACGGCGCGCCAGCGCCGGGCCAGCCAGGGCAGCGGCATGCACAGCAGCGCCCCCGCCAGGTAGCCGATGTAGTTGGCCGTGGCCAGCCAGCTGCCGCCGGCCAGGGTCACCACGCCGTCGTGCAGCATCATCGGCAGCAGCGGCGTGAAGGCGAAGCGACCAATGCCCATGGCGGTCGCCAGCGCGGCCATGCCGGCCAGGGCCACGGCATAGGGGCGGTCGCGCAGGGCGGGGAGCATGGGCGGGGCAAGAGTGGACATGGCGCTTGCCGCCCCGGCAGGGAGCGGCTTATCATCTGGTTTCAGGATTCTATTTTCAAAATCTATCTTCAATAAAGATACCGTGGATTTTGCCGCCCTGGAAATCTTCAGCACCGTGGCCGCCGAGGGCAACGTGACCCGCGCCGCCGAGCGGCTGCAGCGCGCCCAGTCCAACGTGAGCACGCGCCTGCAGCAGTTGGAAGAAGAACTGGGCGCCACGCTGTTCCTGCGCGAGGGCCGGCGCATGGCGCTGACGCCGGCCGGCCAGTCGCTGCTGGACTACGCCGGCCGCCTGCTGGCCCTGGCGGAGGAGGCGCGCCAGGCGGTGCGCCCGGACCAGCCCGGCGGCCGCCTGCGCCTGGGCGCCATGGAGAGCACCGCCGCCAGCCGGCTGCCGGGACCGCTGGCGCGCCTGCACGGCCGCTGGCCCGAGGTGGTGCTGGAGCTGTCCACCGCGCCGTCGCGCCAGCTGGTCGAGCGCATACGCTCGCATGCGCTCGATTGCGCGCTGCTGGCCTGGCCGCCGCCCGGCCTGGGCGAGGACGCGTCGGACCTGGAGGTGACCCCGTTCTTCCGCGAAGCGCTGCTGCTGGCGCTGCCGGCCGGGCACCCGGACGTCGCGGGGCCGGACGACCTGCAGGTCGACACCCTGGCCGCCTTCGCCACGGGCTGCACCTACCGGCGCATCGGCGAAACCTGGATGACGCGCGCGGGGGCTCCGCCGCGCATCCTGGAGCTGGCCTCCTACCACGCCATACTGGCCTGCGTGGCGGCCGGCCGCTGCGCCGGCGTGGTGCCGCGCTCGCTGCTGGAGCTGATGCGCGAGCCGCCGCCCTTGCGCCTGGTACCGCTGCAGAGCTGCGACATCGTGCTGGTGCAGCGGCGCGGCTACCGCTCCGCTGCGCTCGACGCGCTGCGCGAACTGCTGGCCTCCTCATGAGCACGACCCTTCTTTCCGCCCTGCACCTGCGCCTGCCCATCGTCCAGGGCCCCATGGCGGGCGCCGACACGCCGGCGCTGGCCGCAGCGGTTTCGGCCGCCGGCGCCTTGGGCATGCTGGCCTGCGGCATGCGCTCGCCCGAGGCCATGGCCGAGGCCGTGGCCGAAGTCCGGCACCGCACCGGCCGGCCCTTCGGACTGAACCTGTTCGTGCAGGACACGCCCACGCCCGACCCGGCCGCCGTGAGCGCGGCGCTGGAACGGCTGGCGCCGCTGTACCGGCGCTTCGGCCTGGAGCCCGGCGTGCCCGCGCGGTGGTGCGAGGACTTCGGCGCGCAGTTCGAGGCCCTGCTGGCGCTGCGCCCGGCGGTGGCGAGCTTCACCTTCGGCATCCTGGACGCAGCGGCGGTCGAGCGGCTGCACGCAGCCGGCTGCTACGTGATCGGCACCGCCACCACGGTGGCCGAGGCGCTGGCCTGGGAGGCCGTGGGCGCGGACGCCCTCTGTGCCTCGGGCGCGGAGGCCGGCGGCCACCGCGGCACCTTCCTGGGGGACTTCGCCTCTTCCATGGTCAGCACCCTGGCGCTGGTGCCGGCCTGTGTGGATGCGCTGCGCATCCCGGTGATCGCGGCCGGCGCCCTCATGGACGGACGCGGCATCGCGGCGGCGCAGGCATTGGGCGCGCAGGCGGTGCAGATGGGCACGGCCTTCCTGGCCTGCGATGAGTCCGGCATCGGCGCGGCCTACCGGCAGGCCCTGCACACGGCCACCGGCACCGACACCCGCACCACCCGCGTCTTCTCGGGCCGGCCGGCGCGCGGCATCGTCAACGCCATGATGGAGCAGCTGGCGGCCGCCGAAGACGCCGTGCCGGACTACCCGGTGCAGAACGCGCTGACCGGCGCCCTGCGCCGCGCCGCGGCGGCCGCCGGCGATGCGGACTACCTGTCGCTCTGGGCCGGCCAGGGCGTGGGCCGGGCGCGGCCGATGGCGGCGGCGGCGCTGGTGGAGCTGCTCGAAGACGAGTGGCGCGCGGCGCGGGCCCGTCTGTGCTGAAACCGGCCATTTGCTCCTATTTTTATAGCATATAGCCCAGGAAATACCTGGGCTACGGCCACTTTTTCCTTGAAAACCCTCAGTTCTTCCAGGCCAGTTCGCGCGCCGGGCCCTGGATGACCGGCGGCGTGGCGTTGAGCTTCTCGCCGGCCAGCACGCGCTCGTAGACGCGCAGGTAGTCGCGCGCCATGCGCCCGGCGCCGAAGTGCTCCAGCACGTGCGCGTGGCAGCGGCGCGGATCGAAGCGATTGGCGCGCACCGCCTCGGCCAGCGCGTCGGCGTTGTCGGCCAGCACGCCGCAGTCGGGCGGCACCAGCTCGGGCAGCGCGCCGTAGGGCGTGGCGAACACCGGCGCGCCGAAGTAAAGGCTCTCGATCACGGCCAGCCCGAAGGGCTCGTGCCAGCGCACCGGGAACACCATGCCGCGCGAGCCGTTGAGCAGCCCGGCCTTCTGCTCGCCGCCGACCATGCCGTGGAAGCGCACGCGGCGCGAGAAGGTGTAGCGGAAACCGCGCCGGAAATTCAGCCGATCGCCGCCCAGCACGTCCAGCAGCACGCCGGCTTTCCTGGCCACGCGGATCGCGCCCTGCACGTTCTTCACGCGCCAGGCCGCCTTGCCCAGGAAGTGATAGTACGTGCGCGGCCGCTCGAAGTCGACCGGGCCGTAGGCCGACCAGTCCAGCCCGTTGTGCACGAACTGGGTGGAGCCGTAGCGCGCCGCATGGTCGCGCGAGAGGAACACGGTGTTGAGCGGCAGCGGCCGCGCCTTGCGCGCGTTGCCGTGTTCGGTCACCAGATAGGGCCGGCCCAGCGCGTCTTCCGATTCGAACTTGGGGTGGAACTGGAAGTGCACCAAGTCCACGTCGGCCGGCACCTGCCCGGCCCAGGGGCGCGCGGTGTCGATCGGCAGCACGTGGGTGGCGAAGTCGCAGTGCGAGCCGGCCGGCACCAGGTAGCTGACCCGGTGCCCCATGCCCACCAGCGTGCGGCCCAGGTCCCAGATGACGCGCTCGGTGCCGCCGTAGGCGAACACCGGGATCGGCGAGTTATTGACCAGCAGGACGTGCATGGCGCTGCGCTCCGGTGGGGCCGGCGCCCACGAGGGCTTCCTGGCCGCGCAGGCAGCCATAGACCAGCATGTTGAAGAACAGGTAGCAGATGTTGCCGCTGTTGTGCGCCATGAACACCTGCGTCAGGCCAAAGCCGATGTAGGCGACCGGCACCAGCACCCCGACCAGGCGCAGCGCCAGCGCCGTGGCGTAGCCATCGTGCTCCAGCGCGGCCGGCGGCAGGCGCCGGCGGGTCGGCCAGAACAGCCACAGCGGCACGCCATAGAAGAACAGCAGCACGGCCACGCCGGGCAGGCCGCGCTTGGCGAACAGGTCCAGCGCCTCGTTGTGCGCATGGGAGAAGGCGAGCACGCTCGGATGGGCCAGGCCGGCCTGCACCCGGCGCGCCTTCTCCAGCTCGTAGCCATGCTGGGTCCAGCCGGTCAGCGGCCGGTCCCAGCCCATCTGCCAGGCCAGCTTCCAGTGGTGCAGCCGCTGCCCGACCGAGGTGACCCCGTCATTGCCGGCCTCGTACTGCGCGATCTCGGCGCGCGCCGCATCCAGGCGCTGGTCGATCAGGTGCGGCTGCGTCAGGAACAGGCCCAGCAGGCCCAGCGCCACCATCAGCGCCGCCTGCGCGAAACGCCGTCGCGGCAGCCGCTGCCAGCAGAGCCATCCCATCACCGGCAGCACGACCAGCAGCGCCAGCCAGCCGCCGCGCGACTCCGACAGCACCGAGCCCAGCGGCCCGAGCACCGCGCCGCAGCCCGCCAGCCCCACCGCCCAGGGCCGCCGCATCACGGGCGGCCGCACGGCCACCAGCACCAGGCACATCAGGCCCAGCAGCAGGCTCAGGCCGCCGTACTGGATGGCGTTGGTGAAACCTTCGGAGCGCGGCATGTGCAGCAGGTAGCGCTGGTAGAGCGCCATGAGCCCGCTGCCCACGGCGCCCACCACCACGCCCCACCACAGACAGCGCGCGCGCGGCGCGTAGGCATGCACAAGGAACAGGCAGGGCAGCGCCAGCAGGTACTTGGACGGCCGGTCGAAGCCGCCCCAGTCGGTGCGGCCCGAGCGCGCGTCGAGCAGCCAGACCACGCCCATCAGCACGATGGACAGCGCCATCCAGCCCGCGCCGCCCAGCGGCCGCAGGCGGCGCGGCCAGCGGCGCGCGAAGAGCAGCGCGCCCAGCAGCAGCAGCGCCACGCCATAGGAGTAGCCCGAGGGCCGCCACAGCGCCAGGCCGGGAACGAGAAAGGCCGCGGCAGACGTCAGCCGCATGCCGTAACGCTCCGAAATCATCGTCCGACCCGCCCGGAAAGCTCGTCCCGGTCGTAGTACAGCGCGGCGTAGCGGAAGAAACTCTCCAGCGCCACGAACAGGCAGTACAGAAAGCCGGCGCCGCCGCACAGGAAGCCCAGCCGCAGCACGTAGAGCCGCACGAACATGCTGGTGCCCGAGGCCAGGCCGCGCAGCACGCCGCCGCGCCTGCCCAGCGCCGCGCGCTTGGCCGCGCCGAGCATGGCGTACTGGGTGAGCTTGTCCAGGCTGGCGCGCACCGACTCGCGCGAGTGGTGCAGGAGCGGCGCGCGCACCAGGTGGCGCGGCACCGGCTCGCCGCGCAACTGCGCCTCCTCATGGACCACGCCGGTGAACTCGCGCAGCATGTCGCGCCGGAACAGGCGCTCGACCTGCGACTGGGCGCGGTACCAGGTCAGCGGGCGGCCGAAGGCCACCATGCGCCAGCGGATCTTCCAGACCGCGCGCTCGCCGCTGCGCACGATGGCCTGCAGCTCGCCGCGCAGGGCCGGCGTCATCTGCTCGTCGGCGTCGAGGAAGAACACGTAGTCGCCGCTGCAATGCGCGAGCAGGCGGTTGCGCTGCACCGCGAAGCCCTGCCAGTCGGGGTAGGAGAAGACCCGCGCGCCGGCGGCCTCGGCCGCGGCCACGGTGCCGTCGGTGCTGCCGCTGTCGACCACCACCAGTTCATGGGCGATGGGCGCGGCGCTCTCCAGGCAGGCGCGGATGCGGTGGGCTTCGTTGTGGGTGAGGACCGCGACCGACAGCGTGGGCGCTGCCGGCCGGTCTGCGCCGCCTGCGCGGTCGTCCTGCATCGGGAAAGGCACGAAATGCGAGGCAGGCGCGGGTCAGTGGCCGGCGCGCACGGTCTCGCCGGCTTTCAGGCGGTAGATGGTGCCGCAGTACGGGCACTTGGCTTCGCCGGTGTGGGCCACATCCAGGTAGACCTTGGGATGGGTGTTCCAGAGCTTCATGTCGGCCTTGGGGCTCGGGCAGAACACGCCGCCCTGGGCATTGAGGTCGCGGGCCAGCAGTTCGACCACGGCGAGCGGCCGGCGCACGCTGCCGGCGAGGGTGGAGGAGGCACTCATGCGGTTCAGACCTTGGTGAGCCAGTGGGCGTACTGCGGATTGCGTCCGTTGACGATGTCGAAGAAGGCGTTCTGCACCTTCTCCGTGACCGGGCCGCGGCTGCCGGCGCCGATCTCCACGCGGTCGAGTTCGCGGATCGGCGTGACCTCGGCGGCGGTGCCGGTGAAGAAGGCCTCGTCGGCGATGTACACCTCGTCGCGGGTGATGCGCTTTTGCACCACCTCGATGCCCAGGTCCTTGGCGATGTGCAGGATGGTGTTGCGCGTGATGCCGTTGAGCGCGCCGGCGGACAGGTCGGGCGTGTAGATCACGCCGTTCTTGACCACGAACACATTCTCGCCCGCGCCCTCGGAGACGAAGCCGGCCGCGTCCAGCAGCAGCGCCTCGTCGTAGCCGTCTTCCGTGGCCTCCATGTTGGCCAGGATGGAATTGCTGTAGTTGCTGACCGCCTTGGCCTGCGTCATGGTGATGTTGACGTGGTGGCGGGTGTAGCTCGAGGTCTTCACGCGGATGCCGCGCTTGAGGCCCTCCTCGCCCAGGTAGGCGCCCCAGGACCAGGCCGCGACCATGGCGTGGATGGTGTTGCCCTTGGGCGAGACGCCCAGCTTCTCGGAGCCGATCCAGACCAGCGGGCGGATGTAGCCCGACTTCAGGCCGTTCTCGCGGATGACGGTCTTCTGCGCCTCGTTCACCTCGTCCTGGGTGAAGGGCAGCTTCATGCGCAGGATCTTGGCGCTGTTGAACAGGCGCTCGGTATGCTCCTGCAGCCGGAAAATGGCGGTGCCGCCAGCCGTGTCGTAGGCGCGCACGCCTTCGAAGACGCCGCAGCCGTAGTGCAGAGTGTGGGTCAGGACGTGGATCTTGGCGTCGCGCCAATCGACGAGCCGGCCATCCATCCAGATCTTGCCGTCACGGTCGGAAAGGGCGGTCGCGGGGGGGACGAGGCTCATGCGGGGTGTCCTTGGAACAGGGCGGGATTGCCGGGAAAACCGGCGATTTTAAGGCGTCCCGGCCGGCGGCTGGGGGCGGGTGAGCTGCCAGTGCACCAGGCGGCCCTCGGCAAAGGTGCAATCGACGTAGGAGCCGCCGCCGTCGGTCCAGCGGAACACCTCGGGCTGCGTGTCGGCCGGGCTCTGCTGCTGCCCCAGGGACTTGGTCAGGGCCACCACGTGCAGCAGCGGCAGCCTGGGCCTGAGCTTGGCGTTGAGCATCACCGCGCTGCCGACGTAGCCCACCGGCCGGTCCGCCGCGCGCTTGAGCACGGTCATCAGGCGCGTGAAATGCAGCAGCAGCCACATCAGCAGGCCGCCGCTCACCACCGCCACGCCGCGCCAGCCATAGGAACTGAATGCCGCCGCCAGCAGCACCAGGCTGCCGACGGGAATCAGCACTTTCGGGAAGTTGTTCATCCCGCCATTTTCGCAGCAGGGCGCGGTGGGGTTTCCCATCCTTCGCCAGCGCGGCGGGCGTGGCCGGCCATCGCCCATGGGCAGGCCGCGCAGCGGGCGCGGCCGGGACAATCGGCACGATGCCCGCCCCCGCCGCCACCGAGACCGACTTCCCGTACTGGCGGCGCAACCTCTACGTCTGCCTGTTCGGTTCGTTCACCACCGGCGTGGCCATGACGCTGCTGCTGCCCTTCCTGCCGCTGTACCTGGAGCAACTGGGCGTGCGCGGCCATGCGGCGCTGGCGCAGTGGTCGGGCATTGCCTTCGGCGCCACCTTTCTCACCGCCGCGCTCACGGCTCCGCTCTGGGGCCGCCTGGCCGACCGCCATGGCCGCAAGCTGATGCTGATCCGCGCCAGCCTGGGCATGGCCGTGACCATGGCGCTGATCGGCGTGGTGGAGAACGCCTGGCAACTGGTCGGGCTGCGGCTGCTGGCCGGGCTGCTGGGCGGCTACGCCTCGGGCTCGATGGTGCTGGTGGCCACGCAGACGCCCCAGGCGCGCTCGGGCTGGGCGCTGGGCACGCTGTCCTCGGGCTTCATGGCCGGCAGCCTGATCGGGCCGCTGGTCGGCGGCGGGCTGCCTCCGCTGATCGGCATCCGGGCCACCTTCTTCCTGGCCGGCGGTGCGATCTTCATCGCCTTCCTGGCGACCTGCTTCCTGATCCGGGAGGACCGCCCGCGGCGGCCGGCAGCCACGCCGGGCCAGCCGCGCCAGGGCATCTGGTCGCAGATACCGGACCGGCGGCCGGTGGTGGCGATGCTGGCGACCGGCGTGCTGCTGACGCTGGCCCACATGTCGGTGGAGCCGATCATCACCGTCTACGTCGGACAGCTGCTGCCGCCGGACGGGCCGGTTACCTGGTTCTCGGGCCTGGCGATGTCGGCAGCGGCCCTGGGCAACATCCTGGCCGCGCCGCGCCTGGGCCGGCTGGCAGACCGCATCGGGCACCACAAGGTGATCGTGGGCTGCCTGCTGGCCGCCGCCGTGCTGCTGCTGCCGCAGGCCTTCGTCAACAGCGCCTGGCAGCTGGTGGGGCTGCGTTTCCTGATGGGCGTGGCGCTGGCCGGCCTGCTGCCCTGCATCGCCAGCGTGATCCGGCACAGCGTGCCGGCCGCCGTGACCGGGGGCGTGCTGGGCTACTCCACCTCGTCGCAGTACGCGGGGCAGGTGGTGGGACCGCTGCTGGGCGGCTTCGTGGGCGGACAGATCGGCATGCGCGCCGTGTTCCTGGCCACCAGCGTGCTGATGGTGGCCGGGGCGCTGGTGGCCGCGCGCAGCCGCTCCTAGCGCCTACTGCAGGCGCCGCACCACGTCCATGGCCTCTTCCACGCGCTCCACGGCGTGGATCTGCAGGCCTTCGATCGGCTTCTTGGGCGCATTGGCCTTGGGCACCAGGGCCACGGAGAAGCCGAGCTTGGCGGCCTCCTTCAGGCGCTCTTGCCCGCGCGGCGCGGGCCGCACTTCGCCGGCCAGGCCCACCTCGCCAAAGGCCAGGAAGCCTTTGGGCAGCGGCTTGCCGCGCAGGCTGCTGGTGATGGCCAGCAGCACCGCCAGGTCGGCCGCCGGCTCGGTGATGCGCACGCCGCCGACGGCGTTGACGAACACGTCCTGGTCCATGCAGGCGATGCCGGCGTGCCGGTGCAGCACC
>NZ_JAELTO010000005.1 GCF_016428875.1 Xylophilus sp. ASV27
CCGGCGAACTGCAGGGCAACAAGGAACTGGCCAGCGCCGCCTTCAACGCCCGCGTGATCCCCAGCGTGGCCTACACCGACCCGGAAGTGGCCTGGGTCGGCCTCACCGAGGACCAGGCCAAGGCGCAGGGCATCAAGGTCCGCAAGGGCCTGTTCCCCTGGAGCGCGTCCGGCCGCGCCATTGCCAACGGGCGCGACGAAGGCTTCACCAAGCTGCTGTTCGACGACGGCCCCGACGCGCACGGCCACGGCCGCATCCTGGGCGGCGGCATCGTCGGCACCCATGCGGGCGACATGATCGGCGAGATCGCCCTGGCCATCGAAATGGGCGCCGACGCGGTGGACATCGGCAAGACCATCCATCCGCACCCCACGCTGGGCGAAAGCATTGGCATGGCGGCGGAGGTGGCGCTTGGCAGCTGCACGGATGTGCCGCCGGCGAGAAGGTAGTTCGAGCGCCAGCCGCTGAGCGGCGGCAGGTTTCAGCGCCGGGAACCCGGCAGCGCGACCGGCGCCAGGGTGGTGCGCAGCCGGCTGGGTGCGTCGGGTTCGGCGGCGGTGTCCGCTTCGAGCGCGCGCTCCACGTTGCCGATGTGGTCGAGCATCAATTGGCGCGCCTTGTCCATATCGCCGGCTTCGAGCGCGGCGACGATGGCGCCATGCTCGGCGCACGACTGCCCGGCCTCGTGCTTCGACTGGTAGAGCGTGGCCGCCAGCGTGGTGCGCGCCGTGAGGTCGCGCAGCACGTCGACCAGCAGGCGGTGCCCCATCTGCGCGGCCAGGCAGACGTGAAAGTCGGCCAGCAGGAAGGCGCGCGTGGCGGCATCGGCGCCTTCGATGGCGCGCTGCTCGTCGGCAATGTGGTCGCGCAGCTTGCGGATCACCTTGGCCAGCGGCCGGCCCTCGCTGGCGGCCAGGATGCCGGCCTCGACGATGCGGCGCGCCGAGAAGGCATCGCGCGCTTCCTCGGCCGAAGGCTGGACCACGTACCAGCCGCGGCGCGACTGCACTTCGACGAAGCCGCGCGCCTGCAACTGCATGAGCGCCTCGCGCACCATGGTGCGGCTCACCGAGAAATTCTCGGCCAGGGCCTGCTCGCCGAGCCGCTCGCCCGGTTCGAGCTTCTGCGCGAGGCGCGTTCGCGGTCGATGTCGCCTTCCCACGCGGCGATGGCCACCGTGGCCACGCAGTTGTCGATCAGGTTGCCCAGCGCGCGCGATGCCCATGAACCAGTCCACCGACAGCACCAGGCCGATGGCCGGGATCGCCGGAATGGCATGCAGCGTGGCCGCCAGCACCACGATGGCCGAGCCCGGCACGCCGTGCGCGCCTTTGGAGGTGACCAGCGCGATCGCCAGGATGGTGAGCAGGTCCGCCATCGAGATGGGGGTGTTGGTGGCCTGCGCGATGAACACCGCGGCCAGCGTGATGTAGATCGAGAACGCGTCGAGGTTGAACGAGTAGCCCGTCGGAATCACCAGCCCCACCGTCGAATCGCAAATGCCCATGCGGCGCAGCTTGGCCATGATCTGCGGCAGCACGCTGTCCGACGATGTGGTGGCGAACACGGTGGCCAGCTCTTCGCGCAGGTAGCGCAGCAGCTTTCCGCGCATGCAGGCGACCGCATCGTGCCCCGCAGCGCAAGTACACTTGCGCCGAAGTCCATCTGCTACTGAATTGATAGCTGTAACCCTAGATAATGTCTGGGCTGCACCGCTTTTTTCCTTGAATTTCTGACCCACGCCTCGCGTGCCACGCCAATGCAAGCCTTGCTCAACGCCATCGCCCGGATGGACATCCCGACCGACGCCCGGCGCATCTTCCATGGCCGAGGCGGCCTGTTCCCAGGGTGCGAGCACTGGGCGCTGGACGTTTTTCCTCCGGTGTTCGTGCTGACCAGCTTCCAGCCGGCCGACGACGATGCGCTCGCGGCCGTCGGCGCGGCGCTGGCCGCGCGCTGGCAACAGCTCGCGCCGGGACAGCCGCTGAACTGGGTCTTCCAGTGCCGGCACGAGCGCCACCCCGACACCCGGCTGATCGCCGGCAGCGTGCCCGACCCGCATGTGGTGACCGAGCAGGGCGCGCGCTTTCGCATCCACGTGCTGAAGGGCCAGAACCACGGCCTGTTCCTCGACATGGCCCAGGGCCGGCGCTGGGTGCGCGAGCATGTGGCGGCCCGCAAGGCGCGGGAGCCGCGCGGCGCCAAGGTGCTCAACCTGTTCGCCTACACCTGCGCCTTCTCGGTGGTGGCGCTGCAGGCCGGCGCCCGGCAGGTGCTCAACATGGACATGAGCCAGGGCGCCATCACCATCGGCCAGCAGAACCACCGGCTCAACGGCCTTGCCGGCGGCGCCAGCTTTCTGGCCCACGACATCTTCAAGTCCTGGGGCAGGATCACCCGCGGCGGCCCGTACGATCTGGTGATCGCCGACCCGCCCAGCTACCAGAAGGGCAGCTTCGTCGCCACCAAGGACTACGCGCGGCTGATGCGCCGTCTGCCAGACCTGCTGGCACCCGGCGGGCATGCCCTGCTGTGCCTGAACGCGCCGGAACTGGGCCTGGATTTCCTGCAGGACCAGATGCGGGAGCTGGCGCCGGGGCTGTCGTTCGTGGAGCGTGTCGCCAATCCGGCGGCCTTCGCGGACGTGTCGGATGCGCGGGCGCTGAAGGTGCTGGTGTACCGGATGGCCGACGCCATCTGAGCGCTACCGCGCGCCCTGGTCGTCCCGGAGATCGCCGGGCAAGACCTGCATTCCGCCGCCCGCGCCGCCACCGCCCGTGGCGCCGCCTGCCCTGACGCCTGAGCCTTCAGTGCCCGTGGCTGGCCCGCTGCGCCTGTCCGTGGCGCCCCCGCCGCCGGCAGGCCGCAGCGGCCCCTGCCCGGGCACCAGCACGCTGGCCGGTAGCGGGGCCAGGTCCAGCGCGGCGCGAATGAACTGCCGCAGCGACACCACGAGTTCGGCGGTCTCGATGCTGCGGCCGGCGACCATGTCGCGCGCGATCTGCGCGGCGAGCTGCACCTGCTCCTCGGTGCCGAGCAGGATCACGTCCGAGAGCGCGGCCTCGACGGCATCGCGCGTGCGGCGCTGGCGCTCGCTGCTCGCAAGCGTGGCCGCGGAGGGCACGGACGCGGCGTCCGGCCGCGCCTCCAGGTCCGGGTTCGGCAGCTCGCGCCTGTGGGTCGGGCTTACCTGCAACCGCCCGGTGAAAGAGCCGCCCAGGGTCTTGTAGGCGCTGATCAGCGTCTTCAGCCGCTCGTTGATCTGGCGGTTCTCCCGCTCGCGGCGCCGCTGGATGGTCTGCATGAAAACCAGCCGCAGGCCCACCAAGAGCAGCGAAGCCAGCAGCACCCCCACCGCGGTCGTGAACAGGGCGTGCCAGGAGCTGAAGTCGAGCATGTTGCGCATGGAGGATCGAACGGCGGGGCCGCGCGGGAAAGTGCCGACGCCGCATGATAGGCCGGCGGCCGCCGGGGCCCCAGACGGTGGCGCACGACGGCTGTCCGACGAGCTTCTACGGAGACAGCATCCTTCAGATGTGCGCGAGGATGTTCACGAGCTTGCCGAAGGGATCGCGCACGTAGAAGCGGCGTACGCCCCAGGGTTCGTCCGCGGGTCCGTATTCGATGGCAAAGCCCGCAGCCCTCATGCGCTCGAGGGCTGCGTCGACGTCGTCCACCTCGATCGACAGGTCGGGCAACGGCGCGTCAGAGCCGCCTTCGGATGCGAAGCTCAACTGCACCGTCATTTGCGCTTGCGAGCCGTAGGTCTGGATCCATCCGTGGTCCATGAGCAGGTCGAGGCCGAGCACCTGCTGGTAGAAGGTGGCAGCGCGAGCGGGATCGGGTGTCGCGACGTTGGCGAGGATGCGTTGGACTTTCACGGCGACGGCTTTCGATGGCAAAGAGGCAGAAAGCAAAAACCCCGCAGATGCGGGGTCATGTTTAGCGTTTAGCGGCCGGTGCGGGGGTGTCAGTGCGGCTGCGGCACTCCTTCGGCATCCTGCAGGACCCGGCGAGCGCCGTCGAAGCGGCGCTTCCAGTAGGCGACGCCAATGTCTTCCACACGCACCTGGGCGCCAGGCTTGGGCGAGTGGATGAACTTGCCGTCGCCCACATAGATGCCGACATGGCTGAAGGCGCGGCGCATGGTGTTGAAGAACACCAGGTCGCCCGGCTGGAGGTCGGATTTGTCGATCTTCTCCGTGGCCGCGGCCTGTTCGTTGGCGCGGCGGGGCAGCAATTGCCCGACGGTTTGCTCGTAGATGGCGCGAACGAAGCCGCTGCAATCGAAGCCGGTTTCGGCACTGTCGCCACCGCGGCGGTAGGGAACGCCCAGGAAGCCCATGGCATGCACCACCAACTCGGAGGCTCGATCAGTGACCTGGTGCTGGACGGACTGCAGATGGGAGAGCAGGCCACGGTCATTGAGGAATTTGTCTAGCTCATCCCGGGGAGCAGAGCCCGCGGGACCAGCGTTCGCGGCGGTAACAAAAGCAAGCAGAAGAACGCAGAGCACTTTAGGCATGGAGGCGGAGACTACCGGGCGATTCGCCCTGCGTCAAGCGGGGTCACAGACCCAAGTCTTTGATTTTGCTGTGAAAGTCCAATTGGCCTGACTGGACCCTTACTGGCTCGACACCATGCCCATCTTTACTTTCGGTTTTTCATTGCGCCGCTCGGGGTTCGCTGCAGCGGTGTTGACGGTAGCTTTCCTGGGGATCCCATGGACCTGCGCGGCCCAGGCCGTGCGAGCGGTGACGGTCGCCGAGGGCCTCTCCTGGCCCTGGGCCGTGGCCTTTCTGCCCGATGGCAATTTCCTCGTGACGGAGCGGCCGGGGCGCCTGCGGGTGGTGAGTGCCGCGGGCGGGGTGGGGCCGCCGGTCGAAGGCGTGCCTTCCGTGGATGCGCGCGGGCAGGGTGGTCTGCTCGACGTGGCGCTCGACGGCGGCTTTGCCGCCAATCGAACGCTGTTCTTCTGTTTCTCAGAAGCCGGCCCGACAGGCAACCGCACGGCGTTGGCGCGGGCCCGGCTGTCTGCCGACGGGGCGCGGCTGGAGGGCGTGAAGGTGATCTTCCGGCAGCAGCCGCTGGTGGCGAGCCAGTTGCATTTCGGCTGCCGCATCGTCGAGGGCCGCGACGGCGCGCTGTGGCTGACGCTGGGCGAGCGCTACTCGCGCAAGGAGGACGCGCAGAAGCTCGACAACCACCTGGGCAAGGTGGTGCGCATCACCAAGGACGGCGCGGCGCCGGCCGACAACCCCTTCGTCGGCCGTGTCGGCGCGCTGCCGGAGATCTGGAGCTACGGCCACCGCAACATGCAGGGCGCCACCTTGGGGCCGGACGGGCGGCTCTGGACGCACGAGCACGGCCCGCAGGGCGGCGACGAGGTCAACCTGCCGCAGCCCGGGCGCAACTATGGCTGGCCGGTCATCACCTACGGCGAGAACTACGGTGGCGGCCCGATCGGCGAGGGCATCACCGCCCAGGCCGGCATGGAGCAGCCGCTGCACTACTGGGTGCCGTCGATCGCGCCCTCGGGCATGGCCTTTCTCACCAGCGACCGCTATGGGGCGGACTGGCGCGGCAATCTCTTCGTGGGCTCGCTCAAGTTCCGCTACCTCGACCGCATCGTGCTGGGTGAGGGCAAGGTGGTGTCCGAGCACAAGCTGCTGGAGGGCCTGGAGGAACGCATCCGTGACGTTCGGCAGGGGCCCGACGGCTGGCTCTACCTGCTCACCGACAGCCCGCGCGGCCGGCTGCTGCGGCTGGAGCGGTGATACGCCTTGCCACGGGTGCGGTGTAATCTCACCCTCCAACGAAAGACCTGAATCCCGATGCTGCTCGACGCCTCCGAATCCCAACTGGTACTGGTGGACTACCAGGAACGCCTGATGCCCGCCATCCACGATGCCGCCGCGGTGCTGGCGAATGCGCGCCGGCTGGCCGACGCGGCCCAGATGCTGGATGTGCCGCTCTGGGGAACCGAGCAGAACCCGTCGCGCCTGGGCCCCAACCCGGCCGAATGGCGCGGGCGCTGCCGGCGCATTCTGGCCAAGATGCATTTCAGCGCCTGCGAAGAAGGCCTGGGGGAGTGGCTGCGCCCGCCGGCCCGCGCGCAGCAGGGCGGCAATGCCCGCAGCCTGCCGCGCCACCTGCAAAAGCCCGCAGAACCGGCACCGGGCCGCAACGCCATCGTGCTGGCCGGCTGCGAGGCCCACGTCTGCCTGCTGCAGACCGCGCTCGACCTGCTGGAGGACGAGTTCGAGGTCTGGGTCGTGACCGACGCCTGCGGCTCGCGCACCGAGCGCAACCGGGACGCCGCCTTCGACCGCCTGGCCGGCGCCGGCGTTGAACTCATGACCACCGAGATGGTGCTGTTCGAATGGCTGCGCACCGCCGAGCACCCGGACTTCAAGGCGGTGCATGCCTTGATCAGATGAAGCCGCGCCGGAACCGGCCGCCTGGCGGGTGATTCCCCGGGAAACTCAGCCGGCACTGGCGCGCAGCGCGTTCCGATAGCGTCGGCTGCACGGGACGGTGCTGCCGTCGTGCATGTGCAGCCGGGCGTCGCCGCCGTCCAGCGGCTCGATTTCCTTGATGCATTCCAGGTTCACCGCGTGGCTGCGATGCACGCGCACGAAGCGGGTAGGGTCGAGCTGGGTCAGGAAGTCGGTCAGCGTGGCGCGCAGCAGATAGTCGTGGCCGTTGACGTGCAGCCCGACATAATTGCCCTCGGCCTGCAGCCAGTCGATGTCGGTAGCGGCGATGAGGAATTCGCGGCGCAGCTTGCGCACGAGGAAGCGCTCGGGGCGGGTGGCGGCCGGCGGCGGCAGCGTCTCCTTCCTCGAAGCGTCGCACACCGCCGTTTCCGCCAAAGCCGGAGCCGGTCCTGCCGCGCCCTCCTCGGGCGCGTCGAGCACCCGTGCCTCCCCCTGCAGCCGCAGCATGAACCGCCGGTAGACCCAGATTCCGAAGATCATCGAGACGTAGGAGCGCACGTCCTTCAGGTACTCATAGCCCCATTGGGCGACCCAGCCGCCGAAGTCGTAGTGCGCGCCGGCCATGGCGTAGGCCAGCGCGCGCAAACCGAACATCGCCGCCACATGGACCACGCTGAAAACCACGCTGGCCGCCACATGCCAGGCCAGCCAGCGCGCTACATGCTTGCGCGCCAGCGGCGCCAGCCATCGTTCGACGAGCACCAGCGCAGGCACGAGTAGCAGCAGCACCAGGTGGCTCGATATCTCCCAGGTGGCGATCTCCCAGAGGGCATGCGGCGCGGCGCGGTGGCTGGCGTCGATGAACCCGACCACCGTGCCGAACGCGGCCTGCAGCGTCATCAGCATGATCCAGAAGCCCGCCTCCACGTAGGAGCGGATAGGTTCGTAGCGTTCGTAGAGGTTCTTGCGCGTTGTTCCCATGGCTGGAATTCTCGCGACAACCGCCCAGGCGCTGGACCATTTCGTCCCGCCGGGCCGCCGCTCGTCACAAAGCGGGGGCGGATCGGCCCCCAGGCGGATCGCACATGATCCGCGCGCCCGAGCATCGTGGCTTCTCTGCTTCCGCGAGTCTGCCATGCGCACCGCCGCTGCCCCTGCCAGCCATCCCGTCCATCGCCGCCACGACATCGACGCCCTGCGTGCGCTGGCCTTCCTGCTCCTGATCCTCTACCACGTGGGCATGGTGTACGTGGCGGGCTGGCACTACCACCTGAAGAGCCCGCATGCGGCCCAATGGCTGCAGTGGCCGATGCAGATCGTCAACCTCTGGCGCATGGACCTGGTGTTCCTGATCTCGGGCGTTTCGCTCGGCTTCCTGAGCCGCGGCCAGGGCGCCTGGAGCCTGTTGCGCAACCGTAGCGTGCGGCTGCTGCTGCCGCTGGCGTTCGGCATGGCGGTGGTCGTGCCGTACCAGGCCTATGCGCAGGGCGTGGCCAACGGGCTTGTGGCGCCGGGCTTCGGCACCTTCCTGCTGCGCTATCTGTCCATGGCCGAACCGTGGCCGCGCAAGGCGTTCGACGGAGCCGGGTTCGGCATTACCTGGAACCATCTCTGGTACTTGCCCTACCTGTTTGCCTACACGGCGATGATCGCGCTGACGCTGCCGTTGTGGCGTTCGCGCGCCGGCCGGTGGCTACGCCAGCGCTTCAACGGGCTGCGGGGCTGGAAGCTGTTGCTGCTGCCCGTCCTGCCATTGCTCGCCTGGACGCTGCTGCTGGCCTCGCGTTTTCCGCCCACCCACAACCTGGTGCGCGACTACTACCTGCACGGGCTCTACTGCACGATGTTCCTCTACGGCTACTGGATGGGCGTGGATGCCGGGGTCTGGCAAGAACTGGAACGGCTGCGCCGGGTGTCGCTGGCGCTGGTGGCCGCGCTGATCGGCTCCTGTATCGCGCTGCGCTTCGGCGCCAAGGGCATGGTCTGCGGCCTGCTGGCAGACGCAATGCGCACGCTCTACATGTGGCTGGCAGTCGCGGCCATCCTGGGCCACGGCCATCGCCACCTGAACCGCCCGTGGCCATGGCTGCGCTGGGCCAACGAGTCGGTCTATCCTTGGTACGTGCTGCACCAGACGCTGATCATCTTCGGCGTGACGCTGCTTGCGCCGCTGGCACTGGGCCCGGTGCTGGAGCCCGCGCTGCTGGTGACACTGACGCTCCTCGGCTGCTGGGTGTTGAACGACGGATTGATCCGCCGCAGCAACTGGCTGCGCCCGCTGTTCGGCCTGAAACTGCGGCGCGGGGCGTCCGCAAAGCGTTCCGCATCCGTCGCCATGGCAGAGCCGGCGCACAGAAAAAATGAAGGACCGGACGCCCTCGTCAGCGCGGCGCAAGACCACTTCCCATAATGCGCCTGGAAATCCCACAGAAAGACTCCGGCCGGGCCGGAGCGCCCAGGAGACGACATGACCGATGACTACCGCCAGTTCCACCGCCGCTCGCTGGAACAGCGCGAGGCCTTCTGGGCCGAGCAGGCCCGCCTGATCGACTGGCAG
Source organism: Xylophilus sp. ASV27 (assembly GCF_016428875.1). Lineage (GTDB taxonomy): Bacteria > Pseudomonadota > Gammaproteobacteria > Burkholderiales > Burkholderiaceae_C > Xylophilus. The sequence continues at coordinate 8,998 of NZ_JAELTO010000005.1, forward strand.
ACGCCGCCGGGCGAGATCTGCGACTACCGCAGCCCGCCCTTCGCGCGCTGGTTTGCCGGCGGCACCACCAGCCTGTGCCACAACGCGCTGGACCGCCACCTGCCGCAGCGGGCCGCGCAGCCCGCGCTGATCGCGGTATCGACCGAGACCGGCACCGAGAAAACCTACAGCTTCGCCGAACTGCACGCCGAGGTGCAGCGCATGGCCGCGGTGCTGCAGACGCTGGGCGTGCGGCAGGGCGACCGGGTGCTGGTCTACATGCCGATGATGGCCGAGGCGGTGTTCGCCATGCTGGCCTGCGCGCGCATAGGCGCGCTGCACTCGGTGGTGTTCGGCGGCTTCGCGGCGGGCTCGCTGGCCACCCGCATCGACGACGCCGAGCCCAGGGTCGTGGTCAGCGCCGACGCCGGCTCGCGCGGCGGCCGGGTGATCCCCTACAAGCCCCTGCTGGACGAGGCACTGCGCCTGGCGCGCCACCAGCCGGCGCACGTGCTGCTGGCCGACCGCGGGCTTGCGCCGATGGACATCGTGGCCGGCCGCGACCACCTCTGGCGCGACATGCGCGAACTGTTCTTCGACGCCCAGGTGCCCTGCGCCTGGGTCGATGCCACCCACCCGAGCTACACGCTCTACACCAGCGGCACCACCGGCAAACCCAAGGGGGTGCAGCGCGACACCGGCGGCTACGCGGTGGCGCTGGCCGCCAGCATGCGCCACATCTTCGGCGCGCAGCCGGGCCAGACCTTCTTCTGCACCAGCGACATCGGCTGGGTGGTGGGCCACAGCTACATCGTCTATGCGCCGCTGATCCACGGCATGGCCACCATCCTCTACGAAGGCCTGCCGATACGGCCGGACCCGGGCGCATGGTGGCGGCTGGTCGAGCAGTACCGGGTCACGCACATGTTCTCGGCGCCGACCGCCATCCGCGTGCTGCGCAAGCAGGACCCGGCCTGGCTGTCGCGCTACGACCTGTCCAGCCTGCAGGGCCTGTGGCTGGCCGGCGAGCCGCTGGACGAGCCCACCGCGCGCTGGGTGGCCGATGCGCTGAAGGTGCCCGTGGTCGACAACTACTGGCAGACCGAATCCGGCTGGCCGATCCTGACCATCGCCAATGGCGTGCAGAAGACCCCCTCGCGCCTGGGCAGCCCGGGCTTCGCCATGTATGGCTATGACGTCAAGCTGATCGACGAGAGCACCGGCGAGGAGCTGACCGGTGCGCAGCGAAAGGGCGTGCTGGCCATCGAAGGGCCGCTGCCGCCAGGCTGCATGCAGACCGTCTGGCGCGACGACGCGCGCTTCGTCAAGACCTACTGGCAGAGCCTGCCCGGCCCGCTGCGCTACAGCACCTTCGACTGGGGCGTGCGGGACGAGGACGGCTACTTCTACATCCTCGGCCGCACGGATGACGTGATCAACGTGGCCGGGCACCGGCTGGGCACGCGCGAGATCGAGGAGGCCGTCTCCGGCCACGCCGGCGTGGCCGAGGTGGCCGTGGTGGGCGTGGCCGATGCCGTGAAAGGCCAGGTGGCCGTGGCCATCGTCGTGCCGCGCGACGCCGCGGCGTGTACCGACGCCGCCACCGCGCAGCGGCTGGAAGCCGAGGTCATGGCCCGCGTCGATGCGCAACTGGGCGCGCTCGCCCGGCCCGCGCGCGTGGTCTTCGTCGGCCTGCTGCCCAAGACCCGCAGCGGCAAGCTGCTGCGCCGCGCCATCCAGGCCGTGTGCGAAGGCCGCGACACCGGCGACCTGACTACGCTGGAGGACCCGGCGGCGCTGCAGCAGGTGCGCGACGCGGTCGCCGCGCGGGTGCAGGGCTGAAGGCGAGGGGGCTCCGGTACCATCCAGGGCTCAACCACGGAGCCGCCGCGCATGATCACCTGCCACCTTCGCTACGTCCTCGATCCGGCCAGGATCAAGGAGTTCGAGCACTACGGCCGGCTCTGGATCCCGCTCGTGAGGAAGTTCGGCGGCATCCACCACGGCTACCTGCTGCCCTCGGAAGGCGCGAGCAACATCGCGCTGGCCTCCTTCTCCTTCCCGTCGCTCGCGGCCTATGAGGAGTACCGGACCAGATCCTTCGACGATCCCGAATGCCAGGCGGCGTTCCGGTATGCGCAGGAGACGCGCTGCTTCCTCAGCTACGAGCGCACGTTCTTCCGGCCGGTGTTCGAGTAGGGGCGCGCCGTGGGCCTGCGCCACCACTTCGCCGAAACCACCGGCCCCCAGCGCCTGGCCTACGCCGCCCTGGCCGGCGTATTGGTGGCCCTGGTGCCGCTGCCCCTGAAGCCGGCCGCGCACAGCCTGCTGGCCTGGGTCTGCGCCGGCGTGGTGGACCTGGTGCTGGCCTGGCAACTTGCCAGCAGCTTTGACGTGGAGCGCATCCGCGCACGCGCCACCGCGCAGGACCAGTCGGCGGTGGTGCTGTTCCTGGCGATGGTGGTGGCGCTGTGCGCGAGCGTGGCGGCCATCAGCTCGCTGCTGCTGCAAAGCCACGGCCTGCCGCCGCAGCAGCGCTCGGCCCATCTGCTGCTGGCGCTGCTCGCGCTGGTAGTGTCGTGGTTCTGGATCCACGTGCTGTTCGCGTTCCGCTATGCCCACCTCTACTACCAGCACGAAGCGCGCGCGGGGGAGGATGCCAGCGAGGCGGACAAGACCGAAATGGCCGGCCTGGATTTCCCCGGCGCGCAGGACCCGGACTATTTCGACTTTCTCTACTACTCGGTGGTCATCGGCATGACCTCGCAGGTGTCCGACGTGCAGATCACCTCGCGCGCGATGCGCAGGCTCAGCACCACGCACGGCCTGCTGTCCTTCGCGTTCAACATGGTGCTGCTGGCGCTGGGCGTGAACATCGCGGCGTCCTCGTTCCAGTAGGCGTCTGGTCGGGCGCTTGTCCTACATGGGGGGCGCATCCGGGTTCCTGAAGCCCGCGTAAAGCCACGTGAAGATGCGTTGCTGTCCGTGCCCATTCGATGCACGGGCTCCTCGCGCCTTTACGTGGCATCTCCGCCGGAGTTGCCGCGGCCCCCACTGCCATATACCAAGGAGCACCCCATGATCCAGGAGCCCACCATCACCGCCGTTCTGCAGCGCCGCGCCGACCGGCTCAGCGAGCGCCGCCAGTTCTTCCGAAAGACCGGCGGTTTCGCTGCCGGCATGGCCGGCGGGGCGATCTTGACGGCCTGCGGAGGAGGCTCGGGCAACGCCATCGGGCAGAGCGCGCCGACGGACGTCGAGATCCTGAACTTCGCGCTGAACCTGGAGTACCTGGAGGCCCAGTTCTACCAGTACGCAGTGTCGGGCACCGGCCTGCCAGCGGCCCAGCTCACGGGCACCGGCACCCAGGGCGGCGTGATTCCCGGCCATGCGGTCAGCTTCAAGGACCCGGTGGTATCGGCCTATGCCAACGAGATCGCCAAGGACGAGGCCGACCACGTGCGCTTCCTGCGCTCGGCGCTGGGCAGCTCTGCCGTGGCACAGCCGGCGATCGACGTCGGCTACCAGGACCCCAACGGCGCCTTCTCCACCGCCGCGCGCGCAGCGGGGCTGATCGGCCCGGGCCAGATCTTCGACCCGTATGCGAGCGACGAGAACTTCCTGCTCGGCGCCTTCATCTTCGAGGACGTGGGCGTCACCGCCTACAAGGGCGCCTCGCCGCTGATCCAGAACAAGACCTACCTCGAGGCGGCCGCCGGCATCCTGGCCGCCGAGGCCTACCATGCAGGGCTGGTGCGCACGGTGCTGTACGCGAAGGGGCTCAATACGCCGGCCCTGCGCACCTCGGCCGATGCGATTTCCGCGGCGCGCGACAGGCTGGACAACTCCGGCAGCGACGACCAGGGCATCTCCGGCACCAGCACCACGGCCAACATCGTGCCGCTGGACGCCAACGGCATCGCCTACAGCCGCACGCCGGGCGATGTGCTCAACATCGTCTACCTGAATCCGGGCGCGGTGAGCAGGGGCGGCTTCTTCCCTTCAGGGCTGAACGGCAACCTGGTGCTCAGCAGCGCCTACGTCTAAGGCAACGCTGAATAAGTCCGCGTGGTGGCGCGCGCCCTGGTGTGGGATGGGATGCAAGGCGCAAACCGCAGCCATAGCCGCAGCTATGGCGAGGATTTGCAACGCCGCAGACCGCCCACAGCAGGGATGCGCGACACGCGAGGGACTTGTTCAGCGTTGCCCTAACGCCGCAGCCGCACCAGTCCGGTGGACAGCAGGGTGCCGGCCATGATGACCGCGCCGCTGCCAAGCATCCAGGCCGTGACTGGCTCGCCGAGCAGCGCCGCGCCGTAGCCGAGCGCGAAGACCGGCGCCAGGAAGGTCACGGCCAGCGCGCGGCTCGGGCCGGCGCGTTCGATCAGGCGGAAGTACAGCAGGTACGCCAGCGCCGTGCACAGCACCGCAATCGCCAGCACCGCGGCCCAGGCGCGCGGGCCGGGCATGCGCGCGGGCCAGCACCAGATGGCCGGCACGGCAAGGCCGAGCGCCGCGCCGATCTGGCTGCCGGTGGCGGTCACCACCGGCGGTATGCCGGCCAGGTGCCGCTTGGCGAAGCTCGCGGCCAGGCCGTAGCAGCACGAGGCGCCCAGGCAGGCCAGCACCGCCCACAGGCCGCTGCTGCCGGTGTGCAGGCTGGTGCTGCCGCTGGCCAGCAGCACCACGCCGGCAAAGCCGGTGGCCAGCCCGCACCAGCGCAGCCAGCCGAGCCGGTCGCCCAGCCAGGCCCAGGCCACCACCGCACCGAACAGCGGCACCGTGGCGTTCAGGATCGAGGCCAGGCCGGTGGTGATCGACAGCACCGCGTAAGAGAACAACGCGAACGGGATGGCCGAGTTGATCAATCCTGCCGCCAGCAACACCCGCCAGTGCCGCCGCAGCATCCCGCCCATGCCGCGCGCGAGCAGCAGCGGCAGCAGCACCAGCGCGGCCACCGACACGCGCAGGCCGGCGGTGGTGACCGGCCCGAACTCGGCCGCGCCCCAGCGCATGAACAGGAAGGAGCTGCCCCAGATCGCCGCGAGCAGCAGGAAGTCGAGCAGCCAGGGCTGCGGTTGGACTTTGGTGGCGATGGCGCTGGTGGCGCTGCTCATGCGATGGCCCGCGCGGCCTGCGCGCCCTCCAGCGCCAGCAGCGCCGCCTTGCGCTCCAGCCCGCCGGCATAGCCGGTCAGCCCGCCGCCGCTGCCCAGGACGCGGTGGCACGGCACGATGATGGACACCGGGTTGCGCCCCACCGCCGCGCCCACGGCCCGCACCGCCGCCGGCCGGCCGATGCGCTCGGCCAGGGCGCCATAGCTGCTGGTGCGGCCATGCGGCACGGCCCGCAGCGCCTGCCAGACCGCGTGCTGGAAGGGAGTGGCGCGCGGCAGCTCCAGCGGCACGGTGAAGTGATCGCGCCGGCCGGCGAAATACTCGGCCAGTTGCTGTTCGGCGGCGTCCAGCACCGGATGGGCGCAGGGGTGCTCCGCCAGCGGCGGCGGGCCGTCCAGCAGGGCCGCCGGCCAGTGGCGCTGGTGCTCGAACCAGAACCCGGCCAGGCCGCGCGGCGTGGCGGCCAGGCGGGCGGCGCCGAGCGGGCTGCTCCAGCGGCGTTGAACGGTGTCAGGAGCGTAGTGCATGATTTTCCGAGTATTTTAGGGGTTTTGCCCAGGATTCACCTGGGCTTTTAGCTATTGTTTATGTAGCATTCCGAGGGGCCGGCGGCGCGTGCCAGGCCCGCAGCACCGCATAGCTGCGCCAGGGCCGCCAGGCCTGGGAGGCGGCCTGCGCGGCGCGCGCCGGGTGCGGCAGGCCGCGCACGCCCAGGGCCTGCTGCAGCGCCACGTCGCCGGCCGGGAAGGCGTCGGGCCAGCGCAGCGCGCGCATGGCGATGTACTGCGCGGTCCAGTCGCCGATGCCGGGCAGAGTGAGTAGCCGCGCGACGGCCGGCGCGGGCGGGCTGCCGGGCTCCAGCGCCAGATGGCCTTCGGCCACGGCGCGCGCCAGCGCCACGATCGCCACCTGGCGCTGGCGCACGATGCCGAGCGCGCCCAGCGCGTCGCCCTCGGCCGTGGCCAGCACCTCGGGCGTGGGAAACAGACGGTCGATGCCCTCGAAGGGCGTCGCCACGGGCGTGCCGAAACGCCGCACCAGCCGCGAGCCCAGCGTGCGCGCCGCGGCCACCGTGATCTGCTGGCCCAGCACGGCGCGCACCGCCAGTTCGAAGCCGCTGGCGCCGCCCGGCACGCGCCAGCCCTCCATGCCCGGGAAGTGCGGCTGCAGCACGGCATCGATGGCGGCCGGGTCGGCGTCCAGGTCGAACCAGGCGCGCACCTGGCGGATCAGCGCCGGCAGGGCAGGGCAGAGGGTGTCGGACACGCGCAGCACCGCATGGCAGCGCTCGGGGTCGAAGTGCAGTTGCAGCCAGCCGGCGCTGCCGCCCACGGCCAGCGCGCGCACGAAGCGCGGGCCCGCGCCGTCCGCCGCACCCTGCACCGCCTCGACGCCGGCCAGCGCGCGGCGGCGCAGGAATTCCAGCGTGCCCTCGACCGCGTAGGGCGGCCGGTAGGCCAGCCGCACCACGGCCCCGCCCGTCCCGCCGCCCGTGGCGCCGGCGCGCCGCAGCGCCGCCGGGCTCAGGCCGTAGCGCGAGCCGAAGGCGGCCTGCAGCCGGCGCAGGCTGCCGAAGCCGCTGGCCTCGGCCACGCCGGCCACCGGCAGCGCGGTGTCGGTCAGCAGTTGCTTGGCGGCGAGCAGCCGGCGCGTCTGCAGGTACTGCAGCGGCGACACGCCGAACTGAGCCTCGAACACCCGGCGCAGGTGCCGGTCGCTGATGCCCAGGCGCGCCGCCAGCCGGGCCACCGGCGTGCCTTGCGCCGCGCCGTCGGCGCGCCAGCAGGCCGGGTCGTCGAGCCGGCGCGCGGCCTCCTGCGCCAGGATGGCGGCCGCGTCCTGGGTCGACCAGGCGACGTCGGCCGGGGCCAGCTCCGGGCGGCAGCGCAGGCAGGGGCGAAAGCCCGCCTGCTCGGCCTGCGCCGCATGCAGGAAGAAGCGGCAGTTGGCGCGCAGCGGCGTGCGCACCCGGCACACCGGCCGGCAGTAGATGCCGGTGGAGGTCACGGCGGTGAAGAAGCGGCCGTCGAAGCGCGCGTCCCGCGCCAGCAGCGCGCGGTAGCAGGCGTCGGCATCGGGCGGTGGGGCAGCGGGGCGCATGGACGCATGATAGGCACGGCCGGGGTCCGGCAGGCGACGTTTCCGGACCCATGCCCGGCGCGCCCTGCGTCGCCCACGGCACGGCCGCCGAAACTGCGCTGCCTACAATGCCCGCAGTTCCGCCCCATTCACGCCCTTGCCTCACGGAAACGCTCCATGCCCTTCGCCCCGTCCATCTTCAAGGCCTATGACATCCGCGGCATCGTGCCGGCCACCCTCGACCAAGCCGTGGCCCGCGCCCTGGGCCGGGCCTTCGGCGCGGCCGCGCTGGCGCTGGGCGAGCGCGCCGTCGCCGTGGGCCGGGACGGCCGGCTGAGCGGCCCGGCGCTGAGCCAGGCGCTGATCGAAGGCCTGGTGGCCGCGGGCGTCGAGGTGATCGACGTCGGCGCGGTCACCACGCCCATGCTGTACTTCGCGGCCAGCACGCTGTGCCACAGCGGCATCCAGGTCACCGGCAGCCACAACCCGAAGGACTACAACGGCTTCAAGATGGTGCTGGCCGGCAAGGCCATCTACGGCGAAGAAATCCAGGGCCTGCGCCGCACCATGGACGCCGGCAGCGCGCCCGCGCGGCCCGGCGGCAGCGTGCGCCAGGTGGACGTGTTCGACGCCTACCTCCGGCGCATCGCCGGCGACATCCAGCTGGGCCGCCCGGTCAAGGTGGTGGTGGATTCGGGCAACGGCATTGCCGGCGCCTCCGCACCTGCGGTGTTCCGCGCCATCGGCTGCGAGGTGATCGAGCTGCACAGCGAGGTCGACGGCCACTTCCCCAACCACCACCCCGACCCGAGCAAGCCCGAGAACCTGAAGGACGTGATCGCCGCGCTGCAGTCCACCGACGCCGAGCTGGGCCTGGCCTTCGACGGCGACGGCGACCGGCTGGGCATCGTCACCAAGGACGGGCAGAACATCTTCCCCGACCGCCAGATGATGCTGTTCGCGCAGGACGTGCTCGGCCGCGTGCCGGGCGGCGAGATCATCTTCGACGTCAAGTGCACCCAGCGCCTGGCGCCCGCCATCGAGGCGGCCGGCGGCAAGGCCACCATGTTCAAGACCGGCCATTCGCTGATCAAGGCCAAGATGCGCGAGACCGGCTCGCCGCTGGGCGGCGAGATGAGCGGCCACATCTTCTTCAAGGAGCGCTGGTACGGCTTCGACGACGGCACCTACGCCGGCTGCCGCCTGCTGGAAATCCTGAGCCAGCATCCCAACGCCAGCGCCGTGCTCAACGCGCTGCCCACCAGCTTCTCCACGCCCGAACTCAACGTGAGCTGCGCCGAGGGCGAGCCGCACCTGCTGGTGCAGAAGCTGATCGAGACGGCCAAATTCGACGCGCCGGCCAAGGTATCGACCATCGACGGCGTGCGCGTGGACTGGCCGGACGGCTTCGGCCTGATCCGCGCCTCCAACACCACGCCGGTGCTGGTGCTGCGCTTCGAGGGCCACACGCAGGAGTCCCTGCACCGCATCGAAGCCGCCATGCTGGCCCTGCTCAAGAGCGTGAAGCCCGACGCGCAGGTGGGTGCCGCGGCGCACTGAACGCGCCGCCCGCTGCCGCGATGCGCCTGACCGGCCCGCTGGCCCGCGCCGCCTATTCGGCCGGGATGTGGCTCGCCCAGCCGCTGCTGCGCCGCAAGCTGCGCCGGCGCGCCGCCGCCGAACCCGGCTACGGCGAGGCGGTAGAAGAGCGCTTCGGGCACTACGACGCCGCCTTGCGCGGCTGGGCGGCGGCCGGGCCGGGCCCCATCATCTGGGTGCATGCCGTCTCGCTCGGCGAGACGCGCGCGGCGGCGGTGCTCGTCGCCGCACTGCGCGAGCGCCTGCCCGGCCTGCGCCTGCTGCTGACCCACGGCACCGCCACCGGTCGCGCCGAGGGCCTGCGCCTGCTGCAGCCGGGCGACCGGCAGGTCTGGCAGCCCTGGGACACGCCGGCCGCGGTGCGGCGCTTTCTGCGCACCTTCCGGCCCGCGCTGGGCCTGCTGATGGAAACCGAGGTCTGGCCCAACCTGGTGGCCGGCTGCCGTGCCCAGGGCGTGCCGCTGGCGCTGGCCAATGCCCGCCTCAATGCGCGCTCGCTGCGCCGGGCCGAGCGGCTGGCCGTGCTGTCCCGCGCGGCCTATGGCGGGCTGGCCGCCGTCTGGGCGCAGCATGCCGACGACGCCGAACGCCTGCGCGCGCTCGGCGCGCCGGTGCAGGGCGTGTTCGGCAACCTCAAGTTCGACGCCCGGCCCGACGCCGCCCAATGGGCGCGCGGCCGGCAACTGCGCGCGCAGGACGGCCGGCCGGTGCTGCTGCTGGCCAGCGCCCGCGAGGGCGAAGAGGCGCTGTGGCTGGAAGCGGTGCGGGTTTTTGAAGAAAAAGTGGCTGCAGCCCAGGTAGTACCTGGGCTATCAGCTATCAATAACATAGCGCAGTGGCTGCTGGTGCCGCGCCACCCGCAGCGCTTCGACGCGGTCGAGCGCCTGCTGCGGGAGCACGGCATCGCCGTCTCGCGCCGCAGCGCTTGGCAGGACGGCGTGCCGCCGCCGTCCGGCGCCGTCTGGCTGGGCGACTCGCTGGGCGAGATGGCCGCCTACTACGGCATGGCCGACGTGGCGCTGCTCGGCGGCAGCTTCGCGCCGCTGGGCGGCCAGAACCTGATCGAGGCGGCGGCCTGCGGCTGCCCGGTGGTGATGGGGCCGTCCACCTTCAACTTCGCGGACGCCGCCACCCAGGCCGAAGCCGCGGGCGCGGCCGTGCGGGTGGCGGACATGGCAGAGGCGGTGCTGCAGGCCACGCGACTGGCGCAGGACCCCGCACGCCGCCAGGCCGCCGCAGAAGCCGCCACCGCCTTCGCCGCCGCTCACCGCGGCGCAGCGGCGCGCACGGCGGAAGCGGCGCTGGCGCTGCTGGGCGGCCCGCAGCGCGTCGAATGAAAGTTGGCAAGTCTTAGGGCGACGCTGAACAAGTCCCCGCGCTGGCGCGCGCCCTGGTGTGGGATGGGATGCAAGGCGCAAACCGCAGCCATGGCCGCCGCCATGGCGAGGATTTGCAACGCCGCAGACCGCCCACGGCAGGGATGCGCGACACGCGAGGGGCTTGTTCAGCGTTGCCTTAGAGCCGCGCCAGCCGCTCCAGCGCGGCGTGCAGCGTCTCGTCCTTCTTGGCGAAGCAGAAACGCACCACGCGCTGGTCGGTGCCGTCGCCGTAGAAGGCCGACAGCGGGATCGCGGCCACGCCGTGGGTGCGCGTGAGCCATTGGCAGAAGTCGGCTTCTGAAAGATCGCTCACGGCGGTGATGTCCACGCACTGGAAGTAGCTGCCCTCGCTGGGCAGCAGCCGCAGGCGCGTGGCGGCCAGGCCCGCGCGGAACAGGTCGCGCTTGGCGCGGTAGAAGGCCGGCAGTTCCCGGTAGGGCGACGGGTCTTGCAGGTACTCGGCCAGGCCCACCTGCATCGGCGTGTTGACGGTGAACACGTTGAACTGGTGGACCTTGCGGAACTCCTCCATCAGGCGCGCCGGCGCCGCCACGGTGCCGACCTTCCAGCCCGTGACGTGGAAGGTCTTGCCAAAGCTCGACACCACGAAGGCCCGCGCCGCCAGGCCGGGGAAGCGCGCGGCGCTGTGGTGCTCGCCCTCGAACACCATGTGCTCGTAGACCTCGTCGCTGATCAGCAGCACGTCGGTCGGGGCCAGCAGCGCCTGCAGTTGCAGCATTTCGTCCCGCGTCCAGACGGTGGCGCTGGGGTTGTGCGGGGTGTTGGCGATCAGGGCGCGCGTGCGCGGCGTGGTGGCCGCGGCGATCCGGGCGAAGTCCGGGCGGAAGCTGCCGGGCGTGAGCGGCACGCGCACCACGGTGCCGCCGGCCAGCTCGACGTTGGGCACGTAGCTGTCGTAGCAGGGTTCGAGCACGATCACCTCGTCGCCCGGCCGCACCACCGCCAGGATGGCGGTGAGGATGGCCTGGGTGGCGCCGGCGGTGACGGTGATTTCGGTGGCCGCGCTGTAGCGGTGGCCGTGCAGCGCCTCGATCTTGGCCGACACCGCCTCGCGCAGCGCCGGCACCCCGGCCATCGGCGGGTACTGGTTGGCGCCGGCGCGCATGGCGTCCGCCACCGCCTGCACCAGGCGCGGGTCGCAGTCGAAGTCGGGGAAGCCCTGGCCCAGGTTGACCGCGCCGGTCTCGGCCGCCAGGGCCGACATCACGGAGAAGATGGTCGTGCCCACGCCGGGCAGCTTGGTGGCGAGGTGCGGGGTCGCGGCCGCATTGGAGGCCGGAGCGGAGGGCAGGGCGGACATCGTGTCGGGCGTCAGAGGTCGTAGTCGTCGAAGCGGCCGGCCAGGGCCTTGAGGATCAGCTCCCGGCTCAGGCGGTCGCTCAGCAGCGTGGCGAAGTCGTAGACGAAGTTGCGCAGGTAGGCGCTGCGCTTGAAGGCCACGCGCGCCACGTTCTGGCCGAACAGGTGGCCCAGCGGGCGCACCGCCAGGTCGGCGTTGGAGTCGTCGCGCACCGCCATTTCGGCCACGATGCCCACGCCCAGACCCAGGCGGACGTAGGTCTTGATGACGTCCGAGTCGATCGCCTCCAGCGCGATGCGCGGCGAGAGCTTGCGCGCGGCAAAGGCCTGGTCGATGCGGGTGCGCCCGGTGAAGGACGGGTGGTAGGTGATGATCGGCTCGCGCGCGAGGTCTTCCAGGCTCAGGCGCTCGACCTGGGCCAGCGGGTGATCGGCGGGCAGCACCAGCACATGCTGCCATTCGTAGCAGGGCAGGGTGACCAGGTCGGCGTAGTCGGCCAGCGATTCGGTGGCGATGCCGATCTCGGCCACCTCGTCCAGCACCATGCGCGCCACCTGGTCGGGCGCACCCTGGTGCAGGCTGACGTTGACCTTGGGATAGGCCTCGCGCAGCTTGGCCACCGGCACCGGCAGCACGTAACGCGCCTGGGTGTGGGTGGTGGCGATGGACAGCGTGCCGCTGTCCTGCGCGCTGAACTGCTCGCCGATGCGGCGCAGGTTGTTGACCTCGCGCATGATCAGCTCGATGCTCTTGAGCACGTGCTGGCCGGGCTCGGTGATGCGTTTCAGGCGCTTGCCGTGGCGCGCGAAGATCTCCACGCCCAACTCTTCCTCCAGCTCGATGATGGCCTTGGAGACGCCGGGCTGCGAGGTGTGGAGTGCCTTGGCCGCCTCGGTGAGGTTCAGGTTGCGGCGCGCCGCCTCCTGGACGAAGCGGAACTGGTGCAGGTTCATGCTGGATGGCGGCTGAAGATTCGCGTCATTATGCTGTCCGCAATCCGATGCGACGCGATGGGTGGGCCGGAGGTCGAGGTCAAAGCTCGGCCGAACCGGGGAATGCCGGTGCATGCAGGCGCGCGTACAGCCCGTTCTGCTGCAGCAGCGCGTGGTGAGTTCCCTGCTCGACGATGCGCCCATGCTGCATGACGACCACGCGGTCCGCATGCTCGATGGTCGACAGGCGGTGGGCGATGATCAGCGTGGTGCGGCCCTGCATGAGGCGCTTGAGCGCATCCTGCACCAGCCGCTCCGATTCGGTGTCGAGTGCGGAGGTGGCCTCGTCCAGGATCAGGAGCGGCGCATCCTTGTACAGGGCGCGAGCGATCGCCAGGCGCTGCCTCTGCCCGCCCGAGAGCTGCGCCGCGTTGTGGCCGACCGGGGTGTCCATGCCCTGCGGCATGGCCGCCACGTGCTCGGCGAGATTGGCGGCTTCCAGGCAATGCTGGAGGCGCGTCCGGTCGATGGCCTGTCCCATGGCGACGTTGGCGGCCACCGTGTCGTTGAACATGACCACATCCTGGCTCACCATCGCGAACTGCGAGCGCAGGCAGGGCAGGTCCCAGGCCGCGACATCCCGGCCCTCCAGCAGCACCTGGCCCGACGTGGGCAGCACGAAGCGCGGCAGCAGGTTGGCCAGCGTGGTCTTGCCCGACCCGGACGGGCCGACGAAGGCCACGACCTCGCCGGGAGCGATGCGCAGGCTCAGCCTGTCCAGGGCAGGGGCGCCGTCGTCCCGGTAGCGCACGGTCACGTCGTTGAACTCGATGGCGCCGCGGGCGGACGCGGGCGGACGCCACTGGCCGCCGGTCTCGGTCCGCACCTGCTCGATCAGCATGAGGCCGCGCTCCAGCGCGGCCACGCCGCGCGTGATCGGCGCGGCCACATCCGCCAGGCGCCGTATCGGGGCGATCAGCATCAGCATGGCGGTGATGAAGGCCACGAAGTCGCCGACGCTCACGCCCTGGGCCGCCGTGCCGGAGCGGCCCTGCCAGAGCGCGGTGACGATGACGGCCGACAGCGCCGCAGCCGCCAGCAACTGCGTCAGCGGCGTCATGGCCGCCGATGCGATGGTCGACTTGATCGCCAGCCCCCGCAGCCGCCCGCTGAGCTTGGCGAACCGCGCGGCCTGGGCAGCCTGCGCGCCGTGCAGCCGCACCATGCGGTGCGCCAGTACGTTCTCTTCGACCACATAGGCCAGATCATCCGTCGCCTCCTGGCTGCTCTTGGTGACGCGGTAGAGGCGGCGCGACAGGGTCTTCATGATCCAGGCCACGCCCGGGATCAGCACGCCCACGATCAGCGTCAACTGCCAGTTGAGGTAGAGCAGGTACAGCAGCAGCGCGATCAGCGTGAAGCCGTCGCGCGACAGGCCCAGCAGGGCCTGCACCAGCAGGGTGGCGCCGGTCTGCACTTCATAGACGACGGTGTTGGACAGGGTGCTCGCGGACTGGCGGCTGAACAAGCCCATCTCCGCGGAAAGCAGGTGCCTGAACATGGCCTGGCGCATGCTCAGCATGCCTTCGTTGGCGATGCGCGCCAGCGCATACTGGGACACGAACTGGGCCACGCCCCGGATCGCGAAGAGGCCGACGATGCCGGCAGGCACCATCCACAACTGCAGGCTGCCGGCGACGAAACCGCGGTCGAGCAGCGGCTTCATGAACGCCGGGATGAGCGGCTCGGTCACCGCCGCCACGATGGTGGCCAGCACCGCCAGGGTCCACGCAGCGCGCTGGCCTCCGAAGTAGACGGACAGCCGGCGCAGGCGCTGGGCCAGGGAGTGGGGCACGGCGGCCGTGTCGGCGCGGGCATCGGGGGATTGCATGAGTCGCGGATTCTACGTTTGCAAAAGTGCTACACCTTTTGTGACAGTCCCCCCTTGCCAGTGTGTAACATCAGAACTTCAGAAGTGTGGGATGCTCCAATCGGGCCCATCATCTGACACGTCTCTGCTGCCAATGAATTACCAACGCACCGCTTCTACGCCTGTCCAAGATTCTTTTTCCTTCAGGCGCCGGGGGGTTGTAGCGTCCCTGCTGAGTGCATCGGCCCTGCCGGCCATCGCGCAGTTCCGCATCGACATCGTGGGCGTCGGCCTCACCCAGTTTCCCATCGCGATCGCTCCGTTCAGAGGAGAAGGCCAGTCGCCGCAGAAGATCTCGGCCATCGTGCAGGCGGACCTGGAGCGCAGCGGGCGCTTCCGCAGCGTGGATGCGAGCACCGAGTCCCTGGACGAGACCTCGCGCCCGGACGTCGGCGTGTGGCGCCAGAAGGGCGCGGACTCGCTCGCCAGCGGCAGCGTCACGCGTCTGGCCGACGGTCGCTATGACGTGCGTTTTCGCCTGTGGGACGTCGTCAAGGGGCAGGACCTCGGAGGACAGAGCTTCGTCGTGCCCCAGGGCGACCTGCGCCTGGCAGCGCATCGCGCGGCCGACTTCATCTACGAAAAGCTCGCCGGCGAGAAGGGCGTGTTCTCGACCCGCATCGCCTACGTGACCAAGGCCGGCCCGCGCTATACCCTCTGGGTGGCCGATGCGGACGGCGAGAACGCGCAACCGGCGCTGGCCAGTCCGGAGCCGATCATCTCGCCGGCCTGGTCGCCGTCCGGGGGGCAACTGGCCTACGTGTCCTTCGAATCGCGCAAGCCGGTGGTGTACGTGCACGATGTCGCCTCGGGCAGGCGCCGGCTCATCGCCAACTTCCGCGGCTCCAACAGCGCCCCGGCCTGGGCTCCGGATGGCAATTCCCTGGCCGTCACACTCAGCCGCGACGGCGGCTCGCAGCTCTACACCATCAGTGCCGAAGGCGGCGAGCCGCGACGGCTCATGCAGAGCAGCGGCATCGATACCGAGCCGGTGTTCTCCGCAGACGGCCGCAGCATCTACTTCGTGAGCGACCGCGGCGGGGCGCCGCAGATCTACCGCATGGCGGTCTCCGGCGGCAATCCCGAGCGCGTGACCTTCAACGGCAGCTACAACATCTCCCCGGCGCTGAGCGCCGACGGGCGCTACCTGGCCTACGTGTCCCGCATCGGCGGTGCCTTCAAGCTGCAGGTGATGGAGCTGGCCAGCGGAGCGGTCAACTCGATCACCGACACCTCCGCCGACGAAAGCCCGAGCTTTGCCCCGAACGGCCGACTGATCCTGTACGCCACGGTGCAGCAGGGCCGCGAGGCCCTCATGACGACCACGCTCGACGGCAAGATCAAGGCGCGTCTTTCCGGGCAGGGCGGAGACATCAGGGAACCGGACTGGGGTCCGTTCCAGAAGCAGCCCTGACACCTTTCCCGGCAGATTCAATCCAAGCATTCCTATCGGAGGTTTTCCATCATGTTCAAGCAGCTCACTCTTGCCCTGGCCATCACGGCGCTTCTCGCCGGTTGCAGTTCTCCGGTCAAACTCGACGAGGCGCCGGTCGAAGACCGCAGCGCGGGCGCCATTGGCACCGGCCCGGGGGGGGCGGGCTCGAATCCGACCAACCAGGGCGGGGTCGCCAAGGTGGATCTGGACGCGGCCTCGGCAAACGCATCGGGCCCGGTGGGCGTGGCGCGCATCATCTATTTCGACTACGACAGCTACATCGTCAAGCCGGAGTTCCAGTCGCTGATCGAAGCCCACTCGCGCTTCCTGCGGGCCAATCCCGCCCGCAAGGTGGTCATCGAGGGCCACACGGATGCACGCGGCGGCAGCGAGTACAACCTGGCGCTGGGCCAGAAGCGCGCCGAAGCCGTGCGCCGCGCCTTCGCTCTGCTGGGCGTGGGCGACAGCCAGGTCGAGGCCGTGAGCTTCGGCAAGGAGAAGCCCGCCGTTCCGGGCAACACCGAAGACGCCTACGCGCAGAACCGCCGCGCTGAAATCTCCTACCGCCAATGACCTCGCGCAACGCGAAGACCTGCCGCCCGCTGGCGGCTGCGGTGTTCGCCGCCTGCGTCCTCATGGGCGCGGGCGGCGCGCATGCGGGTCTCTTCGATGACGACGAGGCCCGTCGCGCCATTCTCGAGATCCGCCAGCGCATCGACGCCAACAAGGCCCAGACCGACAAGCTGAGCCAGGATCTGCAACGCGCCAACAGCGAGAACGCGCAACTGCGCAGCAGCCTGCTCACGCTCCAGGGCCAGATCGAAACCCTGCGCGCCGACCAGGCCACGATGCGCGGGCAGAACGAGCAATTGGCACGCGATGTGGCGGACCTGCAGCGGGGCCAGAAGGACATTGCCAAGGGCGTGGACGAGCGCTTGCGTCAGTTCGAGCCGGCCAAGGTCACGGTCGATGGCATGGAGTTCACCGCAAGCCCCTCGGAGCAGCGTGACTTCGATGCCGCGCTGGCCACCTTCCGCAAGGGCAACTTCACAGAGGCCCAGACCGGCTTCTCCGAGTTCATGAAGCGCTATCCCCAGAGCGGCTACACGCCTTCAGCGCTTTTCTGGCTGGGCAATGCCCAGTATGCCAACCGCAACTACCGCGACGCCATTACCAACTTCCGCAGCCTGCTGAGCCAGGCGCCGAACCATGCGCGCGCGCCGGAGGCGGCATTGTCGATTGCCAACTGCCAGACCGAGCTGAAGGACGCGAAGGCGGCGCGCAAGACGCTGGAAGACCTGCTCAAGGCCTATCCGCAGTCCGAAGCCGCATCGGCCGCGAAAGAGCGTCTTGCCCGACTGCGCTGATCCTCGGCCCGTGGCCCCGTGACCCGCCTTGGCATGGTGCCGGACGAGGCCGATCTGGCGCGCCGGTTCAGCGGTCTCGAGCGCCTCTATGGCCTGTCCGGCGCGGCTCGAGTGCGCGCGGCGCGCGTGGCCGTCGTCGGCATCGGCGGCGTCGGGTCCTGGGCGGCGGAGGCGCTTGCGCGCAGCGGCGTCGGGGGGCTGGTGCTGATCGATCTCGACCACATCGCCGAGTCCAACGTCAACCGCCAGGTGCACGCGCTGACCCCGACACTCGGCCAGGCAAAGGTGCAGGCGATGCGGGATCGCATTCGTCTGATCCACCCCGGCTGCCAGGTCGATACG
This sequence comes from Xylophilus sp. ASV27, assembly GCF_016428875.1. Lineage (GTDB taxonomy): Bacteria > Pseudomonadota > Gammaproteobacteria > Burkholderiales > Burkholderiaceae_C > Xylophilus. The sequence goes on from NZ_JAELTO010000005.1 coordinate 26,478, forward strand.
GTGGAAGAGTTCGTCGAGCCGGAAGGCTGGCCCGCCATCCTGCCGGCTCCGGTGGATGCCGTGATCGACGCCTGCGATCAGGTCAAGGCCAAAACCGCCATGGCCCAGTGGGCACGCTCGGTGAAGCCGCGGCCGAACTTCGTCAGCGTGGGAGCCGCGGGCGGCAAGCGCTGGGCGCACAAAGTGGATCTGGACGATCTTGCGCGTACCACGCACGACCCCCTGCTGGCGCAGGTGCGCTACCGGCTTCGCAAGCAGCATGCGGCGCCGCGCGAGGGCAAGTCCATGGGCGTGGCCTGTGTCTTCAGCCGGGAAGCGGTCGCCCCGCCGGATGCGTCATGCGCCATGGAGGGCGACGGCTCCCTCAACTGCCACGGCTACGGATCCGTGGTCAGCGTCACCGCCACGTTCGGCTTCGCGGCGGCCGGATGGGTGCTGGAGCGGATCGCGAGCGGCCAGGCCCAGTCAGAATCGGCCGCAAGTCACGCTATAATCGCGGGCTTTGCTGCTGGCTCTGGCCGGTAGCGTGGGACGTTAGCTCAGTTGGTAGAGCAGCGGACTTTTAATCCGTTGGTCACAAGTTCGAATCTTGTACGTCCTACCAAGAACATGAAATGAATCAAGCACTTGCTGCGGTCGCGCGGTAGGTGCTTTTTTCTTGCGCTCCGGTGGGCCTTGGCAGCGTGGCCCCTGCCTGGTCCTGGCCCGCCGTGACCCCGCCTTCTGGACGCGCGCGCTCGGGGCCGCGTCCTACGCCGGGCCCTGGGCGTGCGGCCTTAGCTTGGCCAAAGAGGGCCTTGCCGTCGCTTCGCGTGCAACTTGGCGCGGCGGCATGTCCCCTCCAAGGAGCCACCATGAGTACCGCCAGCGACATCAAGAAAATGACCGACGTCCTGCATCTGCCCGATGCACTGGATGCCTTGTCGAACTCCGACCGCGACCGCGAGGCCGCCGCGGCCCGCCAGCACCCGACGCCCGAGGACGAGCCGGACGATGAATCGGCTGAGGGCCAGGACGCGGTCCCGGATTCGACCAAGCCTGCCCGCCCCTGAGAAGGCGTGCACGCCGATGCGGGCGCGTAGACGGCGCGCCTACCCCAAGGCCTCGAGGTCTGCCGTTAGTTGCAGCCAGCGCTCTTCCAGCGCCTCGGTCTCGGTGCCGATCTGCTTGAGCCGCTTGCCGGCGTCGGCGAGTTCTGCCGGCGCGGTGGCGGTCTGCAGGCGGTGTTCGAGGATGGCCTTTTCCTGCTGCAGCGCGGCCAGGCGCTGGTCGATCTGCCCGAGTTCGCGCTTGAGCGGCCGCGCCGTGTCGGCAAGCTGCTGGCGCGCCTGGGCGTCCTGCTTGCGCTGGTCGCGGCCGCCGGCCGGTTTGTCGGCGGTGGAGGAGGGCGCGGCCGCGGCGGGCCCGGGGGCCGCGACGCGCCGTTCGGCTACCGCTGGCGCGGGCGTGGCGGCGGCGCGTTCGGCCACCTTGGCGGCTTCGCGCAGGCGCTTGGCCTCGTCCAGCAGGTAGCGCTGGTAGTCGTCCAGGTCGCCGTCGAACGGGCCGACCTCGCCGCGGCCGACCAGCCAGAATTCGTCGCAGACCGAGCGCAGCAGCGCGCGGTCGTGGCTGACCAGCATCAGCGTGCCTTCGAACTCGTTGAGCGCCACGGCCAGCGCCTCGCGCGTGGCCAGGTCCAGGTGGTTGGTGGGCTCGTCCAGCAGCAGGAGGTTGGGGCGCTGCCAGACCATCATGGCCAGCACCAGCCGTGCCTTCTCGCCGCCGCTCATGGTGCCCACCGGCTGCTTGACCATGTCGCCGCTGAAGTTGAAGCTGCCCAGGTAGCTGCGCAGGTCTTGCTCCCGGCTGGGCTGCTTGGCGTCGGCGCCCATCTCGCGGGCGAGGCGGACCATGTGCTCCAGCGGCGTGTCCTGCGGGCGCAGCACATCCAGTTCCTGCTGGGCGAAGTAGCCGATGCGCAGGCCCTTGCCTTCGATGATGCTGCCGGCTAGCGGCGCCATGTCGTGCGCCACGGTCTTGACGAAGGTGGACTTGCCCTGGCCGTTGGCGCCCAGGATGCCGATGCGCTGGCCGGCCAGCACCGACTTGCTGACGCCCTGCAGGATGACCTTGGGCGGCGCGCCTTCTTCCTCGGCCGCGTAGCCGAAGGAGGCGTCGGTGATCGACATCATCGGGTTCGGAATGTGGCCCGGCTCCTTGAATTCGAAGGTGAACTCGGCCTCGGCCAGCAGCGGCGCGACCTTCTCCATGCGCTCCAGCGCCTTGACCCGGCTCTGCGCCTGCTTGGCCTTGCTGGCCTTGGCCTTGAAGCGGTCGATGAACTTCTGCAGATGCGCGATCTTCTCCTGCTGCTTGGAGAACGCGGCCTGCTGCTGCTCCATCTGCAGCGCGCGCATTTCCTCGAACTTGCTGTAGTTGCCGCCGTAGCGGGTGAGCTTGGCGTTCTCGATGTGCAGCGTGACGTCGGTGATGGCGTCCAGGAACTCGCGGTCGTGGCTGATCACGATCAGGGTGCCGGCGTACTTCTTGAGCCAGGCTTCGAGCCAGACCAGTGCGTCCAGGTCCAGGTGGTTGGTCGGCTCGTCGAGCAGCATCAGGTCCGACGGGCACATCAGCGCGCGCGCCAGTTGCAGGCGCATGCGCCAGCCGCCGGAAAAGCTGTCGACCGGGTTGTCCAGCTCGCTGCTCTTGAAGCCCAGGCCCAGGATCAGCGCCTGCGCGCGCGGCACGGCGTCATGGTCGCCGGCGTCGGCCAGGTCGGTATAGGCGTGGGCGATCGCCATGCCGTCGTCGGCCGCCTCGGCCGCGGCCAGTTGCGCGCGCAGCTCGGCCAGGCGGGTGTCGCCGGCCAGCACGAAGTCGGTGGCCGACTCCGACGTTTCCGGCATCTCCTGCGCGACCTGGGCCATGCGCCATTGCGCGGGTATGTGGAAGTCGCCGCCGTCCTCGTGCAGCGAGCCGTTGAGCAGCGCGAACAGGGTGGACTTGCCGGCGCCGTTGCGCCCGACCAGGCCGACCTTCTCGCCGGGGTTGAGGGTGACGCTGGCGCCATCGAGCAGCACTTTGGCGCTGCGGCGCAGGACGACGTTCTTGAGGGTGATCATGGCGTGCAAGGAACTGAGGCTGCGGGCGCCTGGCGCAGGCAGCGGAATGGGACAGGGCGCCAGCGGGCAAGAGCCCGCCGGCGCATCGAGCGGAAGATGCGCGGTGTGCGCTACACCGGGGGGCGATCCCGGGCCAGGGCCTGCGTGAGCGTCGCACGCTCCACCAGCAGCACCTGGTCTTCGCCCGCGCTGGTGTCGAGCCAGAACACCGGCAGCGCGGGGAAGGCGGCCTCGAAGTTCGCACGCTCGTTGCCGATCTCCAGCACCAGCACCGCGTCTTCGCTCATGCAGGGCGGGGCGTCGCGCAGCAACTGGCGGATGAAGTCCATGCCGTCCGCACCGCCGGCCAGGGCCATTGCGGGCTCGGCGCGGTACTCGGCCGGCAGCGTGGCCATGCTCTGCGCGTTGACGTAGGGCGGGTTGCACAGGATCAGGTCGTAGGGCCCGCGCACGGCGCACAGGCCGTCGGAGGCGAGCAGCGTGATGCGCTCCTGCAGCCCGTGCCGGGCGACGTTGATGCGGGCGACCTCCAGGGCGTCTGGCGAGAGATCGGCGGCGTCCACGCGCACGTCGGGGTAGGCGAGGGCGGCGAGCACCGCCAGGCTGCCGTTGCCGGTGCACAGGTCCAGCACGCGCCGTGTGTGATCGCCCAGCCAGGCGTCGATGCCGCCTTCGGCCAGCAGTTCGGCGATGAAGCTGCGCGGGACGATGGCGCGCTCGTCCACGTAGAAGGGCACGCCCTGCAGCCAGGCTTCCCGGGTGAGGTAGGCCGCGGGCTTGCGGGTGGCGATGCGTGCTTCAAAAAGTGTAGCTACAAGCCCAGAATCTGCCTGGGCTACAGGCTTGTTTGACACTGAATCCAGGTCGTCCAGCGGCAGGCCCAGACGCCACAGCACCAGCCAGGCGGCTTCGTCGAAGGCGTTGGTGGTGCCGTGGCCATAGGCGACGCCCGCGGCCTCGAGTTGGCGCGCGCCGGCTTCGATCAGTTCCAGGACGGTCATGCGGCTGCGCGCGCCAGGTTTTCCAGCGTGCGCCGGTAGATGTTCTTCAGCGGCTCGATGTCCTGCAGCCGCAGGTGCTCGTCGATCTTGTGGATCATGGCGTTGGGCGGCCCGCACTCGACCACCTGCGCGCCCAGCGGGGCGATGAAGCGGCCGTCGCTGGTGCCGCCGGTGGTGGAAAGCTCGGTATCCAGGCCGGTCTCGTCCTTGATCGCGGCGCTGACGGCTTGCAGCAGCGTGCCCGGCGGCGTGAGGAAGGGCAGGCCGCCGACGGTCCAGCGCAACTCGTAGTCCAGGCCGTGCCGGTCGAGCACCGCCTGCACCCGCTGCTGCAGGCCCTCGGCGGTGGACTCGGTGGAGAAGCGGAAGTTGAAGTCGACCACCACCGTGCCCGGAATCACGTTGCTCGCGCCCGTGCCGCCGTGGATGTTGCTGACCTGCCAAGTGGTGGGCGGGAAGAAGGCATTGCCCGCGTCCCACTGCGTGGCGGCCAGTTCGGCCAGCGCCGGCAGGGCCTCGTGGATCGGGTTGCGGGCCAGTTGCGGGTAGGCGATGTGGCCCTGTATGCCCTTGACCGTGAGCTTGCCGCTCATGGTGCCGCGGCGGCCGTTCTTGACCATGTCGCCGGTGCGCTCGATCGAGGTCGGCTCGCCCACGATGCACCAGTCGATGCGCTCGCCGCGCGCCTGCAACTGGCGGCAGACGGCCACGGTGCCGTCGACGGCCGGGCCTTCCTCGTCGCTGGTGAGCAGCAGGCCGAGCGTGAGCGGCGTGTCGGGCGAGGCGGCCAGGTATTCCTCCAGCGCGACGACGAAGGCGGCGATGGAGGTCTTCATGTCGGCCGCGCCGCGTCCGAACAGCTTGCCGTCGCGGTGCGTGGGCACGAAGGGCGGGCTGCTCCATTGCTCCAGCGGGCCGGTGGGCACCACGTCGGTGTGGCCGGCAAAGACCAGCGTTGCTACTTTATTGATAGCATAAAGCCCATATTTTTCCTGGGCTACAGGCCTTTTTGCCCATAAATTGTGGACGCGCAAGCCCTCCGGCCCGCTGTCCATGCGCTCGCAGACGAAGCCCAGGGGTTCGAGCCGCCGCGCGAGGATCTCCAGGCACTGGGCGTCGTCGGGCGTGACGGACGGGCGGGAGATCAGCTCCTCGGCAAGGTGCAGGGTACGGGACATCGGAAAGTGAAAAATGAAAAAGGTCAGTGCCGGACGTCGAGCACGATGTCGGTGAAGGACGGCCCGTCGTCCTGCAGCGGCGATGGGTCGCCGGCCCTGGCGGCGGCCGCCTTGGAGGCCATGGCGAAGTCGTTCTGCAGCCGCCACATCAGGTTGGTGGGCGAATCGGCGTGGGCGATGCCTTCCTTGCGGTCGACGATGCCCCCGGTGATCAGGCGGGCGATGTCCTGCTCGAAGGTCTGCGAGCCTTCGGCCATGGACTTCTCCATGGCCTCCTGCACGCCGGAGAAATTGCCCTTCTCGATCATGTCGGCCACCAGCTTGGTGTTGAGCATGATCTCCACCGCCGGCACGCGGCCGCCCTGGACGGTGCGCAGCAGGCGCTGCGACACGACCGCCTTGAGCGCCGAGCACAGGTCGCCCAGCAGCGTCGGGCGCACCTCGACCGGGTAGAAGCTCAGCACCCGGTTCATCGCCTGGTAACTGTTGTTGGCGTGCATTGTGGCCAGGCACAACTGGCCCGACTGGGCATAGGCGATGGCTGCGGACATGGTCTCGCGGTCGCGGATCTCGCCGATCAGGATCACGTCGGGCGCCTGGCGCAGCGCGTTCTTCAGCGCCACCTGCAGCGATTGCGTGTCGACGCCGATCTCGCGCTGGTTGACGATGGCCTTCTTGTTGCGGAACAGGAATTCGATCGGGTCCTCGATGGTCAGGATGTGGCCCGAGGCGGCCTCGTTGCGGCTGTCGATCATCGAGGCCAGCGTGGTGCTCTTGCCCGAGCCGGTGGCGCCCACCATCAGCACCAGGCCGCGCTTCTCCATGACCAGATCGCGCAGCAGCGGCGGCAGATTCAGCGCCTCGAGCCGCGGAATCTCGCTGTGGATGTGGCGCACCACCACCGCGAACGAGCCACGCTGGCGCATGGCGCTGACGCGAAAGCGCCCCACGTCCTTCATGGCGAAGCCGGCATTCAGCTCGCCGTTCTCCTGCAGCTCCTCCATGTGCTTGGGCGGCATCACCTCGGCCAGCAGCGTCCGCGGCGCGTCGTAGGGCAGCACCTGGGCGCTGACCGGCACGCACTCGCCGCTGATGCGCAGCGTGGCCGGCGCGTTGGCCGACAGGTACAGGTCCGACGCATGCCGCTCGGCCATCAGCCGCAGAAGACGTTCCATCGTGCCCATGCGCGATTCCTTGGAGGGTGGTGGAGAGGGCCGGGGCGCTGCTGGACTATCAGTCCCGGAGCAGATCGTTCAGGCTGGTGCTGGAGCGGGTTTTTGCATCCACCGTCTTGACGATGATGGCCGCATACGTGCTGTAGGCCGTGCCGTCGGCCGTCTTCTTGGGCATGTTGCCGCTGATCACCACACTGCCGGAGGGCACGCGGCCGTAGAGCATCTCGCCGGTTTCGCGGTTGAAGATCGGGGTGCTCTTGCCGATGTACACGCCCATGCCGAGCACCGAGTTCTCTTCGACGATCACGCCTTCGACCACCTCCGAGCGCGCGCCGATGAAGCAGTTGTCCTCGATGATGGTCGGGTTGGCCTGCAGCGGCTCGAGCACGCCGCCCAGGCCCACGCCGCCGGAGAGGTGCACGTTCTTGCCCACCTGCGCGCAGGAGCCCACGGTGGCCCAGGTGTCGACCATGGTGCCCTCATCGACGTAGGCGCCGATGTTGACGAAGGACGGCATCAGGATCGCGCCCTTGGCGACGAAGCTGCCGCGGCGCGCCACGGCCGGCGGCACCACGCGCACGCCGGTGGCGGCAATGTCGGCCTCGCTCATGCCCTGGTACTTGGTCGGCACCTTGTCGAAGAAATTCAGGTCGCCCGAGCGCATCAGCACGTTGTCCTTCAGGCGGAAGGACAGCAGCACCGCCTTCTTGATCCACTGGTGCACGGTCCACTGGCCGACGCCTTCGCGCGTGGCCACGCGCAGCCTGCCGGCGTCGAGTTCGGCGAGCACGTGCTCGACCGCATCGGCCACCTCCTTGGGCGCGGCGGCGGGCGAGAGGCTGGCGCGGTTGTCCCACGCGTTGTCGATCAGGGTCTGGAGTTGCTGCGTCATTGGATTAGAGCTTCTGAGGGGACTGGACAAACTGGACGATGCGGCGCGCGGCTTCGGCGCACTCGGCGGTTTCCGCGACGAGGGCCATGCGCACGCGCCCGGCGCCCGGGTTGGCGCCGCCGGCCTCGCGCGCGAGGTAGCTGCCGGGCAGAACCGTCACATTGTATTGAGCCAGCAGCGCACGCGCGAAGGCGGCATCGTCGCCGCCGAACGCGGGCGGGATGCCGGCCCACAGGTAGAAGCCGGCGTCGGGCAGGGCCACGTCCAGCGCCTGAGCGAGGATCGGCGTGACCTCGGCGAACTTGGCGCGGTACTGGGCGCGGTTGGCCGCCACATGCGCCTCGTCGCCCCAGGCGGCGATGCTGGCGGCCTGCACCACCGGGCTCATGGCGCTGCCGTGGTAGGTGCGGTAGAGCAGGAAGGCTTTCATCAGCGCCGCATCGCCGGCCACGAAGCCGCTGCGCAGGCCGGGCACGTTGCTGCGCTTGGACAGGCTGGTGAAGGCGACCAGGTTGCGGAAGTCGCCGCGGCCCAGCCGCGCCGCGGCCTCCAGGCCGCCCAGCGGCGCTTCGTCGCGGAAGTAGATCTCGCTGTAGCACTCGTCCGAGGCGATGACGAAGCCGTGGCGCTCGCTCAGCGCGAACAGCTTCCGCCACTCGTCCAGCGGCATCACCGCGCCGGTCGGATTGCCGGGCGAACAGACGAACAGCAACTGCGTGCGGGCCCAGACATCGTCCGGCACCGCGTCCCAGTCCACCGCGAAGTTGCGCGCCGGATCGCTTGGCGCATAGAAGGGCGTGGCACCGGCGAGCAGGGCCGCGCCCTCGTAGATCTGGTAGAACGGATTGGGGCAGACCACCACCGGGTCGGGCCGCGTGGCATCGACCACGGTCTGGGTGAAGGCGAACAGCGCTTCGCGCGAGCCGTTGACCGGCAGCACCTGCGTGGCCGGGTCCAGCGCCAGCGCGTAGCGCCTGTGCAGCCAGCCGGTGAAGGCCTGGCGCAGCGCCAGGTCGCCGGCCGTGGGCGGGTAGCCCGCCAGCCCGCCTTCGGTGCGCAAGGCCGCATCGGCCAGGGCCTGCTGGATGAAGGGCGGCGTCGGGTGCTTGGGCTCGCCGATGCCGAGGCTGATCGGCCGCAGGCCGGGCGCGGGCGCGACGCCCGCGAAGAGTTGCCGCAGCCGCTCGAAAGGGTAGGGCTGCAGGCGGGAGAGCAGGGGGTTCATGGGCGGGGATTATCCCTTGGCGCCTTGGGGCGGCGCTGAACAAGTCCCCGCGAAGCGCGGCATGCGATGGGCTCGTTCGGCGTGGGCTTAGATGGTCTCGCTGTCGAGATGCACCGCGCGGCCGATCAGCATTGCCCCGGGCGCGGACAACTGCTTGCGTGGAAAGCGCAGCGGGTTGTCGGCCACCAGCCACCAGGCGCCGCGATCGCGCACCAGCCGGCGCACCAGGCAGGCACCTTCGTAGTTGACGGCGAACACCTTCCCGTCCATGGGCTCGGTCTGGCGGGTGTCCACCGTCACCACGTCGGCTTCGTGCAGCGAAGGCCGCATGCTGTCGTCGTTCACCCTGAGTGCCAGCAGGCGGGCGCTCAGGTAGCCACGCCGGCGCAGCCAGGCCTGGGTGAACAGCGCCTGGGGGGTGTCGGCGCCGTCGGCCGCGCCGTCCGTGTGGCGCGTGGCCTGGCCGCTCTTGCCGGCGTGCAACGACAACGCCGCGATGGGCACCGCCACGATGCCGTCCTCGTCTTCGGGCCCCGGGTCGGGCGCCGCGGGCCTGGACGCATAGCCGGCTGCCGCCGGGTACTGGGCGAACCAGCCGCCCATGCCCCGCAAAGCCTCGATGGCGCGCACCGTCTTGTCCGACACCGCCCGCGTGCCCGACAGCATCTGCCGCATGAAGGCCCCATCGCGGTAGCCAAGCAGGCGCCCGAACGCCGTGACGTTGCCCTGCGTGACTTGTGCAACCGCGAGCTCCAGCCGTTGGCGCCGATAAAGCTGTAACGCCGTTTCATCCATGCTGCGACAGTAGCACGCGCTACAGTTGCAAAAGCTACGCATCAAAATTACAATCAGTAGCTATTGCTACCAAAAATGCAACATGGATCTGAACGAATACCTCCAGCTGGAAGGCGCGCCGAGCGTCTGCGAGTTGCGCCGGCGCATGGCCCTGTACGGCTCGCCGGTCAAGAGTGACGCGCAGATACGCCAGTGGCAGCATCGCTACGCGCGGCGCGTCCCATCGCCGGTCAACTGCGTGGCCATCGAGTACGCCACGGGAGGGCGCGTCACCCGCAAGGACCTGCGCCCGCACGACTGGGCCTGCATCTGGCCCGAACTGGCCTGCCAGCCCACTCCTCTGCCGCCCGCGACCCTGCATCCCGCCGACACCGAATGACCCATCCTCCCCACCGTCGCCTCCGCCCCCTCGCCCCAGCACTTCCCCAACGCCCGCAAGTCCTTTCCCGCAAATTTCCGGCGGCCTGCCAGGCCTTGTGGGGCCGCCATGCTTGATGGCATCTACCACTTCTGGTTCTACTTCCCCGTGGTCATGGTCCTGCTGCAGTTCGCGGGCGGGCTGCTGGCGCGCCTGAGCACGCGGGCGGGCGACCCGGTGCGCGACTACGGCTACCAGCCCATGGTCAGCGTGCTGCTGCCCGTTTACAACGAAGGCGAGCACGTTCTGGCCACCATCGGCAGCATCCTGGCCTGCGACTGGCCGGCCGCGCGGCTGGAGATCGTGGCGGTGGACGACTGCAGCGCCGACGATTCCTGGCACTGGCTCCAGGTGGCCGCCACGCGTTGGCCGCAGCAGGTGCGCATCCAGCGCAACGCCGTCAACAGCGGCAAGCACGTGTCGCTTTCGCGCGCTCTGGGCCGCTCGCGCGGCGAGGTGCTGATCTGCATCGACAGCGACTGCATCTTCGACCGCCAGGTGGTGCGCGAACTGGTGGCCTGCTTTGCCGACCCGCAGGTGGGCGCGGTGGGCGGCAACATCGGCATCCGCAACGTCAACGACAACGTGCTCACGATCGGCCAGACCATGGTCTATTACATGAGCTTCCAGTTCGGCAAGATGCTGCAGAACCTCTCGGGCCATGTGTTCTGCATCAGCGGTTGCCTGTTTGCGGTGCGGCGTCCGCTGTTCGAGCAGGTCGAGGCCGAGGTCAAGGGTCGCAACTGGTTCGGCCTGGGCGTGCGCGATGGCGAAGACCGCTACATGACCCACGCGATCATGATGCGCGGCTGGAAGACCATCGTGAACCCGCGCGCCACCTGCTGGACCGCCGCCCCGACGCAGCTCGCGCAGTTCTTCTCGCAGCAGGTGCGCTGGCGCCGCTCGGGCCTGCGCGACCTGTTCTGGACCTGGCGGCGCATGCCCGAGCACCTGCGCCTGATCGGCATGCTGCCGCTCATGGCCGCGCTGGTGCCCGAGACGTTCACGGCGGTCTGGTCGTTCCTGCTGATCGCCTCGGTGCTGTCGGCCGGCATCGCCCAGGCTGCATCGACGCTGATCGCGGCCATCCTGACCTTCGCCGGGGTGTTCGTCGCAGCGGCGCTGCTCTACAACATCACCTGCCACCGGCTCGCCCCGGGCTCCACGCGCATCCGCACGCCGGTGCTGGCGGCCGTTGCCGGTGCCTGGTTCTTCGTCGACGCGCTGCTGATCACCCTGGTGGCCCTGTTCACCTTCGACGTCGGCACCTGGGGCACGCGCGAAAAGCCAGGCGCCCGGCCCGCCCCCGCCACACCGCCCAAGACCCCGGAGCAGCAGGCATGACCCGCATGCAGAAGATCATCGTCACGGCCTACCGCTACCTCGCCATCGGGGTGCTGGGCGCCGTGCTGTCCACCGCCCTGGCCTACGCGGCGGTGACGCTGTTCTACATTGCCAACGAGAGCTGGGCCGCGCCGGTCGTCATCTCTCGCACCAACGAGAACATCCTGCGCCTCAGCGCCGAAGTGTTCCGCACCCGGCAGGCGGCCGACGGGCTCGACAGCGCATGGCAGGCGCTGGCGCGCGAATCCGAGACGCTGCGCGAGCAGGCGCGCGTGCTGGAGCGGCTGGTGGCCAGCGGCGACAGCGCCGTCGCGCAGCAAAGGCGTGCCGACCTGAAGCTGTCGCACCAGGTCGAGCTGCTGGGCGGCGCCAAGCGGGTGGACATCGCCAGGACGCGCAGGGTACTGGCGGAGATCGCCACGCTGGAGGACGGCATCGAGCGCGACCTCCAGGCCGGCCTCATGACGCGCGACGACGCGGTGCGCGCGCGCGCCACGCTCAACGGCTACAAGACCTCGGCCACCGACTCGGCCGCCACCGGCGTGGCGCTGGAGCGCCAGTTGTCCGAGCTGCGCCGCTCGGCCACCACGCTGGCCGGCGGCCCGGCGCAACTGCCGCAGGCGCTGGAGGTGCTGGGCCGCACCGCCGGCTACCGCATGCAGCTCGAGAACCTGCGCCTGAAGCTGCAGCAGAACACGCAGGAGGCCGACAACAAGCGGCGCGAGGCGGCGCAGCTGCGGCAGATCATCGCCACGCTGAGCGACAGCCCCTACTTCCGCGTGACGCAGTCCGACACTCCGCTGTCCTTTGCCTTCGTGCCCTACGACAACGAGGCCGTCGCGCGGCCGGGCCAGCCGGTCTTCGACTGTGTGCTGCACGTGATCGTGTGCCGCCGCGTCGGCAGCGTCACGCGCGTGCACCGCGACGAGGAGCGCGCGCAGCACCCGCTGTTCAAGCTCGAGACGCGCGGGTTCCTGGTCGAGCTCGATCTCACCGAGTCCCAGGCCGCCAAGTCTCGCGTGCTGTTCATTGGCCGCGCCCCGTTGTGGCTCTGAGGGTTGCCATGCGTTCATCCATTCTTCTGTGCAGCCTGGCCTTGCTGCCCCTGGCCGCCTCCGCCGACGAGGCCGACAGCTACTGCGCGCTGGCCGCAGCGCAGGGGCGCGTGCAGTCCGCCACCCTGTCGGCCCCCGAGGCTTTCGCCAGCGTGGGCGACCCCGCCAGCGAGCGGCGCAACGTCGTGCTGGGCGTGCGCAAGAGCTTCGCGCGCGAGCGCCAGGGCCGGCTGGCGACCGAACTGGCCGAGGCCCAGTGCGCGGCCTATCGCTCGCAGCAGCGCCTGGGCCTGCGGCTGGCCAGCATCGAACTGGTCACCGAGCAGCGTGGCCTCATGGCGCTGGCTGCGGCCCTGCAAGCTGCGCTGGCCGCCGCCGAATCGAACCTGCGCCAGGAGCGCCAGTCGCTCGCGCGCCGCCAGGCCACTTTGCTCGATGTGCAAAGCGCCTTCGACGCACGCGACCGGCTGCAGGAAAAGCGGGCCCGCGCCGAGCAGCGCCTGAGCTACCTGGCCGCGCATGCCCCGGTCGAAGAGGCCGCGCTGCTGCCCGACGCCGAGCGCGCCATCGCCGACCAGGCCCGGGTGACCGAGCTCGGCGCGCTGCTGCAGGCCGAAGGCGGCTGGGATGTGAGCGTGGCGCTGGGCATGCGGCGCGGGCTCTCCGACGGCGCGCAGTCGGCCTTCGCCAGCGTGGCGCTGTCGCGCAGCTTCGGCGCCGGCGCATCGCGCCGCGCGGCCGAGGACACCGGCGCGCTGGCGGCACGCTGGCTCTCCGAGCAGCAGGAAGGCCCGCTGCAGAAGCTCCAGCGCAGCCGCGATGCGGTGGCCGGCGCGTACGCCGCCGGGCGCATGGTGCAGACCGGGCTGCAGCAGCGCCGCGCCGCGCTGCGCGAAACGCTCGCCAGCGTGGAGGGCAGCGACACTGCCGCCGCCGCGCGCCTGGCGCGCAAACTGCGCATCGACATCCTCGCCACCGACGCCGAACTGGCCGACGCTGCCGCGCGCCAGGGCTACCTGCAATCGTGGCTGGCGCTGAACGGGGGCGAGCAGCCATGAGCGCCGCGCGGACGCCGGAAGATACCCCCGTAAACTGCATCCTCGTCGTCGGCCTGGGCTACGTCGGCGCGCCGCTTGCGGTCGCGTTGTCGGCGCATTTCAGGGTCATCGGCTACGACGTGGATGCGCAGCGCGTGGCCCAGTTGCAGGCCGGCCACGACCGTACCCACGAGATCGACCCGCAGGCCCTGGCCGGCTGCAGCGCGCAATGGACCACCCTGCCCGAGAGCATCGGCCAGGCCGACGTGGTCATCGTCACCGTGCCCACGCCCATCGACGAATTCCGCGTGCCCGACCTGGGTGCCGTGCGGCGGGCCACGCAGACCATCGGGCGCTGGATGCGCAAGGGCGCCACGGTGGTATACGAAAGCACGGTCTACCCGGGCGTGACCGAGGACATCTGCGCGCCGATGCTGGCGCGCAGCTCGGGGCTGACCTACCCGGGCGACTTCCACGTCGGCTACTCGCCCGAGCGCATCAACCCCGGCGACCGGGTGCATACGCTCACCAGCACCACCAAGATCGTGGCCGGCGACACGCCCCGGGTGCGCGACGCGCTGGCCGCCCTCTACGGCTGCATCACCCAGGTCTACCCGGCGCAGAGCATCCGCGTGGCCGAAGCCGCCAAGGTGCTGGAGAACACGCAGCGCGACGTCAACATCGCGCTGATGAACGAACTCAGCCAGATCTTCAGCCGCGTGGGGCTCGACACCACCGACGTGATCGACGCCGCGCGCAGCAAGTGGAACTTCATGGACTTCCGCCCCGGCCTGGTGGGCGGGCACTGCATCTCGGTCGATCCGTACTACCTGAGCCACAAGGCGGCGTCGCATGGCATCGTGGCCGACGTCATCCTGTCGGCGCGGCAGATCAACGAAAGCATGCCCGCCTTCGTCGCCGAGCAGTTGCTGCACCGCATGGTGCAACACCAACTGCTGCACCACGACACCGTGGTCACCATCATGGGCGTCACCTTCAAGGAGGACGTGTGCGACGTGCGCAACTCGGGCGTGGTGGACATCTATCGGCGGCTCAGCGCGCTGGGCATCGAGGTGCAACTGATCGACCCGCTGGCCGACGCCGACGCGCTGCTGCGCAAGGAGGGCCTACGCATCACCGAGCCATCCCAGGCCCGACCGGCCGACGCCATCGTGCTGGCCGTGCCGCATGCGCCGTTCCGCCTGCAAGGCTGGCAACTGGTGCGGCGGCTGGCGCGTGCCGGCCAGCCGGTGGTGGTGGCCGACGTGAAGGCCATGCTGCCGCGCGATGAGCGGCCGGCGCACGTCAGCCATTGGCGGCCCTGACGTGGCGCGGCGCGCCGGGTAGGGCTGAATCCCGAGGAATGCCCTTGCCGCAGTTAGGGCAACGCTGAACAAGTCCCTCGCGCGTCGCGCATCCCTGCCGTGGGCGGTCTGCGGCGTTGCAAATCCTCGCCATGGCGGCGGCCATGGCTGCGGTTTGCGCCTTGCATCCCATCCCACGCCAGGGCGCGCGCCAGCGCGGGGACTTGTTCAGCGTCGCCTTAGGGTCAGTGCTATCAGGATTGAAGCGAGGAGGGCGCGGGTGGTTTGGCGACAAAACCCCGTTCAACGTCGCCGCGGAAGCCGACCGCCGCATAGAGCCGGTGCGCCTCCTCGCGCTGGGCGCCGGACAGCAGCAGCACCTTGCAGCAGCCGTCCGTCCAGGCCAGCTCCAGCGCATGGGCCAGCACCTGTCGCGCGAGCCCCCGGCGGCGGCAGTCAGCGGCGGTGATCACGTGCTCGATGACGCCGATGCGGGCACCGCCGCTGCCCAGGTTGGCCACGGTGGCGAGCATGCAGGTGGCGCCGATCCGGCCGTCGTCCACCTCGGCGACGACGAGGCGCGAATGCCGGTCCTGGGCCACCTCCTGCCACAGCGCGCGGGCCCGCTCGGGCGCGAGCGGCGGGTCGTGGGGCCGCAGCTCGCGGTAGAGGGCCAGCACGCCGTCCAGGTCGGACGCGCTGGCGCAGCGCACGAGCGGAGTCGGGGCCATGGGCGGTTCAGGCTTTCTGTACCAGCCGGATCACGCTGGAGAAATCCAGCGCGCCATGTCCGGCCAGGCTGTGTGCCGCATACAGGCTGCGCGCCAGTCCGCCGAGCGGCGTGGCGGCGCGCACGGCGGTGGCGTTTTCCTGCGCCAGGCCCAGGTCCTTGAGCATCAGGTCGGTGCCAAAGCCGCCGGCGTAGCCCTTGGAGGCGGGGGCGTTCTCCATCACGCCGGGCAGCGGGTTGTATTTTTCCAGCGCCCAGTTGCCGCCGGAACTGCGCCGCATGATCTCGGACAGCACCTTCGGGTCCAGCCCGTTGGCCACGCCCAGGGCGATCGCCTCGCTGGTGCCGATCATCAGGATGCCCAGCAGCATGTTGTTGCAGATCTTGGCGGTCTGGCCGGCGCCGGCGTCGCCGGCGTGGAAGATGTTGGCGCCCATCTTCTCCAGCAGCGGGCGGGCGCGCTCCAGCGCCTGCGCGCTGCCGCCGACCATGAAGGTCAGCGTGCCGGCGATGGCGCCGCCGGTGCCGCCGGAGACCGGCGCGTCCAGACAGTCCAGGCCGCGCGCGGCGGCGGCTTCGGCCAGCTTGCGCGCGGTGGCAGCCGAGATGGTGCTGCAGTCGATCACCAGCGCGCCGGCCGGCAGTTGCGCCAGCAGGCCCTGCCCGCCCAGGTACAGGGCTTCGACGTGCTGGCTCGCGGGCAGCATGCTGATGACGACTTCGGCCTTCTGCACGGCCTCTGCCGCCGATGCCGCGATGCCCACGCCGTCGGCGCGCAATCTGTCGCAGGCGGCGGCCGACAGGTCGAAGGCCTGCACGGCGTGGCCGGCCTTGTGCAGATTCAGGGCCATGGGGCCGCCCATGTTGCCCAGGCCCAGGAATGCGATGCGCATGGTGTTCGTCTCCGGTTCTATATAAAAAATACGGTTGCAGCCACGGTGATGTCTTGGCTTGTAGCTATGAAAATAATAGCAATCAGCGGATGTCGTCGTGCGCGCCAGCCTCCAGCATGCGGCGCGCCACGATCACCCGCATGATCTCGTTCGTGCCTTCGAGGATCTGGTGCACCCGCGTGTCGCGCACCAGCCGCTCCAGCGGGTATTCGCGGATGTAGCCGTAGCCGCCGTGGATCTGCAGCGCCTCGTTGCAGACGGCAAAGCCGGCATCGGTGGCGAAGCGCTTGGCCATGGCGCAGTAGGTGCTGGCGTCGGGGTGGCCGGCGTCTAGCTTGCTGGCGGCCAGGCGCACCATCTGGCGCGCGGCGACCAGCTCGGTCGCCATGTCGGCCAGCTTGAACTGCAGCGCCTGGAATTGCGCCAGCGGCCTGCCGAACTGCTGGCGCTCGTGCAGGTGCCGCTGCGCCGCCGCCAGCGCGCCCTGCGCCGCGCCGACCGAGCAGGTGGCGATGTTGATGCGCCCGCCGTCCAGGCCCTTCATGGCGATCTTGAAGCCCTCGCCCTCGGCGCCCAGCAGGCTGGCTGCCGGCACGCGCACGCGGTCGAAGCTGATGGTGCGGGTGGGCTGGCTGTTCCAGCCCATCTTGGCTTCCTTCTTGCCGTACTGGATGCCGGGCGCGTCGGCCGGCACCGCAAAGGCCGAGATGCCCTTGGCGCCCGGGCCGCCGGTGCGCGCCATCAGCACCAGCACATCGGTGCTGCCCGCGCCGGAGATGAAGGCCTTGCTGCCGCTGATGAGGTAGTCGCCGCCATCGCGCTCGGCGCGGGTGCGCAGCGAGGCGGCGTCGGAGCCGGCGCCGGGCTCGGTCAGGCAGTAGGAGGCCAGCTTGGCGCCGCTGGTCAGTGCCGTGCCCCATTCGGCACGCACGGCATCGCTGCCCCAGGTGCCGAGCATCCAGGTCGCCATGTTGTGGATGGTGATGAAGGCGGTGGTGGACGGGTCGACCGCCGCCATTTCCTCGAACACCAGCGCGGCGTCGAGCCGGGGCAGGGCCAGGCCGTCGATGGTGGCCGGCGCGTAGAGGCCGCAGAAGCCCAGCTCGCCGGCCAGCGCGATGGCCTCGCGCGGAAAGATGCCTTCGGCATCCCAGCGCGCGGCGTGCGGCGCCAGTTCGGCCTGGGCGAAATCGCGCGCCGTCTGGGCGAACGCACGCTGCTCCTCGGTGAGCTCGAAGTTCATGGCGTCTCTCCGCGCGCCCAGCGCTCGAGCTCCGCGCTGCGCGCCTTGGTGGCCTTTTCCAGGCAGGCGTGGAAGAACAGCGGCCAGGCCGAGCCGCCTTCGCTGCTGCGGACCTCGGTCTTGCAGCGCGCATCCCGGCTCTTGAGCCAGCCGCGCTGCTGCTGGCGCAGGGCGGTGCGCCTGCCGGTCGGCAAGCCGTCCATCACCTCGGCGTAGCGGATGTTGAGCCCGATGTCGGCGGCCTGGAAGTCGCGCACGGCGCAGGCGTTGAGCTGCTGCTGGTTGCCGTCGGGCTTGCAGTCGGCGCCGGCCTGCGCCGGGGCCGGCACGGGCGCCAGCGCCAGCAGTGCCGGCAGCGCCAGCAGGACGGTGGCGGGCGCCCTCACCGCAGACTGATGGTGGTGTTGACGCCGTGCGAGACGGTCTCGTCGTCGAACCAGCGCGCCGTCACGGTCTTGGTCTGGGTGTAGAACAGCACGACCTGCTTGCCGTAGGGCCCCAGGTCGCCGAGCTTGGAAGCGCGCGAGCCGGTGAAGGAGAACATCGGCACCGGCACCGGGATCGGCACGTTGATGCCGATCTGGCCCACGTCGATGTCTTCCTGGAAGCGCCGCGCCGCAGCGCCGCTCTGCGTGAAGATGGCCGTGCCGTTGCCGTTCGGGTTGGCGTTGATCAGGGCGATGGCCTCGTCGATGTGCGCCGCCGCGGCCAGGCACAGCACCGGGCCGAAGATCTCCTGCTCGTAGATCGCCATGCCCGGCTTCACGCCCGAGAAGATCGTCGGGCCGACGAAGTTGCCTTGCTCGTAGCCAGGCACCTGCGGCTGGCGGCCGTCGAGTTCCAGCGTGGCGCCGTCGGCCACGCCGCGCTCGATCAGGCCGGTGACGCGCTCGTAGGCGGCGCAGGACACCAGCGGGCCCACGTCCACGCCCTTTTCGTGGCCGGCGCCGACCTTGAGCGTGCGCGCCTTGGCGACCAGATCGGGCACCCACTGCTGCGCCTCGCCCACCAGCACCGCCACCGACAGCGCCATGCAGCGCTGGCCCGCGGCGCCGAAGGCCGCCCCGGCCAGGGCGTTGAGAGTCTGCTCCTTGTTGGCGTCGGGCATGACGATGGCGTGGTTCTTCGCCCCCATCATGCATTGCGCGCGCTTGCCGGCGGCGGTGGCGCGGTTGTACACGTGGGTGCCGACCCGGGTCGAGCCGACGAAGCTCACCGCCTTGATGTCCGGGTGGTCGCACAGGGCGTTGACCGCCGCCTCGCCGCCGTGCACCACGTTGAGCACACCGGGCGGAATGCCGGCCTGCAGCGCCAGCTCGCACAGGCGCATGGTCACCATCGGGTCCTGCTCGGAAGGCTTGAGCACGAAGGTGTTGCCGCAGGCGATGGCCATGGGGAACATCCACAGCGGGATCATGGCCGGGAAGTTGAAGGGCGTGATGCCCGCGCACACGCCCAGCGGCTGCAGCAGGGTATAGGTGTCGACGCCGCCGGCCACGTTGTTGGCAAGCTCGCCCAACTGCAGGTTGCCGATGCCGGCGGCGTGCTCCACCACCTCCAGGCCGCGGAACACGTCACCCTCGGCGTCGGCCAGGGTCTTGCCCTGCTCGGCGGTGAGCAGCGCCGCCAGCTCCTGCATGTTCTCGCGGATCAATTGCTGGTACTTGAGGAAGATGCGCGCACGGGCGCCGATGGCGGTCTTGCGCCAGGTCTTGAAGGCCTCCTGGGCGGCGGCGACGGCGGCATCGATCTCCGCCGGCGTGGCGAAGGGCACGCGCGCCAGCACTTCCTGCGTGGCCGGGTTGACCACGTTGCGCCACTCGGTGGTGCTGGATTCGACGAACCTGCCGCCGATCAGCAGCTTGACGGTGGGCGCGAGGACTTCGGGGGTGCGGGCGTTCATGGGGCATGTCTCCGTTGTGGAAGGCCGATGCTAGCTGTGCAGTTTTGTGATGACAATAGACAAATACGCAGCAAGCATTTGCAAATATGCAAAGGATGGCCGATGGACTGGAACAACCTTCGCTTCTTCCTGGAACTGGCGCGCGCCGGCACGCTGGTGGGCGCGGCGCGCCGGCTGGCGGTGGACCACACCACGGTGGCGCGCAGGGTGCAGGCGCTGGAACAGGAACTGGGCGCCGCGCTGTTCGTGCGCGAGGCCGCCGGCCACCGCGTGACCGATGCCGGGCGGCACCTGCTGCCGCAGGTAGAGGCGATGGAGGCGGCCTTCCTGGCGGTGGAGAGCGCCGCGCCCGCGCCGCGCGAGGGGCTGTCGGGCCTGGTGCGCATCGGCACCACCGAGGGCTTTGGCACGGTGGTGCTGGCGCCGCAACTGGCGCTGTTCGCGCAGCGCCATCCCTCCCTGCTGATCGACCTGCTGGCGCTGCCGCGGCTGGTGCACCTGTCGCGGCGCGAGGCCGACATCGTGATCTCGCTCGAGCGCCCGGCGCGCGGCCCGGTGGTGGTCGCCAAGCTCACCGACTACGCACTGCAACTGTATGCGGCCGAGCGCTACCTGGAGGCGCATCCGCCCATCGCCACGCGCGAGGACCTGCGCGGCCACAGCTTCATCAGCTACGTGGACGACCTGCTGTTCAGCAAGGAGCTGCAGTACCTGGGCGAGTTGCACCGGCCGACCCGCTTCGCGCTGCGCAGCACCAGCGTGGTGGCGCAGTGCCAGGCGGCAGCGGCCGGCGCCGGGCTGGCGGTGCTGCCGGCCTTCCTGGCCGAGCGCGAGCCCGCGCTGCGGCGCGTGCTGCCGGGCGATGCGCGCTTCATCCGCAGCTTCTGGATCTCCATGCCCGAGGAAACCAAGCACCTGGCGCGCATGCAGGCGGTCTGGGATTTCCTGCGCGAAACGGCGCAGGCGCAGCAGCGCGTGCTGCTGCCCGAAGGCGGTGGTGAAGCGCCGCGGCGCGGTGGCCGGCAGGCGCGCCCGTAGGCGCTGACTGGCACGCGGCTTGCTTCATTGCATGAGCTGCCAAGGGCGAAAATGCCGACAATGTGGACGCCCCCACCCGGAGACAAACCCGCCATGTCCTCTACGCTCCAGACCCACCAGCTCGTGCGCCGCTCCATGGCGCTGGTACTCGCCGGCGGCCGCGGTTCGCGGCTCAAGCAACTGACGGACAAGCGCGCCAAGCCGGCGGTGTACTTCGGCGGCAAGTTCCGCATCATCGATTTCGCCTTGTCCAACTGCCTCAATTCGGGCATACGGCGCATGGCGGTGCTCACGCAGTACAAGTCGCACTCGCTGCTGCGCCATCTGCAGCGCGGCTGGAGCTTCCTGCGCCCGGAGCTCAACGAGATGGTGGATCTGCTGCCCGCGCAGCAGCGCATCGACGAGGAGCACTGGTACCGCGGCACGGCCGACGCGATCTACCAGAACCTGGACATCCTGCGCTCCAAGCGGCCCGAGTACGTGCTGGTGCTGGCCGGCGACCACGTCTACAAGCAGGACTACTCGCTGCTGATCAAGGACCACGTCGAGGGCGGCCTGGGCTGCACGGTGGCCTGCATCGAGGTGCCGCGCAGCGAGGCCACCGCCTTCGGCGTCATGGCGGTGGACGAGAGCCGCCGCATCCAGGACTTCGTCGAGAAGCCGGTGGACCCGCCGGCCATGCCCGGCAAACCCGAGGTGGCGCTGGCGAGCATGGGCATCTACGTCTTCAATGCCGAATACCTCTACCGCCTGCTGGAGCAGGACGTGGCCAACCCCGACAGCAGCCACGACTTCGGCCGCGACGTGATTCCGCTGGCGGTGGCGCAAGGCCAGGCGCTGGCGCATCCGTTCGGCATGTCCTGCGTGCCGCAGGTGGAGGGCGTGGCGCCTTACTGGCGCGACGTCGGCACCATCGATGCGTTCTGGGCCGCCAACCTGGACCTGGCCAGCATCACGCCCGAACTCGACATCTACGACACCGACTGGCCGATCTGGACCTACCAGTTGCAGATGCCGCCGGCCAAGTTCGTCCCCGACCGCGACGGCCAGCACGGCATGACGACCAACACCATCCTGGCCGGCGGCTGCATCGTGTCGGGCTCCAGGGTCACCAATTCCGTGCTGTTCTCCAAAGTCCGGGTGCATTCGTACTGCAGCATCGACCAGGCCGTGATCCTGCCGGAGGTGAGCATCGAGCGCGGCTGCCGGCTGCAGCGGGTGGTGGTGGACCGGCACTGCGTGCTGCCCGAAGGCCTGGTGGTCGGAGAGGACCCGGCCCAGGACGCCGCCCGCTTCGAGCGCACCGCCGGGGGCGTGGTGCTGATCACGCCGCCCATGCTGGAGCGGCTGAAGGCGGGCTGACGGGCTGAGCACGGGCGGGGAGGGCGTCCGCGCGGCTGCCGCGGCGGTTTTCCGCGCGTGGCAGGCATAGTTGATGCATTCTTGCACCATCCCCGCTTTGCGAGCCGCCATGCAGTTCACCACCATTCCCCCGTCGCCAGGCTTCGAGTACGACCACCCGGACCGCAGCGTTGCCGCCTTCAAGCGGGCGCTGGCCAACAAGCTGATCTACGCCGCCGGCAGGGACCCGGTCTCGGCGCGGCCGGAAGACTGGCTGCACGCGGCCCAGTTGGTGGTGCGCGACCAGTTGGTGGAACGCTGGATGGCCACCACGCGCGCCCAGTACGAGCAGGACGTCAAGCGCGTTTACTACCTGTCGATGGAGTTCCTCATCGGCCGCACTTTCACCAATGCGTTGCTGGCCCTGGAAGTGCAGGACACCATGCGCATCGCGCTGGCCGACTTCGGCGTGAGCCTGGAGGACATCGCCAACCTGGAGCCTGACGCCGCGCTGGGCAACGGCGGCCTGGGCCGGCTGGCGGCCTGCTTCCTGGACTCCATGGCCACGCTGGGCGTGCCGGGCTTTGGCTACGGCATACGCTACGAGTACGGCATGTTCCGCCAGACCGTGGTCAATGGCGAGCAGGTGGAGGTGCCGGACTACTGGCTCACGCACGGCTACCCCTGGGAATTTCCCCGGCACGAGGTCACCTACCGGGTGCGCTTCGGCGGCCGGGTGGAAGCCCGCCGCGAATACGGGGCTGCGCGCTGGGTCGATACCCACGACGTGCTGGCCATGGCCTACGACAGCATCGTGCCCGGCTATGGCACGCAGGCCACCAACACGCTGCGCCTGTGGTCGGCCAGGGCGACCGAGGAGATCGACCTGTCGGCCTTCAACCGCGGCAGCTACATGGCCGCGGTGGAGCGCAAGAACCACTCGGAAAACGTCTCCCGCGTGCTGTACCCGGACGACTCGACCGAGCCGGGCCGCGAACTGCGCCTGCACCAGGAGTATTTCTTCTGCAGCGCCAGCGTGCAGGACATGCTGCACCGCTACCTGCGCACGCACGACAGCTTCGATCTGCTGGCCGAGCGGATCAGCATCCACCTCAACGACACGCACCCGGTGCTGGCGGTACCCGAGCTGCTGCGCCTGCTGGTGGACGAGCATGGCCTGGACTGGGACACTGCCTGGGGCCACGCGCAGCGCATCTTCAGCTATACCAACCACACGCTGATGCACGAGGCGCTGGAGACCTGGCCGGTCGAGATGCTGGGCCGGGTGCTGCCGCGGCACCTGCAGATCATCTTCGACATCAACGCCCGCTTCCTGGCCGACCTGGCGCAGGCCACGGGCCACGACGTGGGCCTGATGCGCCGCATGTCGCTGATCGACGAGTCCGACGGACGCCGCGTGCGCATGGCCTACCTGGCGGTGCTGGTGAGCCATTCGGTCAACGGCGTGTCGGCGCTGCACTCGGACCTGATGACGCAGTCGATCTTCGCCGACTTTGCCCGGCTCTACCCCGGGCGCTTCAACAACAAGACCAACGGCGTGACGCCGCGCCGCTGGCTGGCCCAGGCCAACCCGCCGCTGGCGGCGCTGCTGGACCAGCGCATCGGACGTGGCTGGCGGCGCGACCTGTCGCAGTTGGAAGCGCTGCGGCACATGGCCGCGCAGCCGGTTTTCGTCCAGGCGTTTCGCCGCGCCAAGCATCGCAACAAGGCACGGCTGGCGCAGTGGGTGCAGGCGCATCTGGGCATTGCGCTGGACACGGCGGCCCTGTTCGACGTGCAGGTCAAGCGCATCCACGAGTACAAGCGCCAACTGCTCAACCTGCTGCACGTGGTGGCGCGCTACCAGCGCATCCTGGCCGACCCCGACGGCCGCCACGTGCCGCGGGTGGTGGTGTTCGCCGGCAAGGCGGCTTCGGCCTATGCCATGGCCAAGCTCATCATCCGGCTGATCCACGACGTGGCGGCCGTGGTCAATGCCGATGCCCGCGTGGGCGACCGGCTCAAGGTGGTGTTCATCCCCAACTACAGCGTGAGCCTGGCCGAGACCATCATCCCCGCGGCCGACCTGTCCGAGCAGATATCCACCGCCGGCACCGAGGCCTCGGGCACCGGCAACATGAAGCTCGCGCTGTCGGGCGCGCTCACCATCGGTACGCTGGACGGCGCCAACGTCGAGATTCGGGAGAACGTCGGCGCGGACAACATCTTCATCTTCGGCAACACCGCGGCCGAGGTCGAGAACATCCGCGCCAGCGGCTACCAGCCGCGCCTGCTGTACCAGGCCAATCCCGTGCTCCAGCAGGTGCTGGACGCCATCCGCGACGGCGCATTCTCCCCCGGGGAGCCGGCGCGCTACCAGCAGATCTTCGACACCCTGGTGGACTGGGGCGACAAATACCTGCTGCTGGCGGACTTCGCGAGCTACCTGCAGGCGCAGGAGCGGGTGGACGCGCTCTACCGCGACCCGGACGCCTGGACGCGGAAAGCGATCCTCAACGTGGCGGGGATGGGGCCGTTCTCCTCGGACCGCACCATCGCGCAGTATGCGGACGAGATCTGGCACAGCAAGCCGGTACTGCTGCCGCGCATTTGACGGTCGCCGGGCCTGCGCGCGTCTGGCTTATGCTCGCCGATAACCTGGGCTTCCTGTAGTCCAGGCTTTTTGGGGAGCGAGGAGCCCCGGGCCTGCGCCTGGGGTTCAGTGATGTTCATGACCGAGAAGTTGATATACGCGACTGCACACTACGCAGCGCTGGCCGTGTTCCTGCTCTGCTGCTGGGGCATGGGGCGCTGGATCATGGGGCGGCAGGCGGACGCGCGGATCCAGGATTTCTGGCTGGGCCACGCCCTGTGCGCAACGTTCGGCACCGGGGTCTTCATCTGCGCGCTGCAGTTGCTCGCGGTCGCCGGTCTGCTGCTGCCGCCGTTCATCCTTGCGCTGACGGCGCTGGGGTTGCTGCTGGCCTTGCTGCAACTGCGGCACCGGCCCTGGCGCAGTGCCGGACGGCTGCACTGGACCTTCTGGCTGATCCTCGCCATTGCCGCGTGCACCGTGCTGTTCCCGCTGCGCCCGCCCCTGACCTGGGACGAACTGGCCTACCACCTTCCGCACGCCAGGCAATGGGCGCTGAGCGGGCGGCTGCAGGTCAATGAATGGCTGCGCTACCCCTGGTTCCCTTTCAACTACAACCTGCTGTACGCGGGCGCGCTGGCCGTCTACGACGACGTCTTCGCCCACATGCTGCATGCCTACGCGGGCTGGTTGACGGCCTTGCTGGTCTACCGCTTCGGGCTGCATATGGCCAACCGGGCCACGGCGTTCCTGGCGTGTGCCCTGTGGCTGGTGCTGGCGCGCCCCGAGTTCGCGAATGCCTACATCGACATGGGCGTCGCGCTGTTCGTCTTTGCTGCCTTCATCTGCCTGCAACTGTGGCTGGAGGACCGTCGTTCGCGCGCCTGTATGCTGCTGGGCGCCTTCCTGCTGGGCGTGGCGATCGGCAGCAAGTACCAGGGGCTGCTGTTCCTGCCGCTGTTCGCGGCCGCCGTGGTCTGGAAGGATCGCCGGCCGTCTTCCTGGCTCCTGTGCGCGGCGGCTGTGGCGTTGCCCTGCATCTACTGGTACGGGCGCAATTTCGTCATGACGGGTGACCCGGTGGCGCCGCTCGGCGGCAGGATCTTCGGCTTCACGGACTGGAACATGGGCGACTATGCCCATCAGTTCGAGGACATACGCCTGAACTACGGCTGGCCGCATCCGGCCCTGTGGCCCGCGCTGCTGACCCCGCTGCTGATTCCCCGCGCGCGGCATCGCATGGCCTATGCCTGCGCCGTGGTGTTCGGGGGCTATTCCGTCGCCGTGTGGATGGCGACCTCGCACTATCCGCGCTATCTGCTGGCGGCCTATCCGGTGCTGTGCATCCTGTCGGTTTCGGTGTGCTGCTCCATTGCGCAATGGCTGCTGGAGCCGCTGGCGCGGCATGCGGCCCTGGTGTGGGCCGATGTAAGGGCGCGGGCCGTGCTGAAAACCGGCAGCTATGCGATCGCGCTGTCGCTGCTCGTGCATTTCGCTCAGCCGGGCATTGCGCGCGAATGGTCCCTGGTGGCCGTGACACCCGAAGCTCGGGCCGAGGTAGTGAAGGTCGCGCTTCCCGAATACGCAGGAACTCTCGACTACCTGCAGAAGCATCGCGGCCTGCGGGTCTACCAGAGCGGGATGGAGGGCGCGCTCTACTATGCGCCGCCGCCCATATGGGGCGACCATTTCGGCCCCTGGCGCTACCGCGACTTCGTCACGCTCCCGCCGCGCGAACTGGCGCAGCGCCTGAGGCAGCAGAAGTTCGACACGCTGGTCCTGAGCGTTGCCGGCCGCGAGCGGCTTCTTGACGATCCCGACATGGCGCGGTATTTCACCGAAGTCCGCTCCGACCCGTTCTTCCGCATCTTCCGGGTCAAACCTTCTCCTGATTCAGAATGACGCCCCTCATGTCGACCCTCCCGCAACCCGCGAGCACCATGCAGTCCTCAGAGCCCACCATCGCCGTCGTGCTGCCTTGCTACAACGAAGCCGCCTGCATCGGCCAGGTCATCCGGGAATTCAAGGCGGTATTGCCCGAGGCCGTGGTGCACGTCTTCGACAACGCGTCCACCGACGGCACGGCCGCGGTCGCCAAGGCACATGGCGCGCAAGTGCACCACGTGGCCCTGCGCGGCAAGGGCAACGTCATACGCCGCATGTTCGCCGACGTGGAGGCCGACATCTACGTCATGACCGATGGCGACGCCACCTACGACGCATCCAACATCCGCGAGATGATCGAGGGCGTGCACGTGCACGGCTGCGACATGGTGGTGGGCGTGCGCGTGGACGACGGCTCCGAGGCCAACTACCGGGCAGGCCACCGCCTGGGCAACCGGCTGCTGACAGGGGCCGCCGCGCTGATCTTCGGCGGCGGCTTCACCGACATGCTCTCGGGGCACCGGGTGTTTTCCCGGCGCTATGCCAAGTCCTTCCCCGCCATGTCGCATGGCTTCGAGACCGAGACCGAGCTCACCGTGCACGCCCTGGGCCTGCGCATGCCTTACATGGAACTGCCGGTCGCCTACCGTTCCCGGCCCGAAGGCTCGGTGAGCAAGCTCTCGACCTACCGGGACGGCTGGCGTATCCTGCGCACCATCCTCGGGCTTTTCACGAGCGAGCGGCCGCTGGTGTTCTATTCGCTGCTGGCGGCGGTGCTGGCGCTGACCTCCGTG
The DNA here is from genome assembly GCF_016428875.1 of Xylophilus sp. ASV27. Classification (GTDB taxonomy): domain Bacteria; phylum Pseudomonadota; class Gammaproteobacteria; order Burkholderiales; family Burkholderiaceae_C; genus Xylophilus. The sequence continues at coordinate 53,428 of NZ_JAELTO010000005.1, forward strand.
GCGCTGGCCCAGCCGCTGGTCGCCACCTACCTGCAGACCGGCCAGGTACCCCGCTTTCCCACCGCCATCCTGTCCACTGGCATGATGATCAGTGCCTTCCTGTCGCTGGTCTGCGGCGTGCTGCTGCGCAACGTCACGCTGGCCCGGCAGGAAGCCAAGCGACTCGTATATCTGGCCATTCCGTCGGCACGCAGGGGGTAGCCCCCGTCCGTCCCCTGGCGGTCCGCTGAATCCAGATGCAGGGATCGCGCGTAACCAGCAAAGTACCGGGAGATGCGCATGGGGACAGTGGCAGATTGGGGAATCCGTTGGGTGGAGCAGGGCCGGCTCCCCGACGCCGTGGTGCGGGCCGGCATCCGGCAACTGCTGCGCGAGCGGCTGCAGGAGATCGCGGCCGACGACCCGGCCCGCTCGGCCGAGCTGACGGCCGCCTTCGTCGAACAGATGCGCAGAGCGCCGGTGGCGCTGGTGCCGGAAAAGGCCAATGAGCAGCACTACGAACTGCCACCCGCCTTCTTCCATGCCGTGCTGGGGCCGCACCGCAAGTACAGCGGCTGCTGGTGGCCGCAAGGGGTGCAGACCCTGGAGGAGGCCGAGCGCGAGGCCCTGGCGGCGACCTGCGAGCGGGCCGGCCTGCAGGACGGCCAGGACGTGCTGGAGCTGGGCTGTGGCTGGGGATCGCTCACGCTCTGGATGGCCGGGCACTACCCGGCAAGCCGCATCACCGCGGTATCCAATTCGGCGCCGCAGCGGGCCTTCATCGAGGCCGAGGCACAGCGGCGCGGGCTGGCCAATGTGACGGTCCTGACCCGCGACATGAACAGCTTCGACGCCGGGCAGCCGTTCGACCGGGTGGTGTCGGTCGAGATGTTCGAGCACATGCGCAACTGGCCGCTGCTGTTCTCGCGCGTGGCCGGCTGGCTGCGGCCCGGGGGGCGCTTCTTCATGCACGTGTTCGTGCACCGCAGCGTGCCCTACGCCTTCGAGGAGCGGGACGCCAGCGACTGGATGAGCCGCTTCTTCTTCTCGGGCGGGATGATGCCGAGCGACGACCTGGCGGCGCTGTTCCAGGACGAGCTGCGCCTGCTGCGGCGCTGGCGCTGGGACGGTCGCCACTATGAGCGCACCGCCAATGCCTGGCTGTCCAACATGGACCGCGAGCACCATGTGGTGCTGCCGATCCTGGAGCAGACCTACGGCCGGGCCGACGCCGAACTGTGGCGGCAGCGCTGGCGCATCTTCTTTCTCTCCGTGGCCGAGCTGTTCGGCTACGAGCAGGGGCGCGAATGGTGGGTCGGCCACTACCTGTTCGAGAGGCGCACGCCATGAGCCGCGCGCGCTGGCTGGTGACCAACGTCGTCCTGTCGCAGGTGGGCTGGTTCGCAGCCGTGCTCGGCGCGGCGCACGGCTGGCCGGCCACCGGGGCGTGGCTGGCGCTGGCCCTGATCGGCGTCCACCTGGCACTGGCGCCCGACACCCGCGGTGAACTGCGGCTGGTTGCGCTCGCCATGGCCGTTGGCGCGATGTGGGACAGCGCGCTCGCGGCTGCGGGGCTGATCCACTACACCGCAGGCCAGTGGGCGGCCTGGATGGCGCCGTACTGGATCATCGTGCTCTGGGGCCTGTTCGCCACCACGCTCAACGTCTCGCTGCGCTGGCTGCAGGGGCGTTGGTGGCTCGCGGCCGTGCTGGGGGCGCTGGCCGGGCCGCTCTCCTTCGCCGCCGGGTCGCGCCTGGGCGCAGCGCAGTTCACCCACCCGGTCCTCGCGCCGGCGGTGCTGGCGCTGGGCTGGGCCTGCCTGATGCCGCTGCTGGTCCGGTGTGCGCAGCAGATGGCCCGGCGCGCCGCCAAGCCATGGCCGGGCGCAAGCGTGATGCAGGAGGAAGCCCACCATGTCGTCTGAACTGTCGCCCCTGGCGGTGGCCTTTTGCGGGCTCGGCGCCGCACTGCTGCCGGCACTGCTGACCTGGCTCGCCAGCCTGAAGCAGCAGGACGTGAGCCTGGTCGACCGCACCTGGCCGCTGATGATCGCCGCGCCGGCGTTCACCTATGCCTTGCTGCTGCCGGCCACCGGCGGACGCCGCTGGGTGGCGCTGGCGCTGCTGTCGGTCTGGGCCGTTCGGCTGGCCTGGCACATCACCCGCCGCAACTGGGGGCATGGCGAGGACCGGCGCTACCAGGCGATCCGCGCGCGCAACCAGCCCAACTTCGCGTTCAAGAGCCTGTACCTGGTCTTTGCGCTGCAGGCGGTGCTGGCCTGGGTCGTGTCCGGGCCGCTGTTCGCGACCGCGGCGGGTAGCCGCGACCTGAACCTGCTGGACCTGGCGGGGGTGGCGCTGGCGGCCTTCGGCATCGTGTTCGAGGCGGTGGCCGATGCCCAGCTCAGCCGCTTCAGAGCCGACCCGCGGCGCCGCGGGCAGGTGCTGGACACCGGGCTGTGGCGCTATTCGCGGCACCCCAACTACTTTGGCGAATGCTGCACCTGGTGGGGGCTGTTCCTGCTGGCGCTGGCCGGCGCCGGCTGGCCGGGGCTCTGGAGCGTGGCGTCGCCGCTGCTCATGACCTTCCTGCTGCTGAAGGTGTCGGGCGTGAGCCTGCTCGAGCAGGACATCGTGGAGCGCCGCCCCCAGTACCGGGACTACGTGGCGCGCACGCCGGCCTTCTTCCCCGGCCGGCCCAGGCGGGCAGGGGGGGCGCAGTCATGAGCCGGGCGCTGCGAAGGGCACTCTTGGGCTGGTGCGGGCTGGGCCTTCTGCCGCTGGAGGCCGGCGCGGCGCTGCCCACGGGCACCTGGGACTTCCAGGTGCTGCTGGATGGAAAGCCGATCGGCGAGCACCGTTTCCAGGTGGAAGGCGGCAACGGCGAACTCACCGTGCGCAGCAACGCGCGCTTCGACGTGAAGCTGCTGTTCATCCCCGCCTACCGCTACCGTCACAGCGCCACCGAACGCTGGCGCGGCGACTGCCTGGTGCAGATGGACGCGCGCACCGACGACAACGGCACGCTGCACCAGGTCCAGATGAGCGATGGCCCGCAAGGCCCCACGGTGACGGCGGACGGCAAGACCGAAAAGCTCGGCGCCTGCCCGATGAGCTTCGCCTACTGGACTCCGAAGATCCTCCAGCAGCAGCGGCTGCTCAATGCCCAGACCGGCGAGTACCAGGCCGTCCAGATCCGCTCCCTGGGGGAGTCGACCATCACCGTGCGCGGCGTCCCGGTGCGCGCGGCCCACTGGCGCATCGAGGGGCCCGAGCAGCCGCTGGACCTCTGGTATTCGCCCAGCGGGGAATGGCTGCAGCTCGAATCGAGCGTCTCCGACGGCAAGCGGCTGCGCTACCAATTGAAACCAAGGTAAGTCCCGAAGACAGTGCCCTGCCGTAGCGCTGCAATGGCGGCAGCCGGGGCGCATTCTCCCCGGCACATGGCACATCCGCCAGGAGACACACAACATGAAGATCGATCGCCGCACTTTTTCTTCCACGCTTGCCCTGAGCAGCCTGGCGCCGCTGGCGGCGCTGGCCCAGGCGGCTTATCCCAGCAAGCCGATCCGCATCATCTGCCCGTTCGCGCCCGGTGGCGGCTCCGACTTCATCGCCCGTGTCGCCGCGGCCAAGCTGGGCGAGCGCCTCGGCCAGCCGGTGCTGGTGGACAACCGGCCTGGCGCCGGCGGCACCCTGGGCACGGACCTGGCCGTGAAGGCCGCGCCCGACGGCTACACCCTGCTGCTGGTGGCCGGCAGCTACACCGTGAATCCCGCGCTCTACAAGCTCAATTTCGACCCGGTGGCCGACATCGCCCCGGTGATCCAGCTCTCGCGCGGCGCCTACGTGCTGTGCGTGCACCCGAGCGTGAAGGCCAGGAACCTGCAGGAACTGCTGGCCCTGGCGCGCAAGGACCCGGGCAAGCTCACCTTCGCCTCCAGCGGCGCCGGCGGCCATCTGCACGTGGTCACCGAATACATGTTCTCCATGGCCGGGGTCAAGGCCACGCACGTGCCCTACAAGGGCACCGGGCCGGCGGTGAACGACCTGCTCGCCGGCAACGTGGACATGATGTTCGCCGGCACCGAGGCGCTGATGCAGCACGTCAAGGCCGGCAGGCTGCGCGCGCTGGCGGTCGGCACCGCGCAGCGCCTGCCCGCCTACCCGGACATTCCCTCCGTGGCCGAGAGCGGCCTGCCCGACTACGACGTGGTCGCCTGGCATGGCCTGGTCGCCCCGCGCGGCGTGCCGCCGGCCATACTGGCGCGGCTCAACACCGAGCTCAACGCCGCGCTGCGCTCCAAGGAGATGGAAGACCGGCTCGAACCCACCGGCGTCGGCGCCGCCGGCGGCACGCCCGAGCAGTTTGGCGCGCTGATCAAGGCGGAACTGGTGCGCTACGGCAAGGTCATCCGCGACGCGGGCATCCGCGCGGAATAGGCGCCGGCTGCGCCCGGCTTTGCTGCAAAATTAATAGCTGAAAGCCAAGGATCCACATGGGCTTCATGCTGTTTTGTTCTGGTTTTTCGGCCACTTCCCACGGCCGAGGTAAATTAGCCCCCTTTTCCCATCCTCCCCAGCCCATGACCTCCCGCGGATTCACCACCGACATCGTCCATGCCGACCGCGCCTTCGGTACCGAGCATGGCGGCGTGCACCAGGCGGTGCATAGCTCCACCCAGTATGGCTTCGACAAGGTGGAAGACCTGATCGGTGTGTTCCAGGGCACGCTCAAAGGAGCCTACAACTATGCGCGGCAGGGCACGCCGACCACGGCGGCGCTCGAGGCCAAGCTGGCCCGGATGGAAGGCGGGCTGGGCGCGGTAAGCTTCGCCACCGGCATGGCGGCCATCACGGCGCTGTTCCTCACGCTGCTGCGCGCCGGCGATCATCTGGTGGCCAGCCGCTACGTGTTCGGCAACACCAACAGCCTGCTCGACACCATGGCCGGCCTGGGCGTGGCGGTGAGCAAGGTGGACGCGACCGCGGTCGCGCACGTGGCGGCGGCGCTGCGCCCGGAAACCCGCATGGTGTTCGTGGAGACCGTCGCCAACCCCGGCACCCAGATCCCGGACCTGGAGGCCATCGGCGCGCTGTGCGCCGAGCGCGGCATTCTGTTCGTGGTGGACAACACCGTGCTGTCGCCGGCACTGTTCCGCCCGGCGGCGGTACGCGCCGGGCTGGTGCTGCATTCGCTCACCAAGACCATTGCCGGCCACGGCAACGCGCTGGGCGGTGCCATCGTGGACACCGGGCTGTTCGACTGGTCGGCCTATCCCAACATCGCCCAGGCCTACCGCAAGGGCGACCCGCGCCAGTGGGGCCTGACCCAACTGCGCAAGAAGGGGCTGCGCGACATGGGCGCCAGCCTCTCGTCGCAGCATGCGCATGCGATCGCGGTGGGCGCCGAAACCCTGGTGCTGCGCGCGCGCCAGGCCAGCGAGACCGCGCTGGCGCTGGCCCAGTTCCTGGAGTCGCACCCGGCGGTCGCGCGGGTCCACTACCCGATGCTGGCCTCGCACCCACAGAACGCGCAGGCGATACGGCTGTTCAAGGGCGGCTCCTGGTTGATGTCCTTCGAGCTGCGCCAGGCCGATGACTGCCAGGCCTTCATCAACCGGCTGCGCCTGCCGGTCAAGTCCACCGGCCTGGGCGACACGCGCAGCCTGGTGATCCCAGTGGCGCACACCATCTTCTGGGAGGCCGGCGCCGCCGTGCGGGCCGACATGGGCATCAGCGACGGCCTGGTGCGCCTCTCCGTGGGCCTGGAGGACGCGGCCGATCTGCTGGACGACCTCGGCCAGGCGCTCAGGTAGCGCCGCGCGCCGGCGCACTGGCCCGGTGCAGCCGGTCGGTCTGCGCCGGGCGGCCCGGCAGGTGCAGGGCGGTGGTGGCGGCCGGGTTCTCGGCCAGCAGGCGGCCGCGGCGGTAGACCTTCAGGCGCGTGGCGCGCAGGCGCAGCGCCTCGGCCGGGTCCTGCGCCTGCAGCAGCACGAAGTCGGCGTGGCAGCCCGGCGCGAGGCCATAGCCTTCCAGGCCCAGGATGGCGGCGGGCGTGGTGGTCACCGCGTCGAAGCACTGGCGCATGGCCGCCTGGCTGGTCATCTGCGCCACGTGCAGGCCCATGTGGGCCACGTCCAGCATGTCGGCCGAGCCCAGGCCGTACCACGGGTCCATGCAGCAGTCCTGGCCAAAGGCCACGCGCACGCCGTGCGCGAGCAGCTCGGGCACCCGGGTCATGCCGCGGCGCTTGGGGTAGCTGTCGTGCCGGCCCTGCAGGGTGATGTTGATCAGCGGGTTGGAGATGATGCCGACCCGCGCCTCGGCGATCAGCGGCAGCAGCTTGGACACGTAGTAGTTGTCCATCGAGTGCATCGAGGTGCAGTGCGAGCCGGCCACGCGGCCCTGCAGGCCCAGCCGCTGGGTCTCGAAGGCCAGGGTCTCGATGTGGCGCGACAGCGGGTCGTCGGTTTCGTCGCAATGCATGTCCACCGGCAGGCCGCGCTCGGCCGCCAGCTCGCACAGCAGCCGCACGCTCTCGGCGCCTTGGGCCATGGTGCGCTCGAAGTGCGGGATGCCGCCGACCACCTGCACGCCCATGTCGAGCGCGCGCTTGAGGTTGTCCAGGCCACCCGGGCTGCGCAAGATGCCGTCCTGCGGGAAGGCCACCAGTTGCAATTCCAAATAGGGCGCCACGCGCTTTTGCACGTCCAGCAGGGCCTGCACTGTGAGCAGTTGCGGGTCGCTGGTGTCCACATGGCTGCGGATGGCCAGCAGCCCACCGCCCACGGCCCAGTCGCAGTAGGCGAGGGCGCGTTCAACCAGTGCCTCGTGCGTGAGCTGGGGCTTCAGCTCGCCCCACAGCGCAATGCCTTCCAGCAACGTGCCGCTGGCATTGACGCGCGGCAGGCCGTAGCTGAGCGTGGCGTCGAGGTGGAAGTGCGCATCGACAAAAGGCGGGCTAAGCAGTTGGCCGGCGCAATCCACCTCTTCATGGGCGGTGGCGGCGATAGCCGGCTCGACCGCCAGGATGCGGCCATCGGCTACGGCGATGTCTTGGTGGGTACGGCCATCCGGCAGGGTGGCGTTGCGCAGAATCAGGTCTGGAGAGGGCATGGGCGTGGGGTGGCTGGAATAGGGCAGCCGCACGCAAGTTTCATGCGCGGGGCGGCTGGGGTGCGCCCATTACACAGGACAAAAATCATTTGCTGGCCTGCACCCCACGGACTGCCGGATCGTCAAAGGCGTTGCAGTTGGCGCTACCCGTGATCCAGTCGACTTCGCAGCTGCTGGGCTTGCCCGTAGCGTCCTTGTTTCCCAGCACCTGGCACAGGCCTTCTGTTTCCTTGGCGCCTTTCTCCGTGTAGTCCCCGTTGCGCTCAAGCAGGGCGGTTTGGGCCATCTCCTTGGTGAAACCGAAGGCAGTGGGGGCGCCCTTCGCCACGCGCGCGGCCAGATTGCAGGCCAGCAAGGTAATCGAGTGCAGCGCCGAGCCGCCGCCGACCTGGCCGGTGCTTCCCGTGTCCTTGATCACCGCCCGGCTCGCGGGGAAATCAAAGGACACGTCAGTGCGCCCCGTGCGCCGCACCGTCGAATTCGCTGCATTGGAGAAGGTGCGCAGCATCCCCAGGATCTCGGCGTCCTGCCAGATTCGGATGATCTTTGGGTCCTGCACCGGCATCAGCCCAGGATCGGTGGCGTGCAGGCCGCGCAGCCAGGTCCACCCGGTCACGGGCGAGGTGTTATAGGCGTAGGCGGCCTGCACATCCTCGTTGAGATAGGCGGCCAATTGCGCAAGGCTGCCTCCCAACGAGTGTCCTGCGGTGTAGATGCGCAGCTCGGGCGCGCCCTCACGCTTCAACTCATCGATGAGGCCGCGCAAGTCAAGCCTGACCTGCTCGAACTGGCTGGGTGTGATGTCAAACGCCATCGCCGCATTCGTCGCCCAGTCATCCCTGGCCTGGCCTCGGTAGTTTTCGGTGCCCCGAAAAACCATGACGGCCTGCGTGATCCCGCCATCCAGCGCAACGCCACCAGAGAAGGGCTGGTAGACGTAGGTCTCGTAGAACAGGCCGCCGATGGCCTGGCAGCCGATGCCTTTGGGCTTCCAGGTGTCCCAGCGATAGCCTGACGTGGCGCTGGCGGCCTGGTTCCAGCGCTTGAGCGGGTGCATCTCCAACAGGTAGGTGCAGGCGTCCTTGTCCTTACTGCGCTTGTCCGTGGCGACGAAGCGCCGGTAGACCATCTTGCTCAGCATCGCCGGCCACGCCACCTGGCCGACCACGGCGGACGCGGATGTTGCCTGGGCCAGCTCCACGGACGACAGGACAGCGACCGCCTGCTTGCTGCCCTCAGGAGGCGGGGCCGGCAGGGGCTGCGGGGGTTCGACGAGCATGCGGCTCGACCCGGTGACCACGGCCAGATAGCAGTCGGGCCCGGCACCGGGCGCCGTGCGATGGTCCATTTTGTGGGCAGCAGCCACGGTGCCTTTGCGGCAGGCCTCTAGCTCATCTTTAACCTGCGTCGCTTGCTCCTCCCGATAGCGCTTGGCCTCCCGGTTGACCGAGAAAACGCCGCAACCCGCCAACGTGGCGCAGCACAGCAGCACCGCCATGTGCCGCAAGGCACGTCCTCTTGATCTGCTTGCCATGTCTCCTCCTAGTTGTCTTCAGCTTAGCGAGGCGTGAAGACGCGCGCAAGCGGGCTGCCGGGCCCGCGCGCGAGCGTCCCGGCACCCGCCAGCGCCACCCCCATTGCGCGCTGGAAACCCCCAGAATCAGCGCCTGGCAGAGAAGGCATCGCCTTCAAAATATATAGCTAAAGGTCTAGGTAGAATATTGATTTCAGGTATTTTTCATTCTGAAATCAAGTAAATACCTGGACATTTAGCTATCTATTTAATAGTCCTGCAAGTTCTCCATCAGCGCACCTGTCGGCATTCTTCAAGACGGCCGCAAGCGCCCCGCCTATGCTGCGCGGCACTATTCACAGGAGAGACTCCATGCAATTCGGCTACACCATCCTCTACGTCGAAGACGTGCCCGCCACCATCGCCTTCTACGAGGCCGCCTTTGGCCTGAAGCGCCGCTTTGTGCATGAGGTCGGCGACTTCGGGGAGCTGGAGACGGGCGCCACCGCGCTGGCGTTTTCGTCCTTGCGGCTGATCACGCAGTTGGGCAAGAACCCGCAGCGTGCCAGCGCAGACGCGCCGAGCTTCGAGATCGCATTCACCACCGACGATGTACCCGCCGCCGTAGCGCAGGCCGTGGCCGCCGGGGCAGAACTGCGCCACGCGCCAGAGCAAATGCCCTGGGGCCAGACCATCGCCTATGTGGCCGACCTGAACGGCTTTCTGGTGGAGCTGTGCACGCCCGTGGCGGCTCAGCCGTAACCGGCCTGCGCCACGGTGGCCAGCAGCGCGGGTGCTTTGCGCAGGCCTGAGGGCGTCTGCCCCAGCCAGCGCCGGCATTCGCGGCTGAAGTGGGCCTGATCGGCAAAGCCGTGGTCGGCCGCAATGGCGGCCAGCGGCTCGGCACCGCCCAAGGCCTGGGCCGCACGCCGCACCCGGGCCAGCGCGCGCCAGTAGCGCGGCGGCTGGCCGGTGGTGGCCAGGCTGAGCCGCTCCAGCGAGCGCTCGGAAACCCCCAGCGCAGCGGCCGCATGGCGTACCGACGCCGTGCCAGCCAGCGCCGCCAGCGCTTCCTGTACTCGTCCATCCAAACGCACGCAGGCATCGATGGCTTCCAGTACCTGAGCCTCTCGTTCTTGCTCCAGTAGCCGCACGGCTGCCAGCAGCGCCGCGCCATCCACCACGGCGCCCGGCTGCAAGCGATAGCCCAGCCATTGCTCGTGGGCCTTGACGGGAACCTCGTATGCGCTTTGCGCCAGCGGCGAAAGCATCCAGCGCGCCTGGCCCTGGGCGTCGCGGTGCAGGATCAGGTCGCTGCAGCCATCAGGCAGCACCATGCTGCTGGCGGCCTGCTCTGGCGCGGACTGCCAGCGCGCCAGCACGCAGGCGGGCAAGGGCCTACTTGGTGCCAAAAATACGGTCGCCGGCATCGCCCAAGCCGGGGCGGATGTAGCCGTGCTCGTCCAGCCCGCGGTCGATGGCGGCGGTGTAGATCGGTACGTCGGGGTGGGCGGCCTGCAGCGCGGCCACGCCTTCGGGGCAGGTGAGCAGGCAGACGAACTTGATCGACTTGGGCTTGAGCTCCTTCAGACGCTCGACCGCCGCGATGGCGGAGTTGCCAGTGGCCAGCATCGGGTCGACCACGATCACGTCGCGTTCGTGCATTTCGCTGGGCATCTTGAAGTAGTACTCGATGGCGGTCAGGGTCTTGGGGTCGCGGTACAGGCCGATGTGGCCGACGCGCGCGCCCGGCACGACCGAGAGCATGCCCTCCAGGATGCCGTTGCCCGCGCGCAGGATGGAGACGAACACGAGCTTCTTGCCGTCGATGACCTTGGCGGTCATGGGTTCGAGCGGGGTTTCGATCTCGATGTCGGACAGCGCCATGTCGCGCGTGACCTCGTAGGCGGCCAGGCTGGCCAGCTCGTTGAGCAGACGGCGGAAGCTGTTGGTGGAGGCTTCCTTGCGCCGCATCAGCGTGAGCTTGTGCTGGACGAGGGGGTGGTCGAGGAGGTGGACGTTGCTCATGGTTGGGAAGGTGTTCTTGTCGGTGCAGGGGACATCAAAAAACCGTGCCGTCGCTCTCGATCTCCAGTGGCGGCAATCCGCCACGCAGGTGCTGCGCGTATTCGCGTCCGGCGGCCCAGGTGCCGCCTTCGAGCACGCAGGCCAGGGGCATGGCTTCTGCGGAGAGTCCGAGGCGTGCGCGCACCAGGGGCGCGAGTGCGTCGAGCAAGGCCACGGTCAGCGCACGCCATTCGACGATGCACGGGTCGCCCGCTTTCCAGCGGCGGCCGGCGGTATTCTCGCGCAGCCGCAGCACGCCGCTGTCGATCAGCAGGCCGCCATTGCGGTACTCGGGCAGGCCGGTCAGGGCGTCGATGCCGTGCACCTTGACGCCGGCCCACTGGAACGGCTCGAGCAGCGAGTAGGTGAGCCATTGCGAGAGCTTGTGGAACGGCATCCAGCCATCGGACAGGCCCGGGCCCCGCGCCTCCTGCAGCGGCCAGCAGTCGCCCACCGGCAGTCCGCCGATGGCGTTGCCGGCCGGCCAGATGCCGTTGAGCGTGAGCAGCAGCGTGCTCAGGATGCCGTGCGCGTTGACTTCGGCGGTGGATGGGATCTCGTCGTCGTCGGTGTTGGCCAGCAGATCCAGCAGGCGGCCAGGCCGGCCCTCGCTGCCGTATTCGGACGGGTGCTCGGCCAGCGTTTCGCCCAGGCGGCGCAGCAGCGTCGCGCGGCCTTCCAGCCCGAGCAGCGGGTTGGCGGGCGTGGCCTGGAAGGCCTGGGCCAGCCGTTCGGTGATGACGCCGCGCAGGCCCTGGGCATCGACCTGCAGCGGCGCGTCGGCACGGCTGGAGAACATGCCGGCCGTGAATGCATGGAAGCTCGCCACCGCCAGGCCTTCGGATCGGCCGAAGCGCCGGCCGCTGGCGGCCTCTTCATAGTGCCAGCCGGGGCCGGCCCCGGCGTCCAGCAGCACGCTGACCAGCGTCAGGTCGATCTGCGCGCGGGCGCACACGGCGGGCGCCACCGGCCCCAGCAATTCGTCCAGCCGCGCCCGGCGGTCCACGCCGCCGACCTCGAAGTGGCGCCACCGGCTGTGGAAGGGAATGGCGCCATGCGGGTAGCGGCTGCGCGTGGCGCGCACGACCGCATCGGCTGCCGCCTCCAGTGCCTTGTCATCCACCGTGAAGAAGGCCGAGCGGCCCTCGCGCGCGCGCGCCAGCAGCGCCTGGGCGCGGCGGCGGATCTCGGCGGTGCTGCAGAGCAGGGCGACGGCGCCTGGGGGCCGGTCGGCGGCCGCGGCCTCGATGTTGGCCAGGATGCGCGCGGTCTGCGCGTCCGGCGGTGTTGCGGGCAAGTCCTTCATGCGTCCAGTCCCCGGCCCTTGGGCTTCTTGAGTTCCTCGGCGTCCGGCACCGGGCCGGGCGTGAAATAGCCGGCGGCCATCTTGGCGTCGATCTCGACCCGCGCATCGGCCGGGATCAGCTCTTCCGGAATGTTGACGCGGGTGCCGACCTCGATGCCGGCGCCGGTGATGGCGTCGTACTTCATGTTGCTCATGGATACCAGCCGGTGGATCTTGGTGATGCCCAGCCAGTGCAGCACGTCGGGCATCAGTTCCTGGAAGCGCATGTCCTGCACGCCGGCCACGCATTCGGTGCGGGCGAAGTACTGGTCGGCGGTGTCGCCGCCGACCTGGCGCTTGCGCGCGTTGTAAACCAGGAACTTGGTCACCTCGCCCAGCGCGCGGCCCTCCTTGCGCGAGTAGGCCACCAGGCCCACGCCGCCGCGCTGCGCGCCGCGTATGCATTCCTCGATGGCATGGGTCAGATACGGCCGGCAGGTGCAGATGTCCGAGCCGAACACGTCCGAGCCGTTGCATTCGTCGTGCACGCGTGCGGTCAGCTCGACCTGCGGGTTGGCCAGGTCGGCCGGCTTGCCGAAGATATAGAGCGTCTGCCCGCCGATCGGCGGCAGGAACACCTCCAGGTCGGAGCGCGTGACCAGTTCCGGGTACATGCCGCCGGTTTCCTCGAACAGCACGCGGCGCAGCTCGTTCTCGCCGCAGCCGAAGCGCCTTGCGATCTCGGGCAGGAACCAGACCGGCTCGACCGCCACCTTGGTCACCAGTGCGGCGCCCTGGGCCGTCAGAACGGCGCCGTCGGCCTTCAGGCGCCCGGCCTGCAGGGCTTCGATGACCTCGGGCAGGATCACGTGGGCCTTGGTCACGGCGATGCTCGGGCGTATGTCGTAGCCCGCCGCCAGCTCGGTCGCATACACCTGGGCCACGGTCGCGCCCCATGGGTCCAGGGACACGATCTTGCCCGGCACGCTCCATTGCGCATAGGGGCCGATGACGTCGGTCGGCAGGGTGTTGGTCAGGTCGGCCCGGTGCTGCGCCGACAGCGCGCCCGAGGCCACGGCCAGCGCGCGGTAGATGCTGTAGGAGCCGCTGTGCGTGCCGATCACGTTGCGGTGCGCGCGCGTGGTGGTGGTCGCCACCACCGGCCCGCGCTCGGCGGCGGTCGGGGCGCCCCAGCGGATGGGCAGCGCGCCGAAACCGCCCGAGTGCGAGGTCAGCCGGATGTGGTGCGGCGGCGAGGCGGGCGGCCGGGAGGGCAGGGCGGCAGGCACTTCCACCAGCGGTTCGGGGGGCTGCCGGGTCGCGGCGATGGGCGTATCGGGCATGGTTGCAGACTCCAAAATCCCAATGTAGCGAGCGCGCGCGGCAGTGACAAGCGAACGGTGTGGCGGGTGGCGCAGGAGGCGGCCGCGTCAGCGCTTCTTGCCGAAGATGCTGCCCAGCACGCCGCGGATGATCTCGCGGCCCACCGTGGTGCCCATGGTGCGCACGGCGGACTTGGCCATGGACTGCGCCAGCCCGTCGCGTTTGCCGCCGCGCGGGCCGGTGCTGCCGAACAGCACGTCGTTCAGGCCGCCGAGCAGTCCGCCGTCCTTGTCGGCCGCCGCGCCGCCCGCGCCCGGCGCCGATGGCGCTGCGGCCGCGGTGCGGTCGCGCAGCACCTCGTAGGCCGAGACCCGGTCCACCGGCGTGTCGTAGACGCCCGCCACCAGGGAGCCCTTCATGAGTGCCGCGCGCTGCGCGTCGGTGATCGGCCCGATCAGGCTGGCCGGCGGCAGCACGAAGGCGCGGTCGGTCACGCCGGGGCGGCCCTGTGCGTCGAGCAGGCTGACCAGCGCCTCGCCCACCGCAAGCTGGGTGATCGCGGCTTCGATGTCCAGCCCCGGCTTCTGCCGCATGGTCTGCGCCGTGGCGCGCACCGCCTTCTGGTCGCGCGGCGTGAAGGCGCGCAGCGCATGCTGGATGCGGTTGCCCAACTGGGCCAGCACGCTGTCGGGGATGTCGAGCGGGTTCTGGGTGACGAAGTACACGCCCACGCCCTTGGAGCGCACCAGCCGCACCACCAGTTCGATGCGCTCGATCAGCACCTTGGGCGCGCCGTCGAACAGCAGATGCGCCTCGTCGAAGAAGAACACCAGCTTGGGCTGCTCCGGGTCGCCGATCTCGGGCAACTGCTCGAACAGTTCGGATAGCAGCCAGAGCAGAAAGGTGGCATAGAGCCGCGGCGACTGCATCAGGCGTTCGGCCGCCATCAGGTTGACCACGCCCTTGCCGTCCACGGTCTGCAGCAGGTCCTGGATGTTGAGCATGGGCTCGCCGAAGAAGCTGTCGCCGCCCTGGCTCTCGATCTGCAGCAGGCCGCGCTGGATCGCGCCCACGCTGGCGGCGCTCACGTTGCCGTAGGAGGTCTTATAGTCCGCGGCATTCTCGGCCACGTGCTGCAGCATGGCGCGCAGGTCCTTCAGGTCGAGCAGCAGCAGGCCCTGGTCGTCGGCGATGCGGAACACCAGGTTGAGCACCCCGGCCTGGGTGTCGTTCAGGTCGAGCATGCGGCCCAGCAGCAGCGGGCCCAGATCCGAGATGGTGGCGCGCACCGGGTGCCCCTTTTCCCCGAACACGTCCCAGAAGGTGACCGGGCAGGCGGCCGGGGCAGGGGGCGCGATGCCGCGCGATTCGAGCACGCTGCGGAGCTTGTCGCCGATCCGGCCCGGCTGGCCGATGCCGGCCAGATCGCCCTTGACGTCGGCCATGAAGACCGGCACCCCGATGCCGGAGAGCTTCTCGGCCAGGGACTGCAGGGTCACGGTCTTGCCGGTGCCGGTGGCGCCGGTGATCAGGCCGTGGCGGTTGGCCAGCGCCGGCAGCAGGGTAAAAACGTTCTCGGCGTTGCGGGCGATCGGGAGCGGCTCGGCCATCGTGTGCTCAGGTCGTGAAAGGGGCTGCCAGTGTGCCATGGGGCAGGGGCGCGGCGCACCAAAAGGTAAGATCGGGTATTGCCCGCCAGCGGGCGAATCGAGAGAGATACCAAGAATGGCTGGACACAGCAAATGGGCCAATATTCAGCACCGCAAGGGGCGCCAGGACGAGAAGCGCGGCAAGATCTGGACCCGCGTCATCCGTGAAATCATGGTGGCCGCCCGGGCCGGCGGGGGCGACCTGAACGCCAATCCGCGCCTGCGGCTGGCGGTGGAGAAGGCCAAGGCGGCAAACATGCCGGCCGACACCATCAAGCGCAACATCGACAAGGCCACCGGCAACCTCGAAGGCGTGAACTACGAGGAAATCCGCTACGAGGGCTACGGCATCGCCGGCGCCGCCATCATCGTCGACACCATGACCGACAACCGCGTGCGCACCGTGGCCGAGGTGCGCCACGCCTTCAGCAAGTACGGCGGCAACATGGGCACCGAGGGCTCGGTCGCCTTCCAGTTCAAGCACTGCGGCCAACTGGTCTTCGCGCCTGGTACCGAAGAGGACAAGGTCATGGAAGTGGCACTAGAAGCCGGCGCCGAAGACGTGCTCAGCGACGAGGACGGCGCCATCGAGGTGCTCACGGCGCCGGCCGACTTCGAGGCCGTCAAGAACGCGCTGGAGGCCGCTGGCTGCAAGCCCGAAGTGGCCGAGGTGACGATGCGCGCCGAGAACACCATCGACATCGCGGGCGAGGACGCCGCGAAGATGCAGAAGCTGCTCGACGTGCTCGAAGACCTGGACGATGTGCAGGCCGTCTACCACAACGCCGCGCTGTGACCCCATTGCTGAACTGAGCCCTACGTGAAAACACTTGTCATCGGCGGCGGCGGCCGCGAACACGCTCTGGCCTGGAAGCTGGCCCAGTCGCCCAAGGTGCAGAAGGTCTATGTCGCGCCCGGCAACGGCGGTACGGCGCGCGACCCGCGGCTGGAGAACGTGCCGATCACCGACGTGCGGGCGCTGCGCGAGTGGGCGCAGCGGGAGAAGATCGGCCTGACCGTGGTCGGCCCCGAGGCGCCGCTGGCCGCTGGCGTGGTCGACGAATTCCGCGCGCACGGCCTCAAGGTCTTCGGCCCGACCCGCGCCGCGGCGCAACTGGAAAGCTCCAAGGCCTTCTCCAAGGCCTTCATGCAGCGCCACGGCATTCCCACGGCCGAATACGACACCTTCACCGACGCCGCTGCGGCCCATGCCTACGTGGACCGCATGGGCGCGCCCATCGTCGTCAAGGCCGATGGCCTGGCCGCCGGCAAGGGCGTGGTGGTGGCCATGAGCCCGGCCGAGGCGCACGAGGCGATCGACTTCATGCTGGCCGGGAACAAGTTCGGCGTGGTGCACAACGAAGGCGGCGCGCGGGTCGTCATCGAGGAATTCCTGCAGGGCGAGGAGGCCAGCTTCATCGTGCTGTGCGACGGCAGGAACGTCACGGCGCTGGCCACCAGCCAGGACCACAAGCGGCTGCAGGACGGGGACCAGGGCCCCAACACCGGCGGCATGGGGGCCTATTCCCCGGCGCCGGTGGTGACCGCCGACGTGCACGCCCGCGCCATGCGCGAGATCATCCTGCCGACCATCCGCGGCATGGAGAAGGACGGCATTCCCTACACCGGCTTTCTCTACGCCGGCCTGATGATCGACGGCCAGGGCCGGCCCAAGACGCTGGAATTCAACTGCCGCATGGGCGACCCGGAAACGCAGCCGATCCTGATGCGCCTCAAGAGCGATCTGTCCGAGGTCATGCTGGCCGCCACCGAAGGCCGGCTGGACCAGGTCGAACTCCAGTGGGACCGCCGCGTCGCGCTGGGCGTGGTCATGGCCGCGCATGGCTATCCGCTCGACCCGCGCAGGGGCGACGCGATCCACGGCCTGCCGGCGGACGAGGACGAGGCCATGGTGTTCCACGCGGGCACCGTGCTCGAAGGCGATACGGTCAAGACCTCGGGCGGCCGCGTGCTGTGCGTGACCGTGCTGGCCGACAACGTGCGGCAGGCCCAGCAACGGGCCTACTACGTGGCGCGCGGCATCCACTTCGACGGCGCGCAGTACCGCCGTGACATCGGCCACCGGGCCGTGCGCGGCGCATGAGCGCGCTCGGAGCCGCCGACGTGGTTCGCG
Source organism: Xylophilus sp. ASV27 (assembly GCF_016428875.1). GTDB lineage: Bacteria > Pseudomonadota > Gammaproteobacteria > Burkholderiales > Burkholderiaceae_C > Xylophilus. The sequence goes on from NZ_JAELTO010000005.1 coordinate 70,497, forward strand.
GCTATCTGCTCGGGCTGCAGCAGCGCATCATCGCGGCGCTGGAAGCGGTCGAGGCGCAGGCCGGCGGAACGGCGGCCTTCGTCACCGACCACTGGCAGAAGGCGCCCGGCGAACTGCTGCAGGGCGATGGCGTCACCCGCATCATCGAGGGCGGGGCGGTGTTCGAGCGTGCCGGCTGCGGCTTCTCGCACGTGCGCGGGCCGCGCCTGCCGCCCTCGGCCACCGAACATCGGCCGCAACTGGCTGGCGCGCCTTTTGAAGCCATGGGGGTGTCGCTGGTGTTCCATCCGCGCAACCCCTACGTGCCCACGGTGCACATGAACGTGCGCATGATCGCGGCCGGCCATCCGGGACAGGAGGCGATGTGCTGGTTTGGCGGCGGCATGGACCTCACGCCGATCTATGGCTTCGAGGAAGACGCGGTCCACTTCCACACGGTGTGCCGCGACGCGCTGGCGCCCTTCGGCCCGGACAAGTACCCGCGCTTCAAGAAGTGGTGCGACGAGTATTTCTTCCTCAAACACCGGCAGGAGGCGCGCGGCATCGGCGGCATCTTCTTCGACGACTTCGAGGAACTGGGCCCCGAGCGCAGCCGCGCGCTGATGCAATCGGTGGGCGATGCCTTCCTGGACGCCTACCTGCCGGTCGTGGCGCGGCGCCAGGCCATGGCCTGGGGCGAGCGCGAGCGCGAATTCCAGCTCTACCGGCGCAGCCGCTATGTGGAATTCAACCTGGTGTGGGACCGCGGCACGCACTTCGGCCTGCAGTCGGGCGGCCGCACCGAGTCCATCCTGCTGTCCATGCCCCCCCTGGCCGCGTGGCGCTACCGCTACGAGGCGCAGCCCGGCTCGCCCGAGGCGGCCCTGGCCGAACGTTTCCTGCCGCCGCGCGAATGGGTGTGAGCGCGCAGGCGCCGCCGCGGCGCATCGGTGTCTTCGGCGGCGCTTTCGATCCACCGCACAAGGCCCATGTCGCGCTGGCGCGCGCGGCGATCGAGCAACTGGCGCTCGACGTGGTGCACGTGCTGCCCACGGGCCAGGCCTGGCACAAGGCGCGCCCGCTGAGCCCGGCGCCCGAGCGCCTGGCCATGACCCGGCTGGCCTTCGAAGGCCAGCCGCGCGTGCTGGTCGATCCGCGCGAACTGGAGCGCGCGGGGCCCACCTACACCGTCGATACCCTGCACGAACTGGCCGGCGAGAATCCCGGCGCCGAGCTGTACCTGCTGCTCGGGGCGGACCAGGCCGGCGCGCTCGACCGGTGGCATGAGTGGGAGACGATCTTGCGAATTGCTATAATTTCAATAGCTGATCGCCCGGATTCTGCCTGGGCTACAACCCTGTTTGAGCCTGAAAAAGTGCCTTTTGCGCGCGTGCGGCGCCTGGTGCTGCCCCCCATGAGCGTCAGCGCCACCGAAGTGCGCGCTCTCGCCGCACGCGGCCAGGGGGTTGGCCGTCTGGTCCCTCCAGGCGTTGCACGCTATATTGAACTCCATCACCTTTACCGAACTGCCTGATGACCACCACCAAAACGGAAACCGCCGCCAAGAAAGACGTCCAGAAGCTCCAGCGCGCCATCGTCGATGGCCTGGAGGACGTCAAGGCGCAGGACATCCAGGTATTCAACACCGAGCACCTGTCGCCTCTGTTCGAGCGCGTGGTGGTCGCCTCCGGCAGCTCCAACCGCCAGACCAAGGCACTGGCGGCCAGCGTGCGCGATGCGGTGCGCGAGGCCGGCTTCACCAAGCCGCGCATCGAGGGCGAGGAGAACGGCGAGTGGATCATCGTGGACTGCGGCGCGGCCGTCGCCCACATCATGCAGCCGGCGATCCGGCAGTACTACCACCTGGAAGAGATCTGGGGCGACACGCCGGTGCGCCTGAAGCTCGGCGCCGCCAAACCGTCCAAGCCGTCCAAGCCGGCAGAGGAAAAGCCGCTGACCGCCGCGGCCCGCAAGCCGGGCAGGGCGGGTGCCAAGACGGCCGCGAAGACTGCGGGCAAGGCGCCTTCTGCGCCCGCCAAGAAGGCAGCCGACAAGACCGCAGCGGCCAAGGCGCCCGCGAAGACGCCCGCGAAGAAGGCCGCAGCAAAGAAGACCCCGGCCGCCAAGACACCGATCAAGACGGTGGTGGTCAAGGCCTCCGTGCGCACCAACGCCAAGCCCTCGCCGGCCAAGGCCGCAGCGGCCAAGAAGGCGCCGGCCCGCAAACCTGCGGCCAAGACGAGCACGAAGTCCTGATCCATCGGTGAAACTCCTGATCGTGGCGGTCGGCCAGCGGATGCCCGCCTGGGCGCAGACCGCCTACGACGACTACGCCAAGCGCTTCCCGCCCGAACTCAAGGTCGAACTCAAGGCCGTCAAGACCGAGCCGCGCGGCTCCAAGTCGCTCGATACCCTGTACGCGGCCGAGCGCAGTCGCATCGAGGCGGCCCTGCCGCGCGGCATCCGCATCGTGGTGCTGGACGAGCGCGGGAGCGCGCTCACCACGGTGGCCCTGGCCGGCCGGCTCAAGCAGTGGCAACTGTCGGGCGACGACGTCGCGCTGGTGATCGGCGGCCCCGACGGCCTGGATCCGGAGTTCCGCCGCTGCGCGCACGAATCGATACGCCTGTCGGACCTGACGCTGCCGCACGCCATGGCGCGGGTGCTGCTGATCGAGCAGCTCTACCGCGCCTGGTCCGTCAACGCCTCGCATCCCTACCACCGCGAGTAGGCCGCGTGCCGATGTCCGCCTTCATCTACCTTGCTTCGCAAAGCCCGCGCCGTGCCCAGTTGCTGGAGCAGATGGGCGTGGCCCACCGCCTTCTGCTGCCCAACGCCGAAGGCGACCTGGCCGAGGATGCCGAGGCGATAGAGGCGGTGCGCGCCGGCGAAGCCCCTGCCGCCTACGTGCGGCGCGTGACCGACGGCAAGCTCGATGCCGCGGTGGCGCGGCTGGCCCGGCGCCGGCTGCCGCAGGCGCCCATCCTCTGCGCGGACACGACGGTGGCCCTGGGCCGGCGCATCCTGGGCAAGCCTGGCGATGCGGACGAGGCGCGCGCGATGCTGCGCAGCCTCTGCGGCACCACGCACCGCGTGCTGACGGCCGTGGCGCTGCAGCATGGCGCCCGGCGCGTCGCGGCGCTGAGCACCTCGCAGGTGCGCTTCGATGCGCTGAGCGATGCGCAGATCGATGGCTACATCGCCTCCGGCGAACCGTTCGGCAAGGCCGGCGGTTACGGCATCCAGGGACGGGCCGCCGCCTTCATCCCGCGCATCGCAGGCAGTTACTCGGGCATCATGGGCCTGCCGGTCCATGAGACAGCCGCGCTGTTGCGGTCGATCGGCTTTCTGCGCTGAACTATGCAACAAGACATCCTCATCAACTGGTCGCCGCAGGAGACGCGCGTCGCCGTCATAGAGCATGGCGCGGTGCAGGAACTCCATGTCGAACGCACGCTGGAGCGCGGCCTGGTCGGCAACATCTACCTGGGCAAGGTGTCGCGCGTGCTGCCCGGCATGCAGTCGGCCTTCATCGACATCGGGCTGGAGCGCGCGGCCTTCCTGCATGTGGCCGACGTCTGGCACCCGCCGGCCGAGGGCGAATCGCTGAGCCAGGCGCGCCAGTCGCAGCCGCAGATCCCGATAGAGAAGCAGGTCTTCGAAGGCCAGGCCCTGATGGTGCAGGTCATCAAGGACCCGATAGGCACCAAGGGCGCACGCCTGTCCACCCAGATCAGCATCGCCGGCAGGCTGCTGGTGTTCCTGCCACAGGACGAGCACATCGGCGTGTCGCAGAAGATTCCGCAGGAGCAGCGCGAATCCCTGCGCCGGCGCCTGCAGGCCCTGGCGGGGGAGGGCGCCAAGGGCGGCCTCATTCTGCGCACCAATGGCGAGGATTCGTCAGATGCCGAACTGGCCGAGGACATCGCCTACCTGCGCAAGACCTGGGCGCGCATCCGCCAGGCCTCGATGCAGTTGCCGCCGCGCTCCTTGCTGCACCACGACCTGAACCTGCTGCAGCGCGTGCTGCGCGACCTGGTCAGTGAACAGACCCAGGCCATCCGCATCGACTCGCGCGAACAGTTCGAGCGGCTGCAGACCTTCGGCCGGGAGTTCATGCCGGCCGCGGCGGCCAAGCTGCAGCACTACAAGGGCGAGCGCCCGATCTTCGACCTGTTTTCGGTGGACGAGGAAATCGCCCGTGCGCTCGGGCGGCGGGTGGACCTGAAGTCCGGCGGCTACCTGGTGGTGGACCAGACCGAGGCGCTCACCACGGTGGACGTCAATACCGGCGGCTTCGTCGGCGCGCGCAATTTCGACGACACCATCTTCAAGACCAACCTGGAGGCGGCGCAGGCCATCGCGCGGCAACTGCGCCTGCGCAATCTTGGCGGCATCGTCATCGTGGACTTCATCGACATGGCGCGCGAGGACCACCAGCAGGCAGTGCTGGCCGAGTTCCGCAAGCAATTGGCGCGCGACCGGGTGAAGACCTCTTCCGGCGGCTTCTCACCCCTGGGTCTGGTGGAGATGACGCGCAAGCGCACCCGCGAGTCGCTGGCCCACATGCTGTGCGAGCCCTGCCCCGTGTGCCAGGGCAAGGGCATCGTGAAGACCGCGCGCAGCGTCACCTACGACATCCTGCGGGAGATCCTGCGCGAAGCGCGCCAGTTCAACCCGCGCGAATTCCGGGTGGTGGCTTCGCCCAAGGTCGTGGAACTGTTCCTCGACGAGGAGAGCCAGCACCTGGCCGAGCTGTCGGACTTCATCGGCAAGCCGATCTCCCTGCAAGCCGAAACGGCCATGGCGCAGGAGCAATACGACATCGTCTTACTTTGACGATTCACGGGGTGCCACTCCGTTTCAGTCTCCATGCATAAGTGATTGTTCTGTAAGGAGTTTTCGGTAAGGAAGCTGTCTTTTAGTGTCGCGGAGTGCCACCCTGTTTCAACAGAATTGGGTGACCTGGCGGGTGACCAGCCGGACGATCCGGCCAAGCCTGTCGGCACTAGGAGAACGAACATGGCAAGCAAAGGCGGGCTGCTTTCTGACCTGCAGCTCAGGCAGTGGATCAAAGCGGGCAAGCCGCTGTCGATGAGCGATGGAGGTGGGCTGATCTTCACGCTGTCGGCCGCAGGCAACGCGGCGTGGGTACTGCGGTATCGACATGGCACACGGCGGCCGGAGATGACTCTTGGTCCCTATCCGGCTATTGGCTTGTCCGAAGCGCGGACGATGGCCCTGGTCAAGCGGGCCGAGATCGCACAAGGCAAGAACCCGATGGCCGAGCGGGTCAAGGCCAAGGCCGCGTTGGCGAAGGACTGGACAGTTCGCCAACTGATCCAGGACTATCGCCAGAAGGTGCTCGTCACGCTGGCCAAGAGCACCAGGGTCTGCTACTCGCGCCACCTCAAACGGGTCGAAAACAGGTTTGGCTCGCTCAGCGTGCGCGAAGTCGAGTCCAGCGACATCGTGGCACTGATCGACGACAGCAAGCTCACCTGGGGTGAGTCGAGCCTTCTTCATATCACGGCCAAGTGCCTGTTCACCCATGCGGAGAAAATTTCCGGTTGCTTCAACTCACCCCTTTCGAATCCGCCGGTGCCACCTACATCGTGGCCTCTGATGGCTCTTTGACCGGCTTCATGCGCTTGCCGCAAGTCCTGGCCCTGGTGCCCGTCTCCAATTCGACGCTGTGGCGCCATGTCGCAGCCGGAACCTTCCCCGCGGCGGTCAAGCTGTTTTTCGGCGTGACTGCTTGGCGGGTCGATGACGTTCGCCACTGGATCCAGGCCCAGGGTGGTGCGAATCCGACATCGCACAGCGGCGAGTCGTACAAGCGTGTACGCGCGACGCTGCGCACACAGGCTGCCGGTGACACGAGAAATGCCGATGAGCTCCAGCGCAATCACGCGCGCAAATCTGCATGTGTGCATGCGCCCCCCAATATGCGCAACTGCCCCGTGCACTTCTGCTCGGCCTGTCCGGCAACGGCCTTCGTAAACTCCGTCAGGGCCCCGATATATCGGTTCCAGCTTGTGACTCACGAGGGAAGTTATCAGTTTGTTTCGGAATGACGGAATAATAGATGCCTCCCTATGAATTCTCTAATAGTTCCGTAAATTCGGAATATTTTCGACAAGTCCTTGGTTGTCGACTATAGTTTCGTTATTCCAGAACTATGGTTGAGCATGGCACGGCGTCTTCCCTCCACACATCCCTCCAGCGATCCTCGGGTTGAAAGCCTCGAAGGGTTGGGTGCGGCCGTACGCAACGCGCGGGCACAGGCCCGCATGCGCATCGACGATGCAGCCGCGTTCTGCGGCATCTCGGCCGATGTGCTGTCGCGCCTGGAGAACGGGAAGTCGATTACTACCGACCGCCTGTTCAAGGTTCTGGAGGGGCTTGGGCTGGAGGTCTTGGTCGTTTCCAGGGAACAGGCGCTTAAGCTCAAGGACGTGGCGCAGCAGCAGGGGTCCGAATGAGCAGTGCATTCCCTGCCCAGGGCCTGGATCTCGCGCTAGACGTGTTCTTCGGCACGGACTTGGTCGGGCGGCTCGCGTTCTATCCAGCGCAGGATCAATTCAGCCTCACGTACGGCGCAGCTTGGCGCCAGCGTGCACACCGATTCCAACTGTCGCCGCATATCCCTCTCGACGGTGAAGTGTCTGCGGTGGCGGTGCGGCGCTTCATCGACAACCTGCTGCCCGAAGGGCGGGCGCTGGATGTGGTCTCCAGTTTCACCCATGTCCAGAAGAGCAATATCTTTGGCCTGATCCGGGTGCTGGGCCGCGAGACGGCGGGTGCCCTGAGCTTCCTGCCCGCAGGGCAACTGCCGCAGGCGCAAGAGGCGCAGCGGCGCCCCGTGGCACTTGCCGAGCTGCAGCAGCGCATCGATGACCGTAACAGGATTCCGTTCGCGATATGGGACGACAAGGTGCGCATGTCGGTGGCGGGCTACCAGGACAAGCTGCTGGTGCTGCGCGAAGGCGATGCCTTGTTCCTGGCGGATGGCTCGCTCTCGTCGACGCACATCCTCAAGCCCGAGCCGTTGAACGACAAGCTGCCCTGCATGGTGGCCAATGAGCATTTCTGCATGCGACTGGTCAACCGGCTCGGCCAGCGGCGCTTGAAGGAGAACTGGGCGGCCGAGGTGGAGATCCTGCGTGTGCCCGCGCCGGTCCTGTGCGTCGAACGTTTCGACCGGGTGCGTGACGACGGGAATGTGCGCAGACTGCACGTCATCGACGGCTGCCAAGCGCTGAACCTGCCTGTATCGCACAAGTACGAGCGTCCGCTGGGCAACGCAGAGGACGTTCGGCACATCCGCGACGGCGCTAGCTTCGAGGCTCTGTCCACGCTGCGGCCGCATCTGTCGAATGCGGCCGTCGGCATCCGGCAGATGGCCTTCTGGGCGATCACCACGCTGCTGCTGGGCAACAGCGATGCGCATGGCAAGAACATCTCCTTCTTCGGGCGGGGTGATGCCTTGGCGGTGGCGCCGTTCTACGACCTGGTCAGCGTGGCCTTGTACGACGCCCGCCACATCGATCAGGAACTGGCGATGGCCTTCGGCGACGGGTTCGCGCTGCCGGACGTGAAGTCGTTCGCGCTGGCCGACTTATGCGAGCGACTGGGATTCCCCCGGCGCACGTTCGCACGCGAACTGAAGCAGCTCTGCGAGTGGACGCGGGAGGAGGCGAGGGCGCAGGCCCTGGACCCCGTGTATGTGCAGGAGGAGCGGCCCTTTGTTCGCACCCTGGCGGATTACGTGGTGGCCAGGGCGGATTTTTTGTTGGGGCAGGTGGCGGAGATTCCCAGGTTCAGCGGTGATCTCTTCTGAAGGCTGGGCAGGAGCAGTCCTTGTGACCGTGCGACCAGCCGCTGAGGTCTTTGTCGCGATCCAAGGTGGCCTTCTTTTGATATTGCACCAGTGGTCAGTTTGACCTCATAAGAGCGGCTAACAAAACAAAGGGAGGTTGCGAGCACAGATGACACAACAAGCCAGGGAAAGCAGCGCGACATGAATGTCGATGCGGCGCTCGAAGCGGGTTCGCAGCTTGCCAAACGCGGCCAGC